>CAYOVG010000487.1:0-4189 GCA_964407285.1 uncultured Syntrophobacteraceae bacterium
CGCGCGACTGCTTTGCTTTCCCTGTAGAGCTTGATCCATCTGCCCGTGCGGGCCAGTTGCATGAGGTATTCGTAGCCGTAGGACAGCGTCGTATCGCCGTCGGTGCCCGTGAGAATGACTCCGGAGCCGTCCTCTTTGGCCGCTTTGAACAGGGACCAGTGTATGTAGGTGTTGAAATGAGGGTTGGGGGAATCGTAAGACCACATGATCTTCTGGGTGTCGATCATGGGGCTGATCCGGTCGATGTGGACGAAAAGCGGTTCGAAGCCTCCCTGCGCGATAATGGCGTCCATGTATGACTGCTCGTTCAGCCTCGGCCAGTGCATGCCCAGTTTCGGGAACACGGCGGAAAGGGTCTTGAGCGGAGGACCGCCCCTGTTTTCCAGTATGCGCCGCGCCGTGCAGGCGATGCTCGAGGAGTCCAGACCTCCGCTCAGCATCGAGCCGACCGGGTGAACGCTTCGCAGCCGGCACCGAACCGCCTCCTCGAAAATGGATCTGAACGCTTCTTCATACTCCTCGTCCGAGCGGAAGCGTATTTCGCGGTCCGGGTCCAGGCTCCAGTACGTGCTTCTCCGGACTCTTCCGTCACCGGTGACCGCCAGGGTCGCCGCTTCGGGCAGGCGATGGATATCCCGGTACATTGTATTTTCCTTGTCCGAGAAACCGGTGTGGAGATAGACGGGTACGTACTGGTCGTTGATGCGGCGGGGGACTTCGGCCAGGCGCAACAGCCCCTTCACTTCGGATGCGAATGCGAACAGCTTGTCGGAGCGGTAGTAGAAAAACGGTTTTATGCTCGTGTGGTCCCTCGCGCAAAAGAGCGTTCCGGAACGTCCATCCCAGATCGCGAAAGCGAAATCGCCCAACAGCTTTTCGGGGCATTTCTCTCCCCATTTCTTGTAGGCGCTCAGGATCAATTCGCTGTCGGCTATCCGGTCCGCCTCGGATTTGTCGAATCCGAGCACATGCAGCAATTCCTCCCGGTTGTCGATCCTGGCGTCGGCGGTGATGACGAAACCGCCGTCGTTGTCCGCCAGGGGGAGCCGTTCATGGAGGGACTCCGGCGTCGTAACCAGTTTCCTGTGTCCCATGCCGATGCTGCCTCCGCGCCAGATACCGGACCCGTCCGGTCCGAGGTGGGAGAGGCAGGACCCCATCCGCTCCAGGTCGTCGGGTGCTACCGGTCTTCCATCAAGATAGAATATTCCGAATATGGCGCTCATCGCTCAGAAGCACTCCCCTTTATCCTCCGCGATGGGAGGATGGGTTCGTAGCGTTTCGTTGTTTGAAAAGCCTCGCGCTCAAATCAACTCCACGGGAGGAAATACGGAGAACATGGAGAGGTTCGACCGGTTTCCCAGTATGATCCGCCCCTCGGATTCGAGCCACGCGTGGGCGTCCAGTCGGCCCTCGCTGTTTTTCAGGACGCCGATGCGAAGACTGACCGGCGTGCCGGACCGTGCGAGCAGCAGGTCCGCGGCCAGCGCCTGGGTGAGGCAGCTTGCGGCCGGGATATGTCTGCCGGCGACCTCGACCGCCCATAAGATTTTGTCCACGGAAAATCGACTGCCGCGCCGAATACGATTGAGCCTGCGTTTGGCGGAGCCTGTGATTCTGCAGAAGGTCCTGAAATCGAGAAGGGAAAGTCCCAGTCTGACTCCGGCGACCACGAGGAACACCTCGACCACGAGACGCTTCTCCCGGCGCGGGAGCGCCCGGAACCTTGCCAACTTATTCATCACTCACCCGGATAAGTCCCGCCGCCGCCATATCATTCAGCAGCGTCAGCAGTTCATCTTCGCACCGCTGCGGTTCCACATCGAATTCCTCGATGAGAGTGTCCCTGATCGCCGATACCTCGACCGGCGTCTGCATCAAGCTCCAGATGCGTGTTCCCACCGCGTTCAACCCGTAGTAGACGCCTGAATCGAGCTGTAAGATGACGGATTCGTCTCCGATATTGCTCGATACCTGATCGGGAACGACAACCACGGTCGAGTGCTGATGAATGGAATCTTCTCTGGTGGAGGTCTCCACCGGGTTCTGCGTTGCTGTCATAGTTCTGACTCCTGGTTTTTACTGGTGTTGAATCGTGGCCTGCATGTCGGGTGCGTTGGTTAAGAGATAGTGCTTACGACTTGTCGCCATCCTCGAATCCGCTGCATAATTGCAGTCGCAAGTATGCAGTATCGATCGTGATCGATTCGGTCTAGCGGCTGAAGAGGAACGAAGCGGACCTGAGCGCCAGCCGCAGAGGCCTGATGATCGCTCCATACAAGAAGTGAAGTCCGCGGGGCAGGTGGATGAGCCTCTCCTCCTTCTCGGTAGGGGAAAGTGCGAGTCTGGCCAGGTGGATATAGCCCGGCAGCCTGTACCTGAGGCCCTCCCGAACCGAAATCCGGAACATGATTTCATGAAGATAGGAACCGCTGTTTTCGGCAAGGTGGAATGTCGGGATGCGCAGCCGGACCCATTCCGTGAGTCCGACGACCGACTCGTCCCGTTCGATTTGCCGTAGCGCCGCTTTCGGCAATTGTACTCCCAGGGTCCGGGACGCCAGGAGAACGGCGACCAGCACGCTTCGCCTGCTACCATACATTTGCGCTCTTTCGAACAGCCGGTCCCAATCCATGTCGCCCGCGGCGCGCAGGAGCATGGAAATGTCGCATATCCACATGAGCCTCGACCAGCAATGCCTCAGCCCGTGTTCGCTCAGCAGGATCAGAAGCAGGTCGGGAGGGATGTTGCGCATTTTCATGCCCGCGAAGTCGATTTCCCGCGAAGCTTCCCATAGCGCCTCGAAATCGGGAATCATGGCGACGTGCCGGTTCGGCAATATGCTGTGCAGTTCCAGGTTGATTCCCGGTTCCTTGCCCATTTTGTATTCCCAGGTGGACCTCAACGGAGCCTGAAGAAAAGCGAGCTTGCCGGGAGAATCCACTTTCAGATTCAGGCGATACCCGTGCGACGCCAGAATGCGACCGGCTCTGTCCATGTCGTTGCTTCTCACGAACAGATCGATGTCCGAGAAAGGCCTGAGTGAGAGGTCGCCATAGAATTGACTTGCCAGGATGGGCCCCTTGAAGGGAAGGGCGGGAATCGTTTGCGATTCCAGGAGCCTCATCACTTTCGCAAGCTCCGACGTAAGCATGAGGTTGTGCCGCACCTGCCGGAGGAAGAGCGAATCGATCAGTTGTCGTGCATCGGCATCCAGGGGCAAGGGGGCTTCGGGTCTGCCGGCCGCCTGGTGCAGAGCGGGCAACACGCCGTGATACAGCGCCATCTTCATGACGGTATTCCATTCCAGGTCGGGGGAGGCGCTCTTTCCATCGACTGCGGGGGGGCCGTTTTCGAAAGAGAGAAAACGACGAACGGCGGCGAGTAAAAAGTCGAATTCTCGATTTTGCGGCATTGGTTTGCGTTCCCTTGTCAAGCGTCCCGTCAGCTCTTCGGAGTCCTGTCGTTCCACTGCCTTTGAAGGGCCATGCTCATTCGGGAATAGTAGAGAATAACTTTGGACCTGAACCATGCGTCAAAAAGCAGAAGGGCCGTCAGTAGAATGAAGCCGCAAGCAAAAGCACTGGATATCAGAACGAAAAAGGGTGAATAGCCATGGCCGGCGATATACGAACTCAACAAGTTGTTCGCAAGAAGCATCGCCGTGCTCGCCAGAAGGGGCGGCAGTATCGCATTCAGCACCTGTTTCCACCTGATGTCGGCCATTTTGATGAGGATCGTCATGTTGAGCGGCAAGGAAATGATGGCGAGTATGGCGGTACGCGCAATTGCAATGCCGACGATCTGTTCGCTCACGGGCGAGTCCCTGAGCATCATGCAGGTCAACGTGAGGCCGGCCATGTTGGCGCCGGCGAGCATCCAGACCAGTGTGGTTTGAAGTTTAGGCCTGGACAGGGATTGGAGAAGAGTTCCGGTGAAGAGGGTGACGGATTTGACGGTCCCGAACACGCACAAGATCTTGAGGGCGTCGGCGGCGGGCAACCACTTCGGGCTTATAGCCGATAACAGGGGTTCACTGAGAGCCGCAAGGCCCACCATGGAAGGAATGGATATCAGCGCGTTCACTTTCACGCACATCTTAACGGCTTCTCTCAGGTTTTCCTTATCGTCCCGCACCATGGAGAAGAAAGGAAAAGAGACCACATAGAACGCCCTGGTGAACAACTGG
>CAYOVG010000488.1:0-4166 GCA_964407285.1 uncultured Syntrophobacteraceae bacterium
AGTGTGACATTTCTAACGAGTCTACAGTGTGACATTATCAAAGAGTCGCGACAGGCGAACAACAGAGCCACAGGACCGACCCTGACCCGTCCCCGCCTGAACCGGAACGCGAGGAGGAGCCATGAGCGACACCACGGCAAGTCTGCGCAGAAAGATCGGCGCCGCCGGGGGGCTGTCGTTCGCATTTATTCGTACACGTTGCTGCCATTGAACTTACAGACTCGTCCGTGTAAGATTCGATGATGCTCAAAATCATCAAAAACTGCTGTGGATGGCTCTCCCGAAAGTTCAATCTCGTCGTGTTTTTGGCGGCTGAGAATCTTGCTCTTCGTCAACAACTTATCGTGCTCAAGAGGAACCAGAATCGTCCTAAACTCAAGGAGCGCGACCGACTATTCTGGGCGGTCATGTCTCGTATCTGGTCGGGATGGCGAGACGCTCTTCTGATCGTGCAGCCGGAAACCGTCGTACGGTGTCATAAGAAGGCATTCAATCTGTACTGGCGCCGGAAGTCCGAGGCCGGCAAACGCGGAAGACCAGCACTGGACCCCGATGTGCGGGCGCTGATTCTCAAGATGACCGATGCTAATCCGTTCTGGGGTGCCCGCAAGATTCACGGCGAATTGCTCAATCTTGGCATCGTTGTTTCCGAGCGGACCGTGTCGGGCGTGCTGCGGAAACGAAAACGCAAACCGCCCTCTCAGACTTGGCGAACTTTCATCAAGAATCACATGCCAGATATGGTTGGTGTGGACTTTCTCGTTGTTCCAACCATTCGATTTCATCTGCTGTTCGTGTTCATCATTTTGAGTCACGCCCGGCGTCGCGTCGTTCACTTCAACATAACGGCGAATCCCACGGCCGAATGGACTGCGCAACAGATTGTCGAGGCGTTCCCGTGGGACACGGCGCCGAAATGCCTGCTTCGGGATCGAGACAGTATCTATGGAGACTGGTTTCGTCAACACGTCAAATCGATGGGCATCAAGGAGGTGCTGACAGCCCATCAAAGCCCCTGGCAAAATCCGCACGTGGAGCGACTTCACGGCAGCATTCGGCGCGAATACTTAGACCATGTCATTGTCCTCAGCGAGAATCATCTGCGCAAATTACTTCGGGCCTACTTCGCGTATTATCACGTGGACCGAACGCATTTGGGGCTTGACAAAGAAACACCGCTGGGACGTCCTATTTCGATTCGCGCATCTTCGTCCGCGAAACTCATTGAGCTGCCTCGCGTGGGGGGAATTCACCACCGGTACGAATGGAGCGAAGCCGCATGAATTTCTCACGAGCTATTGTGACAGGCATATTCGCAGCATGGTGGCTCCGGACGAGGAGATCGCGGAATCTGTGAACAGCACACCGCAGCAAAAGCCGGCATCCCAGCTCCGCTGGCAGGGCGAAATCGAATCGGTCCAGTGCCGGGCCTGGGTTTGGCGCTACATCATGCACAATCGCACGCACCATCACCTCGGATTCAACCTGTTTGTGAAAGGCGCGGCGGGTGGAACGGAAGGGCGCTTCATCGTGGCCGTCAGCGACAGCCAACACACGAAACTGCGATTCCGCATTGGCGACGTGTTCAGGGGCACAGCATGGCCCTGCATCAAAGCCAAGCATGATATTGCCGACTACTACCGCGTGGGCGGATTCAAGGCGGTATTCCGGGCGAACGAGCAGGCCGCTCCTCCAGGCCCGCCCTTCATGGACCTCCTGCCACCGACGGACGTATTCGCGCGGCGCGGGGCGCGCATGCTTGACGCGAAACTTTGGCGGAAGCAATGCTTCACCTGCATGTGGGCCAACAAATCGGCAGTGGAGATCGAGTACAAGTTCGGAAAAGTGAAGCGTTACCGCAAAGAGACCTTCTGCTACGGGCCGCGGTCATGCCCACTATACGACATGGGCCCTCCCCGACAGGTTCCGTATTTCGATTCCTTCCCGTCACTTGATGAGGGGTGGATGGATGATTTATGCACGGAGCAGCGCGATGCTGAGGATTAGTTCGGGGCGCAAAGACCTTGAAAAAGGATGGAAATGTGGCAAGAATGATATTGAACCCCACGAAACGAGTGAACCGGTGTGTGCTCTTGACAGCCTTCGTGGTGGGCTTGCACCTCGCGTGCCTTGCCGCGCCCGCCAGGCTTGTGGAGCAGGGCACTAGCGATTACCTTATCTACTCCTCGCCATCCGTAGCTGCACCCGAGGTCTACGCAGCCGAGGTGCTGCAGGACTACTTGGCGCGGATGAGCGGCTGCACACTGCCAATCGTTCGTGAGGCGCCTGCGAACGGCAAGTTCATCTACGTGGGCTTTGCCGATGTGCCGCCATCTGTTCTGGGCGATGTGCACCCCGAGACCTTTGGAAAGGAAGAGTACATCATACAGCAATCGGGCGATGCGCTACTCATCGCTGGGGGCGCGCCCCGCGGCACGCTCTATGGCGTGATTGGCCTGCTGCGTGACCATTTCGGATGCCGCTGGTACACGAGCGATGTCACGAAGGTGCCTCGGTCAAAGACGCTGTGTTTGGACGAACTTCCCGACCGTCAGGCGCCCGTCTTTGCCTACCGTGAACCGTGGTACCGGGAAGTTTACGACATCGACTTCGCCGTGCACAACCGCTTGAACGCGTCTATGGCGCCCATTCCTGCGGAGAAAGGCGGCCGGTTCGTCATCTATCCCTTCGTGCACACATTCAACCAACTCGTTCCGCCTGAAAAGTACTTCGACGAGCACCCCGAGTATTTCTCTCTGGTGGACGGAGAGCGGCAACGGGAAGGCAACCGCGTGCAACTATGCCTGACGAATCCCGAGGTGCTGCGCATCGCCACTGGCGCCGTTCTGCGGTGGATCGCGGAGTACCCGGAGGCCGACGTGTTCTCCATCGACCAGAACGACGGCTACGGGTATTGCGAATGCCCCAACTGCGCGTCCCTGGACGAGGCCGAAGAGAGTCACGCGGGCACGCTACTGCATTTCGTGAACCAAATTGCAGACGTGGTGGCGGAGAAGCACCCTGAGGCGCGGTTGCAGACGCTCGCCTATGTTTACTCCGAGATCCCGCCGAAGACCATTCGGCCGCGGCCCAATGTGACCATTCGAATGTGCCACTATGAGTACTGCCAGGCACACGCGATAGGCCAGTGCGAAGACCACGATGTCTTCGTGGAACGGCTGGAAGGCTGGAGCAAGATCACGGACTCCATCACCATCTGGGACTACTACACCAACTTCCGCCACTACCTGATGCCGTTTCCCAACTTCGAGTCGATGATTCACCATCCGCGCTTGTACGCGGAGCACAACTGTATTGGACTCTTTGCCCAGGGAAACAATGTGCGGGAGCATGGCGGCGGCGAGTTCTCCGCGCTGCGGGCCTGGGTCTTCGCGCAGCTCATGTGGAACCCCTACCAAGACGGGAATGCCTTGATTCAGGAGTTTGTCACCAACGTCTACGGTCCGGCGGCCCCGTTTATCGCGGAGTACATCCAGCTGGCTCGGGATGCGGTCAAACCTCCATCCATGCGATTCAGCATCTTCGCCAGTCTGGAGCAGATGCCGTACCTCACGGCGGACTTCCTGGACCGGGCCGATGCGCTGTTCGCGAAGGCCGAGGCGGCGGCGAGCGAACAGCCCGCACTGCTGAAGCGGGTGCAGTTGGCCCGCCTCCCGATTCACTATGCCCGTCTCCAGTTCTACCGGGTTGGCGGCGTGGACTACCTCAGCCCGGAGTGCGCGCCCGAAGTCTTGGACAGATTCACGCAAACGCTGCGCGACCACCACATCAAGCAGTTTGGCGAGCGCTTCGGCGAGGACGCCATCGCCGAGTTCATTCAACAGGTAAAAGTGACACCAGCGTACATCACGGACTGGCACGTCCTCGGACCATTTGACAACAAGGACCGCGCGGGCTTTGACATGGCATATCCGCCCGAGACCGGAGTGGACTTGGATGTATCATATGCCGGCGCCGACGCTGTAGAGATTCGCTGGAAGGCATATGAGCCTGGTAAGACAGGCTACGTAGACCTTGCGCGGGCAATCCGCCCGGACGATGTATACGGCGTGGCCTACGCTTACCGCACCTTTGAGGCGGACGCCGACAAGCCCCTTCACATAAGCATGGGGAGCAATGATGGGGTCAAGCTCTGGCTGAACGGC
>CAYOVG010000489.1:0-4113 GCA_964407285.1 uncultured Syntrophobacteraceae bacterium
GGGATAAAGTTTCTTGAAACGCCCCAGGTAGTATTTCGCCTTATGGCGAGCGCTCCCCGGCGGTCCTCCGTACCCCGCGTAGTCGATCCCGGATGCTTCCGGAGAAAGCCGCCTCAAAACATGGCGATATAGAAGGCTCTCGGCTTTCTGGCCGTCGGGGCAATTCATGGCGTAGCGGAAGAACTCCAGGTCATAGTATGGCGTGGTGCTCCAGAAAAACTCACGGTTCCGGTCCTCCGCCTGGTTGAAAGTCGGAATGGCGCGGTCGTAGATCAGGTAATGGATGAACTTGTCCTTGCACGACTTCTCCCTAAATCCCGAAAGGCGTTCCGCCATGGAATCCCGGAGGTCCCGGACGGATACTCCCGTCAAAGCAGCCGCATCCGAAAACCACATCTGGAAGTGGTTGGTGGCGTTCTTGTCGAAGATGTAGCCCACAAGGTCATCCAACCCCCGGAACGGCCGCGGCGCCTGGATAAGGTTCAACGTACGGTCTCCGCCATCGCCGGTCAAATAGGTCGGAGAGATGTCGAAAGCATCCCTGATTTCCTTGAAGAAAGGCAACATGAGCGCCAGTTCCAGGGAACTCAAACCGCTCCTGGCGTGGAGCATGTCGTAGGCGCTCCCGCATGTGACGCCTCCGACCTCGATCAGGCGCCACGGGCTTTTCAGGACGGATGCCACGGCCTGTGCGATCAGGAATTCTTCGGCTTCCTGGTAGCCGGTCCTCGCCATCGTCACTGAATGGAAGGGATGCCCGGCGGCGGCCAAAGCGGAGGCTATGCATCTGGAGTCGAGCCCCCCGCTGAGGGACACACAATTCACTTCGTTTACGCTCGCCCGTTCCACGCACGCTCGTTTCAGCAGACCGGCAAGCTCTTCTCCGTTCCCGGCAGGGCTGAGATGCTCGTATTTCTTCTCGCTGAAATCGAAGACTTGCAGCGTCTTAACCAGCACCTGTTCACCGTGGGGGTCGATGGCCATCATGCCGGCAGGCGGCATGATGGAGATGTTCTTCCAGGGAGTCACCCCTCCCAACCCGTTTCCCAACGTGAGGTACTGCGCCATTCCCAGGGGATCGAACGAGTATCCGCCGTGCAGCCGAAGAATGAAACGAATGTCCCTGGACAAAGTCAGCCCGTATCGTCCTTGCGAGTAGTAAACCGGAAGCCTGGCAAACAAGTCGTTCAGCAGAACGCTTCTTCCCGTCTTTTTGTCCCGCAACCACAGGACGAAGTCCCCATCGGCCCCGGAGACCCACCGCGCGAGCATCGATTCGGGAGCGTCGCCCTCGAAGTACGCTTCGGCAAGGTCCCGCAAGGCGGAATTCACCCGTTCCCTGGATTCACTGTAAATGTAGCCTTCCAGGAGATAACGGTACTTTTCATCCTCCCAAAAAGACAGGGGATAGCCCGCGTACGTTTTTCCGCATATAATCGAAGATTCGTCGGCAAACAATACCGCGCCGGTATGCCACGGTAAACCGACATCCTCCAGCGCCTTCCGCACCGCTTCCCGTTCCATGACCGTTCCCTTGCCCAGCCGGCAAGTAATGTTGAAACCCGGCATCCCCTCTCCTTCTCTCCCAGTTCGGCCACATGCTCAAACGCAGATCATGCCGTTCTCTTGCTTCGCAATACCAGGTACTCCTTCACTCTAACCAGATCGTCGAAATGGAGCGTTTTCGTAGCCAGCGCCAGGAGCAGGAAACCCGTAACAGCGACAACCGCGTTGACCACCAGGCCGAGATCGAAATATCGAACGTAATGGACGAGCAGGAAGGTAAAAACGCCGCACGTCAGAGGCCCCATGGCCAGGTATGCCAGTCTGCCTTCATGCCGCACATCGGCGCCCAACGCCTTCCCCTGGAGGCAGATGAAGAGCACCGCGGATATGATGCTCGTCCAGGCCGTGCCCTGGTCCTTGAAAACGGGAATGAACCACAGGTTGAGCAGGACGTTCACCACCGCTCCCAGCGTGAACATCCGCAGAATCCGGCTCTCGCGATTGAGAGAAATAATGGTGGTAGTGAGGGGCCAGTTCACCGAAGTCAAAACCATGGCGATACCCATCAGGCGCATCGTAGGGATCGCCGGAATGAACTTCGGCCCGAACAGCAACGGCACTACATCCTCGGCAAACGCGGCCAGGCCTACCCCCAGAGATGTTCCCAGGAGCATGTTCCACTTGAAATACGCGCCGAGAACGCGGTTGAACTCGGCGCCTCTCGCCGATGCCTCCCGGCTCAGAACGGGCAGGAATCCTCCCGCGAGCGCTCCCGGCAGGAATTCGAACGCGTCGAAGAGGCGGGTGGCCAGGGCGTAGTAACCGGTATAGAGATCGCCGCCCATGAGGGAGAGCATGAGCATATCGATGGAGTTGTAAATGGTTTGCACGATGTTGATGAACAGGAAACTCCACGCCTTCTTCATGAGCTGAAATGCGCGTTTACGGGACAGGATGCCGATGGGAGAGCCGATCCTCTTTCTCAACCAGTGGAAGGCCAGCACAAACGCCATAAATGCCGACGCAAGTTCAAGGCTGACCAGGGCGATGATCCCCCCGCCCATCAGGAGGATCAGCAGACCAATCACCGTGTAGGCCGCCCGGAAGCTCAAGCGCACCATCGCTTCGATGTGCGACAACTGCAAAGCTCTGAAACAGGCGCAGACCGCTCCAGTACTGCTGTGGAAAAACATCGCCCCACTCAGAATGAGAACGACTTCCCTCTTGGGCGAATCCATTGCTAGAAAGGGAATCGTCGCCAGCAACCCCACAACCGCTATCGCTGCAATCCCCAGTTTGAGGCTGAGAATCTCGGACACCATGGTCGCAGCCGACTGCGGAGTCCGCCCCACCTCTCGTTGAATGAAGGGATTCAACCCGAAATCCATGAAGATTTGCAGCATGCCCGCAACCGCCATTCCAAAGGCATGCACACCCATCAGGACCGGCCCAAGCTCTCTTGCCATCACTATCATCAGCACCAGGGTCAGCCCCTTGGCGCCGATATCCGTAACGCCGAGCACAAGGACGTTCTGGAAAATTTTCTTATCCGTGCCGCTCATTCGCCCTCTGCAGACAGTAGTCCGTTTTGATTCGCCGCCATCTCTCCCCCGCGCCGACACCCGGATACCATATGTTTTTTCGCCGCAGTTCCTTCGCCTTTTCGTAAACCGACATCGTTTTCGCGCCTATCTCCCCTGCCCAGTCCAGTTCCGCGGCGGCTTTCAAACGCGCCGCCCGGCCAAGTCCGTCAGCCGCATCGCGGTTTATGAGGAGTTCCGTCATCGCGCGGGCCAGCGCCCCGGCATCCCCCGGCGGAACCAGGCGCCCTTCCTTTCCGTGCGTCAGGCTTTCCGGAATTGCCCCGACACGGGTCGCCAGAACGGGCCGTCCCCAGGTGTACGCCAGGTGCAGTATCCCCGACTGGCTGGCTTCGATGTAAGGCATTACCACCAGGGAAGACGAAGAAAAAAGGATCGGCACATCTTCCGCGGCGATCCACCCGTCCATGATTTCGAAGAAGGGCAGCGCCGCGAACCGGTCCCGCAGGCGGCTAAGCTCCTCACCCTTTCCCGCCAGGACGATCTTGAGGTTCGGTACTTTCTCCGCCACGAGAGGAGCGGCCTCGAGCAGCACGTCGAGCCCCTTGTATTTTTTCATGCGTCCGAACATGAGTACCCGGCCGGGCTCGGGTTCGGGCAGAACCGGCGTCCGGCATGCATGGCGGTAAATATCGTAATTGCCGTGCGGGATGACGTTCATGAGTCTTTCATCCATTCCCAGTCTGCCGGTCAACTCGGACGCCAGGCTGTCTCCGTGGACAATGATCTGCGAGCACCACTCCAGCGCTCTGAAATTGAGCCATGCCGTTCGCAAGGAGGGCAAATCCCCCGGATGGAACCAGGGATCGTGCACCGTGGCCACCATGGGCAAACCGGATTTGTACGCAAGCCACAGCACCGGCAGCGATTCCGTGAGAAGTTCCGGAGTGACGTGGAGAACATCGGTCCCGTGGAGTGTTATTTCCCGGTACAGGCGGTAAATCTCCACCGCCTTGCGGGGGTCGGGGCCGGCGTGGTGCGGAACGGAAATGGTCCTGAACCCGGC
>CAYOVG010000490.1:0-4093 GCA_964407285.1 uncultured Syntrophobacteraceae bacterium
CGATGACGAACAACATCCCCATGCCGCTTATCAGGCCCAGTTCCACGAGGCCCTCAAAACCGGTGAGCATGAACGGGAAGAACGCCAGGGACGTGCTGATGCTGGCGTGGAAAATGCCCGGCCCCACCCCTTCGACTACCCGCAGGATAAGGCTCTTCTGATCCAGGTTGGGGTCTTTCTCGTACTCCTCGAAGCGGGCGAGCCAGTGGATGCCGTCGTCCACCCCCAGTCCGCACAACATCGGCGCAAACACGATGGAGAAAATATTCAGGTGGCCGATCGCGAGGGTGGCCCACCCGTAGGTCCAGCAGAGCCCGACTCCGAGCGAGGTGAGTTCGAGGAAAGGCCGCCGCAGGGAGCGAAAGAACCCGATCATCAGAATCCACACCCCCACCATGGACAGCCATGTGGCCCAGACCGTATCACCCAGGGCCGTGGACATTTCATCTATATTGATCACCTCCTGCCCCGTGACGCCCGCCTGCACGTCGGGGTAGGAAGTGCGCATATCCTGTATCATCTTGCGGAGGCGCACCAGTGATTTCTCATGGCTGTCGAGGCCGCCTTCAATCTTCTCAGGCGTAACCAGCATGATCAGGTAGCGTTTCCCCGACGCCCAGAAGTAACTATCCGTCTTGAGGTCCCAGTCTCCCTGGTTCAAAAATGCGGACCAGGGGGAATTGTAAACGGGATTCCCATGGAGATAGTTGTTCATCCCCTCAAGAATCGTGATGAGGAACCCCAGATCCATGGGTTGGGAATTATTCGAATTGTTCCCGTTCTCACTCTTTCCGGTCGCATCGCTTACGGTATCGCTGTCCTGCAAAAAGCCCGTGAACAGCTCCCCCACCATGCGGGAGGCCATCTCGCGATTGACCGTATTGAGCAGGCTCACGAAATCGGGTTTCCGGACAATATCTTCCACCATCTCACGGTGCTCGACAAGATTGTCCCGCAACGTCAGGAGATCTTCCTCATCCAGGTAAAGCAGCCCCCAGCGCATCATCTGCTCCAGGTCCACCCGGTAGGAGAGGTCGATGAAGTGTTCCCGGTCCTGCCTTACACGCTCCGCAAGAGATTCCGCAAAGGTTATGGCGCGATCCGTCGTCGGGGCTTCCACGACCACCGTGAAAGCGGACTTCACCTTGAACGGCTCCAGCCTGTCGGTCAGCTTTATCAACGGATGGTCCCTGGCGATAAGCTCCAGTTGGTCCGTTCGCATCTCCATCTTCATCGCCGTCACTACCAGGCACATGAGAGCTGAAGACAAAGCCGCCACCAAAATAAGACGCGGCCTGGACAATGCCCAGGCCGTCACCTGCACCAGAAATCGTGTGAATCTTTCCATTGTCGGTTATTGAGTCTCTAGTTTTCCGTCTTCCGGAAGTTCGCTCCTACTTGCCGGCGCCGTTGCGGTACTGGCCCTGATATTCCCCTATGGAATGGCCCAACCTGGCAAGCGCTATGTTGTAGTCATACAGGGAACGGAGGAACTCTCCCTGGTTCTTTCCATACTGGTCCAGCGCGTCAAACATATCCTTGACGCTCCCGACGCCCAGGTCGAAATTGGACATCGCCGCCACCATCCACCTGCGAGCCGCCTTCGCCCCCTGCTCGTACGCCATGTATGCAGCCCTGTTCTCCAGAACGTCCTGGTAGTTCTTTATGACTTCGATAGGGATGTTCTGCTCGGCGAACTGCTGAGTATACAGCATCTTCTGATATTCCGCCCTGGCTTTTTGGAGCCTGGCCTTCTGAATGCCGAAATCGAAATGCCAGTTGATTCCCAGGAACCCTCCGGCGGTAGTATGGTTGAAATCGTCGTCGATGTAAGGGTTCTCGAACTCCTCACGTCCGGGCGCCCAGGCGAAAGATCCTATCCCCGCGGCGAAAATCGAGGGGTAGAGGTCCGCCTTTGCGGCTTCGGCCAGACTGCGCTGAGCCTGGACTCCCGCCTTGATCTGCTGGAATTCGGGCCGGTTCTCGAGCGCCTTGGCGATATACTCCTGCTGGGAGCCGAGGACCGTCATATCTCTGGGAAGTTCGTTCATGTCCAGCCGGATTTCCTGCTCGGGAGGAATTCCCACGGTCCTCTTCAGGGCCGCGAGCGCCACTTTGCTCCCGGATTCGGCCCTGGCGGAAGAGGCTTTGATCGACGCCTCGTAGGCCTGCAGCCGGTAAAGATCGTTTTCATCCACGTTCTTCGCCTTCAGGCTGATCAACTGCTCGACGCGCCGGCGCATATCCCGGATGAACGTGGTGGCGTCGCTCGCCGCGTCCTTCCCCTGCTCCGCGATAAGGGCCCCGAGGTACAGCTCCTTTACTTTCTGAATCAACTCGCCTCTTCGCTTTTCCGCCTCCGCCTTCTTCGCCGTCAGCCCATATTCGGCGGCGTCGATACGATTGGAAATCTTCCCGAACGTAAAAAGAGGCTGGCTGAGGGTGAAATCGAGTCTGCCGAAGAAGGTTATCCCGTCCGTCTCTTCTTCCTTTATTCTTCCCGTGAGCAGACCGTTGGGACCGGGAACCGGACTGACCAGCACAGTCGGCGCATCAGCCTTGCCCGCGCCGGTCACGATGCCGGTCGCATCCAACTGAGCCCACCTGCCGGCCTTGGCCTGCGCCACATCGTAGCCGGCAGCCAGGACGTCCTGCTGGACTTCCTGCATCTCGGGGCTCTTTTCCAGGGCCATTTGCACCATCCGCTCGAGAGAATACACCTCGGGTTCGGCCGCACTCACATCCCGGACCGGCAAACACACGATGCCGAAAAAGAAGAGCGCGAAACAGACCGACCCTAAACAGTAAGAGCGTGTTCTCATGTCGTTGATCCTTATAAATCGGGGTTATCGAGGACAAACTCCAGCGCCGATAAAAATACAACCGAACCACCCGGACAATCGGGCAAAAACATTTCGCGGCCGAATGCGAATTCAAGGCTGCCTGGGCAACAGCGTTTCAAGATCCGACTTGACCACCCGCCACACGCCTTTTTCCGGTTCGAACTGCCACCTCTGATTGAGTGTCGCCGTACGCACCCGAGGATCATACAGGCCGTAATACCGACAACTCACTTTCACCAGGCCCGTACCGCTCACTTCATTGTGATCCACATGCCTGATCTCGTAGTCCGTCACGCGAACGCCATCGACCAACACGTCGGCGCACTCCCAGAACAGATCCTGCTGCCGAACCGGGACGAACAACGCCGCCTTTTTGAAGTCGCCCCACCGCAGGGCGTCGTTGAATGCGACAACGGAGGCATTGAATCCTTCACGCGTATTCTTCCCCTTCGTAAAACTCGCGCAGGAGAACGTGAAGCACAGCACCAGGCACAAAGCCCCTCCCGCCGCAAAGGATCTGTATCTGAAAAGCGAATACATCCAACCATTCCTTCCTGACATGCCGGCCGACAAATCCGCCCGAATCATCATGAGTTCCGTCCAACCCCGAGAATGAAAACCCTGTTTTCACAATAATACATTCCACCGGATTATACAGGTATCATCGAAACTGTCGAGCAAATAGCGCAAACAAAAGGAGCATTTTCCGGACACAAGCCCTCTCCGGCAGCCATTCCAGCGAAATATCAAGAACTTTGCGACAGGCATTCTTACGGACATGAGAAACGCCGATTCATATTCTGCCCTCTTCCCTCTTCTCTAATCCTCTATTTGTCAAAGACGAAAGTTGTCTTGTACTCCTCTCCGTCCAGTCTGAGCCTGGCGGAGAACTCCTTTCCCGCCCTGGATATGAAGCCGTTAAGGATATCCGTTTCCCCCTTCTCCAAAAGCTCCCGCACGACGTCGCAGGAGATCGGTCTCCTGGCTATCTCCTTCCAGATCACGAACTTGCAGCCGCCGTCCCGGTCGCGCCAGTTGCTGCATCCATAGCCCTTTCTTCCTTCGACCACGGCCCCTCCGCATCGGGGACATACGCCCAGGGACTCGGGTCCGGATGAGCCGCCCTCCGCCCCCTCCCCCGTAAACTGGAAGCGCGCGACCCACTTCCCCGCCGCCTCATCCTCCTCCAGCTTGAGCGAGGCCGAAAACTCCCTGCCCTCCTTGGACTTGAATCGAAGGGGCTCCGTAGT
>CAYOVG010000491.1:0-4084 GCA_964407285.1 uncultured Syntrophobacteraceae bacterium
AATCCTTTGTCAGCGCCAGTCCCAGGCCGGTGCCCTGGAACCTGCGCTTCAACGCCTACTCCTCCTGTCCCAAGGGCTTGAAAATAATCTCCAGTGTCCCTTCGGGAAGTCCTATCCCCGTGTCGGCCACACTGACCTCGAGAAAACCCGCTTCGGCAGCCCATGCGCGATTCTCTTTCAGCTCCAGTTCGACTCGCCTGCCGTTGCCCGCCACCAGGCGCCCGTTCGTATTCCGTAGCCGGCGCGCGCTCAGGCATATGGAGCCATGGGGAGTGAACTTGACTGCGTTGGAGAGCAAATTGTAGAGAATCTGTCTGAGTATCCTCTCATCGGCGATGATTCTTTCCGGAACGTCTTCGAGCTTCGTGGAAAGCTCGATACCGTTCTCCATCGCCTTTTCCCTGGCTTTGACCAGGCTGTCGCGAAGGAGAAGCGGCAGATCCACTTCACTCAACCGCAGAGCGGTCTTTCCGGCCTCGACTTTGGTAATGTCGAGGATGTCGTTGATCAGAGAGAGCAAATGCCTGCTGCTGTTGATGGAGTGATTCAAATATTGCTTTTGGGCTTCATTGAGCGGGCCGCAGCTTTCCGCCGCCAGGAGTTCGGTGAATCCGAGAATATGGTGAAGCGGAGTGCGGAGTTCGTGACTCATGTTGGCGAGGAACTCGCTCTTGGCCCGGTTCGCGGTCTCCGCGGCCTCCTTGGCCGCCTTGAGTTCTTCCTCCGTTCGCTTCCGGTCGTTGATTTCCTTCTGGAGCTGAAGGTTTTTTCGGGAAATGGTCTCCTGTTGCCTGCTGGATTCCTCCAGCCTGACGCTCAATATGAGGTTCTGGTCCTTGATTCGAAGGAGAAAACCTACGCCGGCCAGGACCACGAGAGACAGAAACACAAGGAACAGCGACCGGCCCCACACGGTATTCTGCTCGTAGAGTTCGCTCATGGGGGTTATGGACAAGATAAACAGGGGCGTCTTCTCCACGGGGACCTTCAAGACGACCGTCTGCATGACCGACCCGTCCGCGGTTCGGGACTCGAAATCCACGGGCGCGCTTACCCGTATTTGTTCCGGGGACGGTACCCCAAACGGCGACGCTTCCATCGACAGGGGAAGGAATTCCGTATCGTATCCAACGAGCATCACTCTTTGCGACGTTCGCTCGTTGACCTGAATGAGACGGCGGTAGATGGTGTCCAGTTCCACCCAGGTGATGATTTGCCCCATGTAACCATCCTTGTAGTAGTAGGGCATGGAAAAGGCCAGCCTCGATTTCGTGGATTGCCGGTGGATGAAGATGTCGATGTCCGATGCGCCGGGTCTCGGGAAAGCCTGCAGGTCCTCGTCTCTCAAAACGGGGCCGTGCTGGTTGGAGGCTGTTACATGGAGGTCTGCATCGCGGTCGATGAAATCGATTCTCGAATAGATTGGTTCTTCGCCGATCTTCTTCTCTTTGAGGAGTCGCTCAAAGCTGCTCTTGATCTCCTCGATGTTGGCGGAAAGCCCGTACCTGAGAGACATGCCGAGCGCTTTGTTCGCATAGTAGAAGGCGAGTTCCCTGCCCGCGGCGATAGCTTTCAGGTCGTTGATGCGCTCGCTCGCGAAATAGCTCACGGCAACCGCGCGCTTCGTCATGTCCTCGGATATCCTCTCCACGCCGACGCTTACCAGCCTCTGGTTCGACTTGTAGTTGGCGATCAGGAGGAAGGTGATATAGCCGACAAGCACCAGTACTGCAATGAGAAGAGCTGATGTTCCTTTGTTGCGAAACACTTTCGGCGCCTCTTCATGGTCGGTAAGTAGAGCGAATCATGCACGCATACGTGGGGACCGTACGTAGCGATCGTCACGATCCGGCGGGTTCGCGGGGGCGCCGGGCGTTGCGCCGGTCCCCATGCGAACCGACAGACTTTTCCACGGCCGGTCAACTCGACCCTCGAATGAAGAATTCGGGGTAATAATCAAACACCAGCGGGTAGTACTTCCTGACCATCCTTCCATAAGTTCCGTCCTGCACGATCCTTTCGAAGAAGAGATTGAAAGCGTCCCGAAGTTCGGGAGATTTCTTGTCGAAAGCGCAGGCCATGCTCTGCACGGGCGACAGGGGACCGATGACCTTGATCTGCCCGGGCCATTTCTGCAGCGCCGTCAAGGCATCGGGCACTTCGAGGAGCGTGGTTTCCGCTTCGCCGTTGATTATGGCGGGAACCAGCGCGTTCAAGTTGCGGGTGAAGGCGATCGTGGAAGCTCCGGCTTCTTTGACTCCATAAAGATTGGGGTCGAGGCAGGTATCCGGGACCCCCAGTATGGAAAATCCTGAAAGCATGCGTTTGACCGCTGCAATATCCTTCTCTTCGTTGCCGCTGGGATCGACGGGTTTCAAGCTCGATTCCGTCCGCGTCACCAGCCAGATCTGGGTGGGAAAGCACGGAACGGAATAGGCGACCACTTTTTCCCGCCACGGCAGAACCGTGAAGCCCGTGGCGATGACGTCACCCCTTACGGGCACGGACCCGGCTATCTCGACATCACTTCCCTTCGAAACGGTTTTGGTCCCGGTAAGATCTCCTATCGCCCCGCCCCATGTGGTCTCGACGAACTCGTACTTGACCCCCAGCGTGTCGGCAAAGAGCTTCATCACGTCCACGTCCAGTCCATCTCCGCTCCCCGTGATGAAGTTGGCGTAAACGACACCCAGATGTCTCAGGACCCCTCGCTCCTTGACCTCCTTCAAATCGGCCGCGGCGTTCGTGCCGAGCGTAAGCACAAGCGCCAACGCAATCAACGGGATTGAAGTCGATCGAGACATCCACGATGCTTTCTTTCCGTTCATTTCTTCCTCCCAGATTCGAGACCTGCCTGCGGTGCAACTCTTTCCCCGCGAAACCCGGCACGCTTTGTGCCGACACACTCTGCGCCAGGGCGCCCGGCCCCCCGCCTGTCGCCTGCGGGAACTCGCTTCGCAGAGGTGACGCAAGGTGTTGTCCTCCCCGTTTCCAACCATGCCGGAGATCATCGCATGACAAGGGGAAAACGATTCCCCTGGCGATTCCCGCGGCCGTATTCAATCAAAACAGCAATGGTTTGGCACATTCTCATAGGTATTTTTGCTAAATCTATCCCTTTTGATCCCGGAGAGATGCGGCGCTGCCCCTTCTCTTCGTGTAATTGCGGCTTTAAAAACGGAGTGTCGTTTCATCTATAACGATTTACATTGCGTTGCATTAAACAAGCAATTTCAGTGCCGGTAAATACGGTAGAGGCTGTATTTTTGGGCGCGGGGACTATGTATTCAACTACTGCTTGCCCGGAAGCCGTTGAAAATACGACAACGCCACGCGGAAGCCCGGCTTATGCCGCTCAGTACGAACGGGTGCGCCGCTGACGGGGAAGCAACCCGAGGATTACACAGGAAGATAAACTTTTTTATACTGGAAATTCATGGATGGAATGGTGTATGCATTAATTCCGGGATAACCTTTTAAATAGTTACTCATGACACCAATGAAGGTTTCGGATATGCCCATAACGATGTCGTACAGATATCGTCCATTGTTCCTGGCGCCGGTGTTCGTCGGAATGCTGCTCTCCATGGTGACGGTCCTTCCGGCCGTATGCAACGCCGCTCCGGACCGCTATGCGGATTTGACGACCCTGAGTCTCGAAGACCTCATGAACATAGAGGTCACCTCCGTTTCCAAGAAGACGCAAAAGCTTTCCGACAGCGCGGCCGCGGTTTTCGTCATCAGCCGGGATGACATACGCCGCTCCGGAGCCGGCAGTATTCCGGAGGTATTACGCATGGCGCCGGGGCTCGAGGTCGCTCGTATCGATGCCCATACATGGGCCGTCAGTTCACGCGGCTTCAACAACCGCTTCTCCAACAAACTCCTGGTCCTGATAGATGGAAGAACCGTTTACACGCCGCTCTTCTCCGGCGTGTATTGGGACGTGCGGGACACCATGCTGGAAGACATCGACCGTATCGAGGTGATCCGCGGTCCCGGAGCAACGATGTGGGGAGCCAATGCCGTGAATGGGGTCATCAATATCATCACCAGGAATGCAAGGGAGACGCAGGGAGGTCTC
>CAYOVG010000492.1:0-4065 GCA_964407285.1 uncultured Syntrophobacteraceae bacterium
TTGTGCCGAAAGGTCGAAGCGATGGTCATCGTGGGCGGTTACCATAGCGGCAATACCGCCCGGCTGGTGGAAATAGTGCGCGAATGCGGAGTGCCCGCCTATCATGTTGAAACGGAGGCGGACCTCAGCGTTCAGGAGATGGCGGGGTATTCCTGTGTGGGAGTGTCGGCGGGGGCGTCAACCCCGAACTGGATGATCCGGAACGTGGTCCGCTTTTTGGAAGCCATCGAGACGAACCGGCTGTCGAGGCGGATCGATTGGAAAAGAATGCTGGACCTTCTTGCCTACAGCAACGTCTACGTCGCCGTGGGGGCCGCCCTGCTCACCTACGCCGTTGTCGCCCTGACCGGGTTCAGCGGCTCGCTCTCCCAAAGCCTTATGGCTGCATTTTATGTCTTCGGCGTCCACACTTTGAACCGTTACCTGGACCGCCACGCCATCCAATTGAACGATCCGGCGCGGGCGGCGTTCTATCAGAAGAAATATTGCTCGTTTGCGGTGATAAGCACGATCGCGCTGTTCATCTCGTTGTGGATCGCGCAGCGCGACAGCCTGATAAGTTTTTTTACCCTGCTGGTTTTCGTTCTTCTGGGTATCCTGTACGGGGTCCCGCTCATCAGGACCACCTGGAGGCAGGGGCTCTCGACGCTCAAGATGAAGGACATTCCGGCTTCCAAGACGCTGTTGATCCCGCTTGCCTGGGCGAGCGTCACGGCGGTCCTTCCGCATCTTCGCCATTTCTGGGAATCGCCGGGCTCCATCGCGTACGCCTTCTGGATCGTGTTCCTGATGGTGCTCACCCGGACGGCCCTTCTGGATATGCTGGCCCTGCAGGGGGATTACCTGGTCGGCAAGGAAACCATTGTGGTGTTTCTCGGTGAGGACAAAACCGACCGGCTGATAAAGATTATTCTGGCGGTATTGACGGTCTCCCTGATCTTCGGCCCGGTCGGCGGTCTGAGTTCGTATTTCGCCTTCCTGGTTCTTCCCGCTGTTGTCGCTTACGGCTTCTGTCTTACCGCCTGCCGCAAAGACCTGTTGAAGGGCGGGATACTCCTCGAGACGATCATTGAATCCGTGCCGATCGGAGTGGGCTTCCTGGGACTGCTGTGGATACTGCTGGTTGGTTGAGGCGGCGCCTTTTGGGGGAAAAGCATTGTAGTTCTTTTTCAGGAATACCGGGCAGGCATCCTTTGTGGGAAATTGCCGTGCAGCATATACGGATGGGTCTTCTTCGCAAAGGTGCATCGTGGGGTTTGCTGCAAACGCTGCATGGGAACGCTTTGTAGGAGCGGCTTTCAGCCGCGACGAGGCTTTCGGGATGGAACCGATGTGGGAAATTGCCATGCAGCATATACGGATGGGTCTTCTTCGCAAAGGTCCATCGTGGGGTTTTGCTGCAATCGCTGCATGGGAACGCTTTGTAGGAGCGGCTTTCAGCCGCGACGAGGCTTTCGGGACGGAACCGATATGGGAGACAGGGAAGCTCACCAGAGAAATCTCCGGATTGGACGCTTTTCACAGATGGGTTATTCCTACTTTGTCACGACAAGCACAAAGAGAAGACTGCCGGTGTTTTCTGATCCCGTCGTATCAAGGATTGTCCTGGAAACTCTCAAATGGTTGGACGAGCAAGGCAAGGTCGAACTGATCGCCGCCGTGATCATGCCGGACCACATTCATTTTGTGGCTCGTCTTCGGAATGTGACTCTGCCGGCGTTAATGCAATCCCTGAAGGGCTTTACCTCCCGCAAAATCAATGCTCTGTTGGGCAGAGAGGGACCTTTGTGGGAACCTCGGTATTATGAACATGCCCTCAGAACCGATGAGGAGCTTTTGGAGCGCGTGAAATATATCCTTCAAAATCCTGTGAGAAAAGGACTGGTTGACGATATCAAAGATTATCCCCATTGGTACTGTATTTATGAGGTATGATGTCATCAGGCGATCGTGTCGCGGCTGAAAGCCGCTCCTACAAAGCGTTCCAATGCAGCGTTTTTGTCGATAATTCAGAGGGGTACCGCATCCGGCAATTCGGCATGGTTCGAAACGGGGCTGCACTTAGGCAATCCACAACAAATAGCCTGCCAGGGAATTGAATCCGGGAGCCGGAAGGGACCGGGAATCCGGTAGGTTAATTCTTTGGAGTTGCCTTAAGCCGTCGCCCCCGCGAAGCTTGTCCCGGCGTAGGCGGGGAGCGGGGGGCCGGGAATCCTTAAGAAGCCTGGATTCGCGCAAGCGGGAATGACAAAGAGTCCTCTCGAGTGTTACCTCAAATTCACGGCCTGTGAACCATGCCGGCAATTTCAATTGAACTCTACCGAAATGGGGGTTACTTCCCAATCGGAATCTGCAAATCCACAATGGTATTGTCTTCAGATCCACGGTAGACTGGTCTTCCGGGATTTGCTCCGGAAGGCGCGCCTCATAGCTTCCCACCCATTGCGCCGACCCTCTTTCCGTCTTCCGCCGCCGTTCATTATCGCTTTGATATTCCATACTTTTCTTCTCTGCATTTACGACGCCCTCACTTGTCAAAGCATGCTCTTGAACATACATTCATAGGTAAAGTTATTAAAATCCGGCTCAAACCCGGTCGAGCCGGATGTTGAGAAGTGACCGGTCTTCAACACCGCATCATGATCGTGAGAATCGCCGGCCGGCGGCCTTGACGAGCCGGCTTTCAAGAAATTCATCCGACGAATGTGTCGTTTCCGGATATGACCGGCGCGGCCGGGCATGTGCATCCGACTCAAAAGGAGGGCGAGAAAGACTATGCCTGATCCCCGCATAAACAGCACTCCCGTGGACTTCGACCCGCGAGTCGATCTTCCCCGAGGCTTCCTGGAGTTCATACTGCCGCTCCATGAGGAATTCACTCCGCGCCAGCAGGGGCTGGTCGCCGGCCGCGCCAAGGTGCTGGCCGAATCCTATCGCGGGATTTTACCGGATTATCCCCTTCCGTCCGAAGCGACCACCACGGACTGGCGTATCGATCTGCCGGACTGGTGCCGCGATCAGAGAAACCAAATGACCGGCCCCGCCGATGACGCCGAACTGGTCGTAAAGATGCTGAATTCGGGCGCGCCGGGCGTCATGCTCGATCTCGAGGACTCCATGGCCAACTTCTGGTCCAACCTCTGCCAGGGAATCGATAATATCCTTCAGGCGCTCCGGGGCAGCCTCACCTACTTCGACGCGAAGAAGGACAAGACCGTCGGAATCAAGCCGAGCAACACGGTAATATGGCTGCGGCCCCGCGGTTTGCACCTGAGTCAGGCCGGTCTTCTGCCCGACAGGGAAGAGCTGATGGCGGCGGCGCTCTTCGATGCCGCGGCCGTCGTTCACGCAATGGACCCTCACGAGTTGAAACATCCTCTCGCCTTCTACGTCCCCAAATCCGAATCCGCCGAGGAGGCGCTCTGGTGGCGGGACCTCTTCAGAGCGCTCGCGCGGGCCAAAGGCCTGCCGGATGATTACATCAAATGCATGGCGCTGGTCGAATCCCATCCGCTGGCCTACCAGATGGATGAATTCGCCTTCAACCTGAGGGACCATCTCCTCGGGCTGAACCTGGGGCGCTGGGACTACATGGCGAGCCTGATCCACTTCAACATGCAAAATCCGGCATGGGTCCTCCCGGACCGGAACACGATACCGCACAACGTTCCATTCTTTCAGAACCTTCGCGACCTGATGGCCGATATCTGCCATAAGCACGGCATGATGGCCATCGGCGGAATGACCGCCCTCTTTCCCAGCAGGACCGATCCGGAGCTGAATGCGCGGGCGCTGAAAGTCCTCGCCGAAGATAAGAAGAATGAAGCGAATTGCCTCATGGACGGGGCCTGGACGGGCCATCCCGACCAAAACGAAATCGCGGTCGGCCAGTTTCCGTATCCCAACCAGGTCAGTGCCCGCAATCCGGCTGTCGAGCGCTATCCGGACCTTCGACCCGAACCCGTGGGGGTGGGAAAACGAACCCTGGACGGGACCCGCGCCGCGGTGCGAACCGTTATCCGTTACCGCAACGGCGTTCTGAACGGCCGGGGGGCCAGCCTCCTG
>CAYOVG010000493.1:0-4053 GCA_964407285.1 uncultured Syntrophobacteraceae bacterium
TGTAGTAACGGCTCCACGACTGATTTTTTCCGTAGTGACTGTCCCACGAGCCAACTTGTTGGTATTGACAGACGCATCATGCAACACTTGCGCGGCAATGTAATTGACGTTTTCCTTGCTTATTGCTGTGGACGATCTATCTTGTTCGTTCTGGTATCCCTTGGATAAACGCCGTACTACAGCGTCTATAGATTGCAAATAGAGTGTCAACTCACGGTCAAGGCCGCGTGGAACAGTGGGTATCCCCAAACTAGCTGCCATGCTCGAGATCCTCCACGCCTGTGCCCAGACGAGCCTCATAGACAGCCGCAAGTCCCGACAAGCCAAGCGACCAAAGCTTTTCTTTTCGGGTAGTTATGATGCGTTTAGTTCTGGAGTCGGTGACGGATACCGTTGCGCGCGGCCTGTTTGCCGGTCCGTAGATCTGAGCCGTAACCGGACTCCCAGGGGCCTGTTCGCCCTCGATGCGCAGGGCAGACATTCCCACCAGCGCGGACGTGAACACGGTCTTGGAAACCCAGGTGTACGGCATGGGAGAGCCGCCCTCGAAACGGTATACCCCACCGATACCATTAGCATTTACTGCCAGATAGATGCAGTCGTAATTGATGTAATGGTAGAGATCGTTGATGATCCAGCCGTCGGGAAAGCGAAGGCGGACAATGTCCTGGCGGGCCAAATCCAGAATAAAACCCTGGTTTGAGCCTTTGAAAACGCCGATGTAGCGCCCGTCCAGAATCGAGCCCATCAGGTTCCACGGCGAGAGATCCAGCCATTGTTCGCGGGTGAACACGCTTTCCGTCAGCAGAGTTTGCTGTCCGGACGTGAACCGCATCAGTCCGTCGTGGGTTGCGTAGACCACGCTTCCGGGCGTATTGCCCACCGACAACGACGACAAACACGGCTGTTCAATAGGTAACTGCATGAACAAAATAGCTTCAGGATCAGTACCTTGCGCCAGATACGGGCGTCCTTTGGTGAGCACGACAATGGTACCGTCCACATGCGCCAGCGCGACGATCTGATCTTCGGTGGTGTAGCGGTACATCTCCGGAAACGCGTACGGGATGAATGGTACGGAAAGGAGCAGCTCATTACCGCGAAATGCGGCATAAATGCCGTTATCTGCGCGAATAAGGCCCGTAGCGTCGTCGGGAATCATGTCCCAGGTACTGGTTTGCAGGACCTCCGAGGAGAGTTGGCTGTCGAGCTGTGTGTCGAGATAGGAGGTCTGTGTGGCAGAAATCTCGGCAACAAAGCGAAAATCGGCAGTTTTGTTGCCTGAAACTGTCCGATAAATACGGATGTGCGTGATGTTGCTTCCCGGAAGTCTGTCCACAACAAAAACCTGCACCAGAACGCCGTCACCTGTTCGCACGGTAATTAGCTCTGAAGGTGGAGAATTGGCCGATTCTTGCTTAAAAATACCGCGAGCGAGGCTTTGTACCAGTGTATAGCAATACGAAGAGGTCCGTGTGATTTCGTCCGCGCTGTCGGTTTGCGGAATGCCGTCAATGGCAGACTCGACCTGAACGCGGAGATCCGACAAAATTTCCGAATCATTACCATCGTCTGGATCAAGGACCAGAGGTGGGAGATCGTCGGTGGAGTCGAGGGTTGGCATGTCGTTGCCGTCGACAGCCGCGAAGGCATAGGCCGCGACATCGCCAAGCGAGCCGCCCGTCTCTGCCTGCACGGTCGGGGCCGTCGTCGGTCTGGGGACGCCAAGCCGCCATGTTTCGCCGCCGGCAAAGCGTTGGATAGGGTAGGGCCGGTCGCCGGTGATGAACACATGCCCCAAAGGCCGCTCTCCGGGCACATCGAGCACCGCCGACTTGGCCACGGAAACCCATTTGTTCCAGGTGAGCCAAAAGTCGGTGTCGTGCATGAATAACGTCTGAGTCGACGCGGGGATAGAGTCAACACGGATGCAGCCTTTCAACGGACGCAGGCTCCCACGGCGCAAGTCGCAATTGATCGCCGTGGTCGCCTGGTGGGTTTCGAGCATTCGAGCTTCGGTTCGGGGGACTTCGCCGCCGAACCCGGGAATCGTGATGGTAGCCATACTATTAATTCCCGTCTCCGGCGTTGTGCCAGTCTATAGTGTGCTGCCTGAGCGCACTCTCGATTTTTGTATCAATGATACTTGCGACAATGCGCTCTATAGATTTGAACAACGGACTGTTCTGATCCGCAAGACTTGCATTAACGGCATCGACAATCATGGTGTCATTGAGTCCTGTTTTCAGAGGACAGGTGACGTTTTCCGATCCGTCAAAGACAACTTGTCCCGTGACTTCGCCCGTAAAAGCAATGCTCATGGGCGATGCCAGACGGTATGCCTTTTCCGCCAGGGCGACCTTGCCCTCGCTGGAGCCTTCTCCGCCATCCCCCAACGCCGTGCCGGAAGGACCGCACAAGTAGTACCATTTGCCCCAGACTCCGCCCGCCGTCACCCGCACATACAGGCAAAGATTGCCTGAATTCAAGGCAACTTGGCAGGCCTCGCCTTTAGTCGTTTTGAGCGTAATCCCGTAAAACATGGCGGTCCTTTCCGGCGCGATCAGGGTTCAGGGCGCAGTTCCGGAGGAAGCTGCCTGCCCAGGCGTTCCGACTCGAAGCTCTCGCGGCAGTGGTTTTTGTCAAAAAAGAACAGGGCATCGACGAGTTTACGAGGCCAGTCCCGTTTGCCCGAAACCGACCATCGCCAACAGCGCGAGGAAAATGTCTCATCCGGCCAGCCGTTGAACATTGTATTCATAAGCTGATCGAGAGCGATGAGCATAAAAAGGAGTCGTCTTTTCATGCCGTGTATTCTTGTCCGGTAATTTCTTGATATTGTTCAGCTGTGATGACGCCTTTTTTCACAGCCGTGGCAACCATTGCTACAGTCCACAAGCCTCTGTCGTAGTTTTTCTTAATCGTTGTAAAGTTCATACTTTCCTCCTAAGCGTTGGGCATAGAGTTGACGACTTGGTATTCCAGAGCCGCCGCGATCCGTTCTTCGGCAGTGGGCTCGCCTTCTTCGGGGGCGGGGGGATTGTTGAGGATGTCCTCAATGGCGGCGAGCGCTTCGGCTTCAGACAGCGCGGGGTCGATCTGGTAATGCATCCGCATAGCCGAAAAATCCTGAATGGACTGGACGGTCTTGCCAAGCAGGACAACAAGTTGCGGTTCGAGGGTAATGGCAGGGTACTTCTGCTTCATGACCTCCGGACTGGCGATGGCTCCCGTCGGAAAGAGGTAGGTCTGGGTGTGGTCGTTGCCGTACAGAATGGCTTTGTACATTTTGTATCTCCTTGGGTTTATTGGTTAAGAAGGGCCTGGCCGCTGGCGTACTTGACACGCAGAGTCTCGCCCGGTTGCAGGGTGACAGTCGTGACGGCCTCCGCTGTCGTGAAAGGCGCGTCGTTGAGGGCGTACTCCGAGCCTGTGGGCACGGGGAGGGTATAATCGGCTTTAGGGATGGTGTAGGCGTCTACAGTCGACATATTGACGGTGCCGGGGCTGCTTCCTCCTCCGAACAGCGCGTAATTGCCCACGGATATGGCTGCCAAACTAGATCTAGCCTGACTCAACGGTGTGGGATTGCTGCGAACAAGGGTAGAGGAATAGGCGTCCACTACGTCTGATATTCCATACCCTCCACCGAACAGGGCATAGCTCCCTACTGAAGTAGCCCCCCCGTATCTCGCCTTACTTAGCGGTGTTGGCAGGCTACGGACAAGTTCCGAAGAATACGCATCCACAACAGCCGAGTTACTTCCCCCTCCAAACAGCGCGTAGCCTCCTATTGTGGCAGCTGCCGGCACAACCCTCGCTTGGCTTAGAGGTGTTGGAGTACTACGCACTAAATCCGAGGAATAGGCATCGACAACATCTAACGCAGACGTCCCGGTATTCCCCCCTCCTGCAAACAGCGCATAATTGCCTGCGGATGTGGCAGCCAAGTTATACCTCGCCTGGCTCAAAGGCGTTGGAGTACTGCGGACTAAATCCGAAGAATAAGCATCGACGACATCTGATGCAGGATGCCCTCCACCTCCAAACAGC
>CAYOVG010000494.1:0-4045 GCA_964407285.1 uncultured Syntrophobacteraceae bacterium
GAGATACACTTATGACTTACGGGAACCCGAACCCGCAACTCGTAACCCGCAACGCATTTCACGAGACCCCAAACTCGCAACTCGTAACCCGCAACCCGCAACTACTTCTTATCCAACCGCACCACACACTCGATATGAGGAGTGTGCGGGAACATATCGAAAGGCCTGATCCTTTTTATCTCGTAGCGTTCGCCCAGCATCGCAAGGTCCCTGGCAAGGGTCGCCGGGTTGCACGACACGGCGACGATTCGCTTTGGGGCCAGTTCGAGCAACGTCTTGGTGACGTCCGGGTGCATCCCCGCCCGGGGCGGGTCCGTGATCACCACGTCCGGAAGTCCGCCGGGCCCGGCTGCATCGCGCGCTTTTCCAATCTCGTCCTTCAGATCGCCGGCTACGAACCGGCAGTTGTCGATGCCGTTCAACCGGCAATTCCGGTAGGCGTCCTCGACGGCGTCCTCCACCACCTCGAAACCCGTCACCCGCTTCACGAAGGACGCTATGAAAATGGCTATGCTCCCGGCGCCGCAGTAAAGGTCCCACACGGTTTCGTTTCCAGTGAAGCCGGCGAAATCCCTCGCGGTTTCGTACAACTTCTCCACCGCGTACGGGTTGGTCTGAAAGAACGAGTGCGCGGATATGCGAAACCGCAGGCCTCCGAGGAGTTCCTCTATGTATCCCGGTCCAAATACCGTCCGGCTCGTGTCCCCCACGGCAACCTGCGCCTTCTTTTGGCTGATGGAATGCACGAATGTCGTAATGCCGGGGATACGCTCCGCCACATGCGCGGCCAACGCATCCGCCACCTCGTCGGCTCTCGGGTGCGGGGCGGTGATCAGGTGCAGGAGGGTCTGCGCGGTGTGCTTTCCCTCCCTGATGACCAGAAAACGCCAGAAACCCTGGTGTGTCCTGGTGGTGTAGGCGGGAAGCCCGCTTTCCCTGGCCCAGTCGCGAACGCATCGCACTATCTCGGCGGACCGGGGCGACTGCAGGACGCAATCGTCCAGGTCGAACACCTTGTCGAAGGAGCCGCGCACGTGGAGTCCGAGCGCGAAAGACCGGCTGTACGCCACGTCTTTTGCGGATATCTCCTCGGGAAGGAGCCACCGGCGGTCCGCGAAAGTGTATTCCATCTTATTGCGGTAGTGCATGGTCCGCGGGGAGGGAACGGTCGGATCGACCGATACCTCGCTCACGCCTGCAACGTGCTCTATGCTTTCCAGCACATGGAGCCGCTTCCAGCGCAGTTGTTCCTCGTAGACGAGGTTCTGCCACGAACACCCGCCGCACACCCCGAAATGGGAGCACACCGGCGGGGTATGATACGGCGACTGCGAAAGAAGTTCAACCACCCGCGCCTCGGCGTACTGCTTCTTCTTGCGGATGATTCGCACTCTGACCCGCTGGCCCGGAATGGCGTTTTCCATGAACACCACGAGACCGTCCACGCGGGAGAGCGCTTTTCCGCCGTAGGCGAGCTTTTCGACTTCCAGTTCTATTTCATCGTTTTTGCGAATAGTACGTTCCGTGATATTATGCCTTTCTCTTTACGTTATACCGTGCAACCGCCATCCCCGGGGGCATCCATGAACGGCGAAATAAATGGAAAAACACGCCAGGGCTATGGGAATCCGGGCCGCTGAACCGCAAACGGATTACGGAGAGGCCAGAACCCGTAACACTCAACCTCCCACGGGCTTCGGCCTTTTTTTTACGTCTCGGCTATGCTAATAAAAATGCGCCTGAATGGCAATAGCCTGACACTCGGATCATCGGGACCGCAAGAGGAGAACACATCGCATGTGGATCGACCAGGTAAAGACGTACGGCCGTCTCATTAAATTCAGCCATACCGTATTCGCCCTGCCTTTCGCCCTGGCGGCGGCGCTGCTCGCTCACCGCGAGCATCCCATTTCCCCGTGGACCCTGCTCTGGATCGTAGTGGCCATGGCGGGAGCGCGCTCGGCGGCAATGGGGTTCAACAGGTACGCGGATTACCGCTACGACCGCCTCAACCCGCGCACCATGGGCAGACCGTCGATCACGGGCGAAATCGACAAGAACTCGATCCTCAAGTTCGTGGCGCTCTCCTCGGCGCTGTTCGTCTTCAGCGCGGCAATGCTGGGCCGCCTGTGCCTCATTCTCTCCGTTCCCGTGCTCTGTATCCTGTTCATCTACTCCTACACCAAGCGGTTTACCGCTTATTCCCACGTGTACCTGGGGTTTTCCATCGGCCTCGCCCCGGTCGGGGCGTGGGTCGCGGCGACCGGGACCCTGGACGCCCGGATTTTGCTCCTGTGGATCGCGCTCATGACCTACATCGCCGGTTTCGATATCCTTTACGCCTGCCAGGATACGGAATTCGACAAATCCGCGGGTCTATTTTCCATGCCGTCCCGGTGGGGGATCGACCGGTCGCTCGAAGTGTCGTCCGTGCTGCACGGAGTAACCTTTGCCGCGCTTGCGGCCGTCTACTTCGCGTTCGACCTGGGGGCGGTCTACCTCGCGCCCCTCGGGATCATAGGCGTTCTGCTGGTCGCGGAGCACATCATCGTACGTCCCGGCCGGCTCGACAATATCAACCTGGCGTTCTTCCATGTCAACAGTATCATATCCGTACTGATTTTTTTAGCTGTATTGATAGCATAGGATCTATATGAAAACCGCTTACGACAACTTGCAGGATTTTATCACCGCACTGGATAGGGCTGGGGAGCTTTGCCGGGTGAAAGCTCCCGTTTCGGCGCGCCTGGAGATCAGCCGGATTACCGATCTCGTTTCCAAGAGCCCGGGAGGCGGCAAGGCCCTGCTCTTCGAAAACGTGGAGGGGTCCAGGTTTCCCGTTCTCACCAACGCCTACGGGAGCGAGCGGCGGATATGCATGGCCCTCGGCGTGCCGGAACTGGATACGCTCGGACGGCGTCTGCGCCGGTTCATCGAGCTGGAGCCGCCCAAATCCGTCGCCGACGGTCTGAAGCTCGTGCCGCTGGGCCTCGACGTGCTCCGGTACTTTCCGAGGAAAGCGAAGACCGCCCCCTGCCAGGAAGTGGTCCACCGGGGGGCCGAGGTCGACCTGTCGCAGATCCCGGTTCTGACCTGCTGGCCCAAGGACGGCGGCCCGTTCGTGACTCTTCCCGTAGTCATCACGCGAAGCCTCCGGAACGGACGGCGAAACGCCGGCATGTACCGGCTCCAGATCTATGACAGAAACACCACCGGCATGCACTGGCACATTCACAAGGACGGTTCCCACTTCTACAACGAATACCGCAAAGCGGGGAAGCGGATGCCCGTCGCCGTCGCCATAGGCGCGGACCCTGCGGTCACTTACGCCGCGACGGCGCCGTTGCCCCGCAATATCGACGAAATCCTCTTTGCGGGATTTATCCGCCGCCGACCCGTCCCCATGACGCAGTGCGTCAGCATCGACCTGCAGGTTCCGGCAGAAGCCGAGTTCGTCCTGGAAGGCTACGTGGACCCCGATGAACTGCGCGTGGAAGGCCCGTTCGGCGATCATACGGGGTACTATTCGCTGACCGACGAGTATCCGGTGTTTCACGTTACGGCAATAACGCATCGCCGCAATGCCGTCTATCCGGCCACCCTGGTGGGGCGTCCCCCCATGGAGGACTGCTACCTGGCCAGGGCCACCGAGCGGATCTTTCTGCCGCTTCTCAACACGGTGCTCCCCGAAGTGCGCGATTTCTGGATGCCGTGGGAGGGCGTGTTCCACAACTTCACCGTGGTTTCCATCGACAAGGAGTACCCGGGGCACGGCAGGCGCGTGATGAGCGCACTGTGGGGGCAGGGGCAGATGAGCTTCTGCAAGGGCATTGCAACCGTGGACGCATCGGTCGATTTCACGCAGCCGGCGAAAGTCCTGGAACATATCCTGAACGTGGTGGACCTCGAAACGGACCTCTACGTCTCGGAAGGCGTTCTCGACGCCCTGGACCACAGCGCTCCGGAACCGCTGTTCGGAAGCAAGCTGGGATCAAAGGAAAATGAACACTATAATTTTTCAATGAATCTAAAGACAAAGGATGTG
>CAYOVG010000495.1:0-4043 GCA_964407285.1 uncultured Syntrophobacteraceae bacterium
CATATCGACGGCGCTGTTTGGCACCTCGATGTCGGCTCATCGCATCCTGGGGCTGAAGCAGGTCCCAAGGGTTTGGCTGTTCGCCAATTAAAGCGGTACGTGAGCTGGGTTTAGAACGTCGTGAGACAGTTCGGTCCCTATCTGCCGTGGGCGTAGGATATTTGAGAGGAGCTGTCCTTAGTACGAGAGGACCGGGATGGACGAACCTCTAGTGTGCCAGTTGTCGCGCCAGCGGCATTGCTGGGTAGCTATGTTCGGAAGGGATAACCGCTGAAAGCATCTAAGCGGGAAGCCCACCTCAAGACTAGATATCCCTTCCGGTGGCGACACCGGAACTGAAGGCCCCTCGGAGACTACGAGGTTGATAGGTCAGTGGTGTACGTCTGGTAACAGACTTAGCTTACTGATACTAATCGGCCGTGAGGCTTGGCCATATTTTTTCCTTAACAGGATCTCCTTTCCGTATTTGGTTCTATAGTTTTATGATTTCCGGTGACCATGGCGAAGAGGCCACACCCGTTCCCATTCCGAACACGGAAGTTAAGCTCTTCAGCGCCGATGGTACTACGTGGGTAACTGCGTGGGAGAGAAGGACGTTGCCGGATTTTTCATCTTAGCCCCTTCCTCGAAGGGGCTTTTTTTATCCGCGCGCCGGGAACCCTGCATCACATCCTTTCGTAGCCACCTGCCCGAAATACCGTTTATCAACGGGCTGAGAAGGCGGAGTATGTGTACGGCACGGGCTGCGGTGATCCACGGACGCCGTTGCCATGGGGTTGTTGCCGCGTTATGGCCGGCGTTCGGGAACCATGGGTACAAAGCGCACGGGAAGCAGCTTCTTCGTTTGAAGCCCCTGCTCTGTCTTCTCGATGAGAACCAGTTCCTGCCATGCCTTCCCCACGGGCGCCACCATGAGGCCGCCGATCTTGAGCTGTTCCACGAGCTTCCGGGGAATTTCCGGAGGCGCCGCGGTTACGATGATCCGATCGTACGGGGCGTGCTCGGGCCACCCCAGATAGCCGTCTCCACGGCGGACATGGACCTGCGCGTAACCGAGGCGTTCCAGTGTTTGCCGGGCCCGATCGGCCAATTCGGCCAGGATCTCGATGGTGTACACCTCTTCGCAGAGTTCGGCGAGCACAGCGGCCTGGTATCCGGAACCGGTCCCGATCTCCAGAACCTTTTCCTGCCCTGTGAGCTTCAAGGCGTCCGTCATGAAAGCCACGATGTACGGCTGGGATATGGTCTGACCGTAGCCGATGGGGGCCGGATGATCCCCGTAGGCCGATTTTCGGACGGCCTCGGGCATGAACTCGTGCCGGGGAATGCGGCGGAGGGCTTCGAGAAGACGAGGGTCCCGGATGCCTCGGCCTTCGATCTGAGTCCGGACCATATGCTCCCGTTGAACCGCATAATCGCTGTCGTCGGCGGATAAACCGGCCCGGAGCCCGGCTCCCCAAGCTGCGACAAAGGCAAGCAGTATCATGACGTATCGAATTCCTCCCCGCATGTGGACTCCTGTGGAGAATTTATGGGGTTTCTTGTTGGAGTTGCTTCGGGACGCCGGCCTGTTTAGCCATTTTGCGATTATCCACCATGGGGAATGAGGATGCAACCGGTCCGGATGCCGTTTGTACTGAAACGGATGGTACTTTGAGGTATACTGATGCGCGTATGGAAACGGAGTATCCTTCGAAGAGTACGCGCACCTTTCGGAACCTGGACGGCGCCAAGCAACGGCGGATCTTGAAGGCCGCCCTGGAGGAGTTTTCCGATCACGGGTTCCAGTCTGCCAGCGTAAATCGCATTGTTTCGCGGCTCGGCATTGCGAAAGGATCCTTGTATCAGTATTTCCGGAGCAAGCAGGGCCTGTTTCTGTTTGTGTTCGACCACGCCCTGAATCTGGTCAAGGACTACCTCCGGGGGGTGCGTTCGGATACCGTCCATCTGGATGTGTTCGAGCGGATCCGGGAGATGTTTCTCAGCGGCGCCCGGTTCGTCCGGAAGCACCCGAAGCTGTACAACGTCTACCTCCGGATGGTGCTGGAGGGGGGAATCCCGTTGCGTCGGCAACTGCTCGAGTCCATCCGCTCCGAATCCGTGGATTTCCTGGAGTCTCTTCTTGAGGAAGGCCGAAAACGCGGAGAAGTGGCGGCGCATGTGGATCTCCGCAAGACCGCGTTTCTGCTGGACGCCATGCTGGATCGGTTTCTGCAGGCCTATTCCATGGCTCACCAGGATGCCGGTCTGGGTATCTATCGAGCCTCGGATGAGACGCTTTTGCAGTGGGCCGATGAGCTTATTGCGCTGCTTCGACGAGGGATAAGCCCATGAACGTGGTGGACTGTATCGTACTAGGTGCTGTTTCCGGAGAACTGGAGGAAGTCCGACGGCGAATGGAACCGGTTCAGGAGGTCCCCAATTTCCCATGGTCCGCGTTTCTTGGTCGTATCGGCACGCAAGCGGTTGTGGCGGTGGAAACGGGGATAGGTCTCGTGAATGCGGGGGCATCCTTGGCCGCCGCGCTGTCCCGCTTCTCCGCGCGTGCGGTGCTTATGGTCGGATGCGGAGGTGCGTTGCCGGGCGCCGGGTTAGAAATCGGGGATTTGGTTTCGGCCACGGAAGAGATTTTCGGAGATCTTGGAATTCAAACACGAAGCCGCCGGATGGACTTCGAACGCATCGGGATTCCCTTGATCCGGAAAAGCACGAGGGAGATATACAGTCGTATTCCCTTGGATTCGGATCTCTTCCGGGATGCGGAATCGAGGATTCACCCGTTCCTTCCGCCGGGTATCCGCATTCACCGGGGACCCTTTGTCACGGTCTCATCCGTGAGCGGTGATGTGTGGACGGCGAGAACGACGGCGCGGCGGTCTTCCGCGTGTCTGGAAAACATGGAAGGAGCCGGCGCCGCCCTAGTGGCGTTGAGATTCGGAATTCCCTTCCTGGAATTCCGGGGAGTAAGCAACCGGGCCGGGGACCGGAACAAACGCCGCTGGGACATGGCGGGCGCCGCGGCTGTTTCCCAAAAGGCGGCGTTGGGCTTTCTGGAAGGCGGATGAGGAGACCCGCCACCGGCCCCTTTGACGGAGGACTCCATGATCGATATCGTTTCGGTACACGCACATCGACCCACTCTCCGTCTGGGGTTTTCGAGCTGTCCCAATGACACGGCCGTGTTTTATGCCCTGGTGCACGGGTTGGTGCACATTCCGGGGATCCGGGTACGGGAGGAAATCCACGATGTGGAGGAACTCAATCGGTTCTGCCTGGAAGGCCGGCTGGATGTGAGCAAGGTGTCCGTTCACGCGCTGGGCTATCTCCTGCGCGATTATGCGATGCTCCGGACCGGGTGCGCCTTGGGAAGGGGCTGCGGTCCTTTGCTCGTAGCCCGTCCGGGTACGAGGCTGGAAAGCTTGGCCGGAAGTCGCGTCGGTGTGCCGGGACGATACACCACGGCGCAACTCCTGCTTCATCTCTTTTCCAGAAATAGGTTCCTGGAATTACCCATGCTGTTCAGCGAGATCATGCCCGCCGCGGCCCGGGGGGACGTGGACTTCGGCCTGATCATTCATGAAGGAAGATTCACCTACACCCGGTACGGCTTGGTGGCCTTGTTGGACCTGGGGGCTTGGTGGGAAGGGGAAACGGGCTTGCCCGCGCCCCTGGGCGGTATGGTTATCAAGCGGGAATTGGGGACGGAAACGGCGCGCAGCGTGGGATCCGCCATCCGCAGGAGTCTCGCCTATTACCGGGCGCATCCGGCGGAAGCGCTGCCTTATATCCGCCGCCGCGCCCAGGAACTGGATACGGAAGTTATTCAGCAACACATCGATCTCTATGTGACGCCCGAGACCATGCGCCTCAGCGGGGAAGGGGAAAGAGCGGTTCACACTCTAATCCAGAGGGCCCGCGGCGCAGGTCTGATTCCCCGAGATCAATACCCCGTTCTAGCGGATTGAAATCCAATGCGACGTCCTGACCTTGAAGCCGTTCACCCGGGAATGGTCCTTTATTCTGACGCACGGCGTTGGCCGCGG
>CAYOVG010000496.1:0-4017 GCA_964407285.1 uncultured Syntrophobacteraceae bacterium
ATGCTTACCAATTTCATCCATATACTCCTAAGTCTATTGAATTTCAACGGATTCCGGCGGACCAGAATTCTCAACAATCATAAATGGAATGACCAGACTCATAGAGCTTTATTTCAACTGTACGCCCGTGCCCGTATGTACATCGTGAACGGGTAGAACCCGGACTTCTCTTGTGGGGTTACGGCTGCCGGATGCGACCTGCTGCCTTTCGACAGCCCGATCACGGCTGAAAGCCGTTCCTGCAAGGCGGTCCTATCTCTGTAAAGCGGTTGCCACGTCGGAGGGGGTACACGGATTTCCGTCGCCCTGCGCTAGAAATCGAATAAGCCCGAATCGTATTCCCCTGCTTCATTTTCCTCGTACCAGTTGTCCGTGTAGTAGTACTGCTGTCCCGTACCGAGACCTGGATCGTAATATCCATCGTAATACCCATATGATCCAATTTCGTCTTCCGACCCGTAGGTATAGTCGATCCAATCGTTTTGATAGGTCAGAGGACCGGCATCATTGAACCAGTCGGTCGGGTCGTACCACTCTTCCTGGTTCAGACCGGCGGAACGAGAGTATTCCAGGTCTTCAGCGCCGATCGCCGGAGCGGGTCCCGCCATCATCGAAACTCCGAGCAGGAAGACCGCAAACGCGAAAAGAAACAGCCTTGAAGTCATACGTACGACTATGTCCGTTGATGAGTATTTCATCGTTATCTCCCTTTCTTGCAGGCAACAGCACCGGGCTTATACTGATTGATGGAATCTGAAACATGGCCCCGGGGAGTTGCATCGATACCGAAAGTGGATATGCAAGCGCGCAAATACGTCTATCGCCTCATGATTTCAGATTCTGAGCCTATTTTAGGCAAACGGAAAATGGAAACAAAGAAGGCCTTTGACCTATTCCGGGGATGGGAAGACCGTATTGAAACAACAAAAGACGGACAGTATCGGCATATATGGACGGCCGATTCCATTTGAACATAGGTGCATTCTCCCGAACCACCACCACTGCTGTTTCCCGGAGCGGGCGCTTCCTGCTGTTTCCGGGCGCAGTTCCGGATGCGAGTATGCCGGAGACCGCGATTACCGGATATTGGCGTGGAGAATACGCGAATCCATCCGAAAGGAACACATGGATGGTCCATTCGGAGAATGAAGGATCAAAATAACCGGATTCCCTACCTTGTTAGGCCGTCCACTCCTGCTTATTCTCAATGCATCAATGATATAAGTATGTGGATTTCCATATTTATATATGATGCAAGATGGAAATCCTTCAATTCGCTCCATGTAGTGCGTGCATGGTATGCAGTTCGAGAATAGCTTCGATCACGATGTGATACACAACGGCGTGGTTTTCGGAGTACCGACACGACTCACGACAGCGCGTTCCAGGGCCTGAAACCCGCATGGCGCGCATCTCTTGGAGCTGAAACGGGATAGGCGATGAATGGCAGTTCATACGGGAGGAAATATTATGAAAAAGAGCAGATGGCCCGTGGTTGCTTTGATTCTGTTCGCTCTTCTGGTGGTGGCTCCCGGCATTGCCACGGCAGCCGGGTCGGATTTCACGGGAAGCGTTCAATCGGTTCAAGCGATGCAATCGGCGGAAACGCCTGTGCTTACGGGAGACATCTGGCGCCGGATGAGCGATGACGCCAAGGTGGCTTTCGTGTGGGGAGTCGGACAGGGCTCTCAGATCGATTACAACATACGTGCTGAAGCCGGGCGGGCAACTCGAGCGAAAAGCGATGACTTCTCGGACAAAGTCGTCGAAGGGATGTCCGGGATGTCGATGAACCGGATCGTAAACACAATTGATACGTACTATCAGACTCATCCCGACAGACTCCAGCAGCCGGTGATGCAGGTTATGTGGGACAACGTTATACGGCCCAATCTCAAGACAGCCGCCGGAGGACGTTCGCCACGATGAAGCCTGACGGTTTCGGTTCGCGGGGATGTCGGCAACGGTATGCGGCGTGTACGAACGCAATGTGAGCGCGAATCGAACGGAATGGAGTCGCTGGATGCAGACCGGCCGCCGGTCTTTCCTGCCGGGCCGCGGAATGCTGAAAGAAGAGGACACGATCGATGAAGACTTTACTCTACATTATTGCTGTTGCGGCTATTGTGTTCACGTTAGGCTGCGCGGGGATGTCGCGCACGGAACAACGCACCTTGAGTGGTGGAGCCATCGGCGCCGGCGGCGGCGCGGCTCTCGGGGCTCTCGTTGGTGGGAGTCCGGCGGTCGGGGCCGGCGTCGGCGGAGCTTTGGGAGCCGTCGCCGGGTATATTTCCGGCTCCGGCGGATTCGACTAAAGGATTCGGCGTTTGGAAAAGCTGCGATGGACCGCCCTTGTGATCTCCCGGCGTTTGAGACCGGCCGATCAGCAGGTGTGCGGTTTCCATCCCTCGGATCGACTATATGCGCGACCGTGGGAGGCGGTTCAAATGGTTCGTCGATCGGCTCCGTAAACAGCACGCCGATTGCGGAACCGGCCGGGTATAACGGCGGTTGGCGGCAGTTGAGAAATCCGACCCCGCCGTTCGTCCGTCGTATACGCCTTTGACGGCCTCGACCGCATGGAGCCGACGGACGGAGAGAGGATTCGCCCGTACTGGTCCGCTCTCAGGCTACCTGCCCGGAATATCGACCGGCTTTCCGACCACGTCCTCCACGTAGAGCATCTTGATGAGCACAATTCCGGTAAGCGCCAGCGGCGCTCCCAGGATGAATCCCATCAGTCCGAACAACTGCCCGAAAGCTACTATCGAGAAAATCACGAGAGCGGGCGGAATCTCCACCATCGTCTTGTGAATGATCGGCGAGACGATATTCCCCTCCAACTGCTGCACGACGAAGTAGAGCAGCAGCACGTACAGCGCCATCATCGGGCCCTGCCCGAAGGCGATCAGCACGGCGGGAGCCACGGACAGCAAAGGCCCGAAGTAGGTTACGAAATCCAGCAGGCCGGCGAGAAGACCCAGCATCAGGGCCAGGGGCACGCCGAGGAGCCAAAGCCCCACGGTGACGGAGACCCCCACGAAGGTCATGGACAGCAGCCTTCCCACCAGCCACTTCCAGAGAGACGCGCCGACTATCTCCAGCGCGTCTCTCACCCTCTCGGACCGTTCCTTGGGAACCAGCGAAACAACGCCCCTCTTGTAGACTTCGGGATCGAAAGCCAGGAAAAGCCCTGCGAAGAACACCATCAGGACAGTGGTGAATACGCTGAGCGCCTCGGACGCAAACCCGGTTATCCTCGAGAATATCCCCATCCGGGAGACCAGGTCCGCCAATGACGATGCGATGTGGTCGGCGATGTATCTTCCCCATTCGTATTGGCGGAGCCAGCCCCTGAGCTGTTCAATGACTTGAGGCAGATTCTGCGTGAACTGGATGAATTGCTCGATCACCTGGGGACCGGTAAACCAGACGAATACCCCGACCATGAGAACCAGGATGATCGAAACGATCACGACGGCCCACTTGGGCGTGAAAATCGAGTGTTCGCTCAGAAAGTTCGCGGGCCCTCGCAGGAACACGGCGATCAGGATAGCGGCAAAGCCCAGGAGGATGGTTCCCTTGATTTGCCAGACAACGAAGGCGAGGGCCAGGATACCTGCGACCCACAGCACTTTGCGCACAAAGTCGAGACTGTCCGGATTCCCATCGATCCGAGCGCTGCTGTCGGGAGACGCCGCTTCCACTGCCCTGCGCCCGCCATGGTCGTGCGCGGACGAAGCATTTCCCGTCTGGCGCGAATCCTGTTCGCTCGAGTCCAACTCTATCGCTCCGGTGTGGAAACAGAGGCCTGCCGGTTCTCCTGTTCCTTCGCTCCGGCGGTCTGATCGGCCCTGTTGTGGCTCATGAGATAGCGGAAGAACTCGGAATTGCTGTCGAGCACCAATACATCCTCCGTTCCGATGAGCTTCCGATAGGCTTCGAGCCTCCGGGTGAACGTGTAGAACTCGGGGTCCTTCCGCAGCGCCTCGGCATAGACCGCGACCGCCTGAGCAT
>CAYOVG010000497.1:0-4013 GCA_964407285.1 uncultured Syntrophobacteraceae bacterium
CGCTCCGTCAGCGGCGCCGCTACCGTTGCGGCCATGGCGGCGGAAAGAGGGTCGTGAATACCGCCCGCGAACAGGATCCGCACTTCCTCGGGTTTTTTTATCCTCGATTCGAGGAAGGCGGACACCGCCGATTCCCACAGGATGAAGCAGGTGCGGGGACCGATGTGGCCTCCGCATTCGCTTCCTTCGAAGATGAACTTGCGCACGCCCTGCTCGATGGCCATTTCCAGCATGCGAGGGGAAGGTATGTGCAGGTAGCTCGATATGCCCAGGGCCTCCAGTTCGATCGCCTGGTTCGGCCTTCCGCCCGCGATTACGGCAAAGGGCGGCCGTATTTCGTTGAGGACATCCATCTGCTCCCTGCGCATATGCTGGGGCAGGAACCCCAGTATGCCGACCCCCCAGGGCATGTCACCCATCTGCTTCTTGGCTTCCATGAGCATGGTCCTGGTTTCCTGCCCGTTCATCAATGATAGGGCCAGGAAGGGAACGGCTCCCGACGAGGCGACTGCTTTTGCGAACGGAACAACATCGCTCACGCGGGCCATCGGCCCCTGCGTGATCGGGTAGCGCGTCCCGTGAACGGCAGCCAGCGGGGAACCGGGCGCCAGCGCCGGATTGTTCCTTGCCAGTTGCAGATGCTCACGGGTGCTGTTCTCAATCGCCTTGATCACTCTGCCCACGGTCCCGAAACGCCGGGCGAAGGAAGCCGCGAGCGCGATGCCCTGCCCCATCGAGATCAGCGCATCATTGGAGCGCAACAAAGAACAGACGCTCGATCGCGATCCGCCGTCGCCCGCGGACGCAAGGGCTATTTCCACTTCCCGGATTTTGCCCCGCCCGGAACGGCTGTAGCACCTGCATCCGGCTCCATCCTCACCGACGCACACGGTCTCGCTGCCGTCCATGCGTTCGAAGATGTCCCGCTCCTTTTGGGAGAAAGGCGACTCATCGGTGAGCCAGAGCTGCTCGCACAAGACGACCCCGGCTGCTCCGGCCATCAGTGCGGCAGCCGTCGTATGGAGTCCCGCTCCCCCCTGAATCCAGTACGGGATGGTTAGCCCGCAGGCTTTCAAGTGCTGCAGGAACAGATAGGAGCCCAGTCTTCCGATGCGGCCGCCCGCCTCATTCCCCTTGGCGATCACTCCATCATAGCCGGCCGATTGAGCGGCCTTTGCTTCTTCGGGACTCGTCACTTCGAGCAGGACCTGCAGGCCGAACTTTCGAGCTTCACTGAGCGCGTCTGTGATTGAATCTACCGGAACTCCGGCAAGTATAAGGACAGGCGCCGGCCGCTGTAGAAGGTCCGCCAAAACCGCGGGAGACCTCGATAGATCCTCGAGCATATCCCACCGTACTCCCCATCGAGCATTTTCCCCCGCCAGTTTTCTCAAATTCTCGAGACTTTCTTTCATCTTGTCCGGACCTTCCTTGTACCCCAGGTCCAGAATTCCGATACTGCCGGCACGACATGCGGCAACGGCAATCTTCGGATCACACAGCTGTGCCGGGGTGACTGCAATCACATAGCTCATAGCTCTTTCCTCCTTGACTACTGGGCGTGTGGATCAACGGATCCCGGGCGGCTCATGTGCGTGCGGCTCTTCTCTATTCGAGCTTCGCCGCGTCGAGCCGATTAGATTCTGATTCGATTGGATCGCAGAGCGAGATTTTGCTGTTCGGACATAGAAGTCCTTTCAGGCGGATACAAACGACACAACGAGAGTTTGAAAGGGAGCATACCGGACCTCTTTGCGCAGGCAGCCCGGCTGTCTCTGGGGGGTGAGATCCGTAGCTTTCCGTCCCCACCTTGCGATGGGTTTGGCTTTAGCTGACATACTTGGGAAGGTAACAGGCAACGGGCAAGCTATTTGTGGAAGCCTATCACCATATTTGGATAGTTTAAAGCAGTTGCCTCCTGTACGGGTTGGTGACTGCCTTACCTGCCACGGAATGTAAACCTGAATTCATTTTCTGTGTAGTAGTAATTTAATGTATTTCCGCGAATTTAGAGATTCTATCTCTTTCTGGGGATTTTTTCGTGGAATGAACCGTGTCGCGGGTACGTGGATGCGGGAGCGATATACATCCAAGCAGGCGATATCACTCATTTAAAGCCGTCTTACGGGATGCCGTCCTCGCTGCCGGATCATAATCCGGCGACAGACCTTATACCTGACAGCGCATTCCAACCTACTTCAAGAACCGTACTCCATGAGGTTGGAAACCTGCCCGCACGGGCATGAATGCCGTCAAACATATATCATGGAAATAGATGCCGCGCAATATGTTTTTTCGAATTATTGACTTACAGATACATCGCAATTAGAAGATTGGGAGCAGTGCAATGTAAGTCCTCGTGTCCGGTTCTTGTATTACCTTTGTATTTCACCCATCATCAAGCCGGATGCCCGTACCAACCTCGATATGTAAGTTCATCAGAAACCCGAATCCATAGTGAGCCCGCCATGACTTCACAGACTGTTTCGAACGAAGTGAATACCGGCACCCCTTACACACCGGCCTTCGGTTCCTTTATCCGATCCCGGTTGTTTGAACATCTGCAGGACAACCTTTTGGTGACCTCTTTCGGAAAGGCCAGGATCATCATTCCCAACCGACTCCTGTTGTGGAAGGTCCACCGCCTGTTGCGAAACCTGGCCGGGGCGCAGGAGTCCGTCCTTTTGTCCATACTGCGACGGCAGCGGACGACGGAATACGCGGCGGCGCACGGCTTTGATCGAATAAGCAGTATCGAGGAGTATCGAGCCCGAGTACCGGTAAACGACTTCGAGAGTCTGCGCCCGTGGATCGAAAAACAGGACAGGGAGAAATGCAACGCCCTGAATACATCCATGCCGGTGTACTACGCCATGACAAGCGGCACCACGGGTAAACCGAAGCACATCCCCGTCCCGCGGAAAACGATCAAGATTCACAAGCAGTTACAGAACCTGGGCATCTACCACCTGCTGAAAACCCTGCCTCAAATCGAACATGGACGGATACTGGCCATTGTGAGCCCGGCTGTCGAGGGATACATGGAGCACTCCGGAATTCCCGTGGGCTCGACCTCCGGCAGGATCTACGAGGAGATTCCCGGTATCGTAAAGGCGTTCAAATACGTGCTGCCGTCGGAGGTGTTCAGTATCGAGGACTACGAAGCCAAGTACCTGGCCATCCTCCGTCTTGCCCTCCAATGCGCGGATATCAGCTCCATCATGACCGCCAATCCCTCCACCATCTGCCTCCTGGGCAAATACATCAACGAGCGCTTCGACGCTCTCACCGATGACCTCGAAACCGGAAGGTTCCACGCCGGCAACCGGCTGAACGACGCACAGCGCGCCGCCCTCGGCGCGCGGCTCAGACCCGTCCCCGGCAGAGCGCGCGAACTGCGCTCCATGAAGGACCGTTCGAAGGACGGGTGCGTGCGCCTTCGGGACGTATGGCCCGGCCTGAAATGCGTCGCCTGCTGGACCGGGGGGAGTTCGTCGATCTTTGTGGACCAGTTGAAACTGCACCTGTCGCCGGAAACCCTGATCTGGGATATCGGTTACCTGGCAAGCGAGGTCAGAGCGACAGTGCCGGTGCCCGGCACAGGGTCCGCGGGACGGCCGGCGTTCTGGCACGTCTACTTCGAATTCGTGCCGCGGGAAGAGTGGGGCGCGGACAAGCCGAAGTTCCTCGGATTGCACGAACTCGAAGACGGCCGGCAATACTCTATCCTGATCACTCCCGATTCGGGGCTCTACCGCTACAACATGCACGATATCGTCGAAGTGAAAGGTTTCCATAAGAGCGCGCCCCTGCTTCAGTTCGTACAGAAAGGCAAGGGAATTACGAGCATTACAGGGGAAAAGCTCTTTGAAAACCAGGTCATCGGCGCCGTGGAGAAGGCCTCCGAGCGGTCTTGCGTACGTTCGACTTTCTACACGATGGCGGCCGACGAACACGAATGCCGGTACCACCTGTACCTCGAGCCTGATTGCGACTGCGCATCCGACTCCACG
>CAYOVG010000498.1:0-4011 GCA_964407285.1 uncultured Syntrophobacteraceae bacterium
ACTACTGGGACGGGTCGGGGGAGTACGTGACAGCCTCCAAGATGGAGCCGGGAAAAGCCTACTGGGTGTGGGCGGATGAGGCCGGGACCTTCACCGTCAGGAGGAGCTACCCATCTTCCGAACCGGCAGCCACCGGGACCAAATCGAGGAATACGCGCTCCACGGCCGCAATGAAGGCGCAGCCCGCATCCTCCACCAGCCAGCCTCCTCCGCCTCTCGCGCCGGGCGCGCATGTGCAGGCCTACGCCCCGCAGGACGAGCGCCGCAAGGACGCGAGCACGTGGATACAGTGGTACGCTCAGGGAATAGCCCCGCAGGGACATAAGGGAACCGTGAACATTTACGTCTCCACCGACGGGGGGAAGACTTTCTCCCTCATCGCAAAGGAGGTGGAGAACAGCGGCTACTATCTGTGGACACCTGAGACGAGAACGGAAAAGTGCGCCATAAAGGTGGAATCCTCCACCTACCCCACTGTAAGCTCCACCAGCAAGAGCTTCACGGTGAAGTAGACGCGGCGGATACCGGATTTTCACCCGGACGGCCGGTTCACGTTACTTGAACAACCTGATGCAGCACCCTGTTTCCATATGTCCCGGCAGTGTATAATGTATGCATAAGGCATTATGATCGGGAATGGCGCGTCATGGCGCAGCCGATCCCTTAGCGCTTCGCTGTTGCGCCTTCCGGCCTTGCCCTTGCCCCGTTCTCTTGGAGCAGTACGGCGGCGGAACAAAGGGAAGAAGACTACAACGAAACGGTGATCGAGCTGCAATGGGCCAATCGAAAGGCGGGCTTCAAAGGAGGTAACGGGTATGTTCGATGTTGCTGTTCTTGGTGCGGGCATCACTGGCGTCACCACGGCTTACCTTCTTGCCCGCGAGGGAAGAAAGGTCTGCGTCATAGACCGTCAGCCCGGGGCCGCGCTGGAAACCACGTACGCCAACGGCGGACAGATCTCGGTTTCCCATGCCGAACCATGGGCGCACCCCGGAGCGCCTCTCCAGGTTCTCAAGTGGCTCGCCGAGCGGGAAAGCCCGCTGTACTTCTCTCCCCGTCCGGACTGGCGGCAGTGGATATGGCTCGCCGACTGGCTCCGGCAATGCCGAAGGTCGGCCACGCACGCCAACACCATCCGGATCGTGAATATCGCCCTGCGCTCCCGTGAACTCTACCGGGAGGTGCGTCTGCGCGAGCACATCGAGTATCAGCACAAATCCCTGGGCATCCTTCACTTTTACCGGGACTGGAAGGAATATGACGGCGCGCGCCGCATCGCGGAACTGATGACCCGGTACGGCTGCGAACGCGTTCCCGTCACGAGAGAGGAAATCCGTCGCATTGAACCGGCCCTGGCGCAAGACGAGAGCATTGTGGGCGGAACATACACCAGGAGCGACGAATCCGGCAACGCCCGTCTCTTTACCCAGGCGCTCGCCGCCGTGTGCGAAGAAAAATACGGGGTTCGTTTCCTGTACAAAACCGCCATCGACGGCCTTACAGCGGTCGGCAACAGGATAACGGAGGCTGGAATTACGCCTCTGGACAAGGCGGGCCACACCGAAAGGGGCGTGCGAGCCGCCGATTTCGTGTTGTGCCTGGGTCCCTACTCCCCTCTTCTGGCCTGGAAGCTCGGCGTCTTCCTCAATATCTATCCCGCCAAGGGGTACAGCATCAGCGTTCCGCTGGGCAAAGCAAACGAAAGGCACGCTCCGAAGGTGTCGCTCACCGACGACGAGAACAAACTCGTGTACAGCAACCTCGAAACCCACCTCCGGGTCGCCGGAACGGCCGAACTGGCGGGCTGGAACACCGCCCTGCCCTTTCACCGTGTAAAGCCTATCGCCCGGAAGGCGGCCGCCCTCCTTCCCGGCGTCTTCGCCGGCATGGACGTCCACGATGAGGATTACGTGATGAAGCACCTCAACCCGTGGACCGGCCTGCGTCCCACGACGCCCTCGAATGTCCCTTACGTCGGCCGCGCGGGAAAGTACTCCAACCTCTGGCTCAACACCGGCCACGGCACCCTGGGTTGGACAATGGGAATGGGTACGGCGGAAATGGTGACGAGGATGATTACCGCCATGGCGCTCAACGCCAACAATTTAGAATTCACCACGGTTTAGGCGTCAGGCAGTAAACAATTATCCGGCTTTCTCGCCTGAAAGCGTTGCTGAATGCGTACAGGAACGCTGACAGGTCAACGAAAATGGATATTTTTACTTCTGCCGAACGCCTCATGATGGAGCCACCGATTGTCCCGACAGGGATGCTAAGATCGACGGCCCCCCGCCCGCTTCGTCATCCAGGAAGAAACATATCCGAATGCGCGCCCTATTCTCCCTTCGCGCCGGCTTCGAGCCGGCCGATCATGGAATCGAGCACCGCCGCAGCTTCCTTGAATTTGTACTCGGCGACGAGCTTGCCCAGTTCGTCCAGGTCCGGTTCAAACTTCGGCGGCCAGACGAGCTTGCCGATCTTCTCCAGGGCTTCCGAACACTTCCTGGGCTTTCGTGTGCGCAGATGCGGCTCCAGGGCCTTTAACGCATCCAGCAGCACAGCCGGTTCGGCCACGCTGTTCCGCCTGTGCGGCGGCGCCGTTTCCTCCTGGTCGCCGAGCACTTCCAGGCCGAGGGCCACCAGCCTCAAGGTGGTGTCCAACTCGCGCAGCAAACCGGGGTACAGTTCCACACGGTCGTCCCGGATGGCGGATTCCAGACTGCCGGCAATCTCCTGCAAGGTGGTCGCCCCCAGGTTGCCCGAAACCCCCTTGAGCGTATGGGCCATCAGTTTCCCCGTCGGCGCGTCGCCTGTTTCCAACGCTTTCTCGATCTCCCCGGCATAGTCCACATATTCCGTACGCAACTGCAGCAGCAGGTTCCTGTACAACTCCTTTCGCCCTCCGAGCCTTCGCAGCCCCAACTGGACATCGATTCCAGGAATGCTTTCCGGGATCTCCACACCCGAATCCCCGTCCCTTCCCGCGGCCCCGCCGGACGCGACCGAACCACTCAAACCGGACAGAGAGAAACGCGCCTCCCTCGGCGTCGTCCTGATCCATTTGAGGAGCATGTGAACCAGTTCGTTGGGATCGATGGGCTTGGTGATGTGATCGTTCATGCCCGCATCCAGGCTCTTCTCCCTGTCCCCCCGCATGGCGTGCGCCGTCATGGCGATGATGGGAAGCTCCCGCAAGCGCGAGTCTCCGCGCAGCAACCGGGTCGCCTCCAGTCCATCCATCTCCGGCATCTGTATGTCCATGAAAACCAGGTCGAATTCCTGCTTCGAGGCCAGTTGGACGGCCTGCCTGCCGTTGTCGGCAATGGTCACCACCAATCCCATGGCTTCCAGCATCTCCCGCGCAACCTGCTGGTTGATGTCGTTGTCCTCCACCAGGAGAATCCTCGCCCCCTTCACGGCCTTGAGCGCCACATCCTCTCCGGCCCGCTCGCCCGCTCTCCGGACGTCTCGGGGAGCGTCGCCGCCCCGTATGTTCAGAATCATGTTGTACAGAAGGGACTGGCAAACCGGTTTGAAGAGGAGCCCGTCCAGCCCGGTTTCCTCCGCCTGCTGAATGACGTCCTCCCGGCCGTGGGCGGTCACCACGACGATGGCGGGCTTTTTGTGGATCAAGGGATTTTCCTTGATTCGCCGGGCCGTTTCCAGCCCGTCCATGATGGGCATCTGCCAGTCGAGCAGCACCAACTCGAACGGGTTGTTCCGTGCAGCGCTCTCCAGGATGTCCAGGGCTTCCGCGCCGGACCTGGCCGCGGTCACATCCATGCCGAAGCACCTGACGGCCTCGCCGAGGATCTCCAGGGCGGTCCTGTTGTCGTCCACGATCAGGACCCGAAGGCCCGCCAGGCTGTCAACGCGCGGGAGCGGCGCTTTCCCGGCATCGGTGATATCGGTTTTGAACGGCACCGTGAATATGAATGTGCTCCCACTGCCGGGTTCGCTCGTTACCCGGATCGTCCCGTCCATCAGTTCCACCAGGTGCTTGCACACGGC
>CAYOVG010000499.1:0-4009 GCA_964407285.1 uncultured Syntrophobacteraceae bacterium
CCCGACCCCGGACGGAGTCCGTGAGCGGTTACAGGCGGCTTTAACGGAATTGGACCGGGGTGGTGGTGGTCTTCAGCGATATTACCGGAATCAAGGCGCTGCATGAAGCCGAAGAGCGGTTGAACCGGGAGTTGAGGGAAGCCTACCTCAAGCTCGAGGAATCCAACAGGAACCTTTCGCGCGCCGGCAGGAAGGCCCACCTGGTCCGGCTGGCGGCAACGCTCCTGGTCTTCCTGCTCTTCGCGGGAACCGGGCTCTACTACTGGGGTCGTGGTTCGGTCCAGGGCGCCGGGGCCCCCACGATGGGCCGGAACACGGAGGAAAATCCCGTAAATCGCCCGACCGTCCCGGTGACGCTCGCTCCGATCTCTTCGACCATCTCTCTTTCCGGCAAGATCGAACCCCTCGAACTGGTAAACGTGGTAAGCCCCTTCCAGGGAGTAGTCCTGGAGAAGCACTTCGAATTCGGCCAGGAAGTGGAGGCGGGCGCGTTGCTTCTCCTCCTCGACACCAGGGAGCTCGAGATAAAGCTCAGGGATGCAAAGGCCGCCGTCATCAAGGCGGAACAAAAACTCGAGGAGTTGGAAGGGTGGGAGAAGGGAAACGAGGTCTCCCGGGCCAAAAGGTCCCTGGTCAAGGCCATGTCCAACCTGGACAGGGCTCAAAGAAAGCTCGCGGAGACCGAGGTCCTTTACAGGAAGGAAATCGTGCCGGCGAACGAATATGAAGGGGCCAAAACCGAACTTCAGAATGCCGAGGGGGAAGTGAAATCGGCCAAGGAGGAGTTTGCGTCCACGAGGGAAAAGGGAAATGCCCGAAACCTCGACATCGCCCGGATGGAGCTCGAGAATGCCCGCGTCAAGATGAAGGAAATCGAGGGCAAGATTCGGCTCAAGGAGGTGCGGGCGCCCGTTTCCGGGGTGGTCCTCAGGGGCGCGTCCGGGGACTCGGGTTCGGGGCAGGGTAAGGAGAAGGAATTGACCTTCGAGCCCGGAACTCCGGTGCAGGAATCGAATATACTTATGGCCGTCGGGAACCTTGCGGGGCGTTCGGTCCGCACGCAGGTGGACGAAGTGGACTTGAGGAAGATACGGACGGGCCTCGATGCGATATGCAGCGGAGAGGGATTCCCCGGCGTCAGGGTCAACGGCAAGATTCGGCATATCTCCTCCCAGGCGAGCGCGAGCGGGGGAAGCGGAGCGACGGGAGGCCAGGGGCCCGTCAACTTCGAGGTCCTCGTGACGCTTCCATCCATCGATCCCGAATGTCAGCACAAGATCCGGGTGGGGATGAGCGCCAACCTGGAAATCATAATCTACGAAAATCCGCGGGCGATCCTGGTGCCGATCGATGCCGTGGCCGACCGGGGAGATAAAAGGATGGTGGAAGTTTTGGATCCCGCAACGGGCGCCTTTCGAGAGGTCGAGGTAAAAACGGGGATTACCACTCTGACCTCCGTTGAAATCACCAGTGGACTCAATGAGGGGGACCGGGTCGCCCCGATCCGCAACTGAGCGGACGCGGATTTTCGGCCGCATTGGCCTCAAACTGAGCTAAGGTAAGAAATCACGTAAATTCTTATGCTGGAATTACTGGATATCCGAAAGAGTTACATGCTGGGGCCCGTCGAGGTGGAAATCCTAAAGGGCCTGAACCTCGAGGTCCCGCCGGGGGAACTCGTATCCATAGTGGGAACATCGGGTTGCGGCAAGAGCACTCTCATGAACATCATCGGCCTTCTGGACACGCCGACAAGCGGCCGCTACCTCATGGAGGGCCGGGAAATCTCCCGCCTTTCCGACGATGAACTCTCGGGAATCCGCAATTCCAAAATCGGTTTCGTTTTTCAATCCTTCCATCTCCTTCCCCGGCTTTCGGCCGTGGAGAACGTCTGCATGCCCCTCGTCTACCGCGGAGTACCCGAAAGGGAAAGGGTGGAGATGGCCAGGTCCATGCTCGCCCGCGTCGGCATGGGCGACCGGGAAGGCCACAGGCCCACCGAGCTTTCCGGCGGGCAGCAACAGAGAGTGGCGATTGCCCGCGCCCTGGCGGGGAAGCCCTCTCTCCTCCTTGCCGACGAACCCACGGGCGCCCTCGATACCGCCGTCGGGCAAAGCATCATGGATCTCTTCCTGGAACTGAACGCCGTGGAATCCATTACCACGATCATCATCACCCACGACCCCGGTATCGCAAGGCAGTGCAAAAGGGTGGTGAAAATGCGGGATGGACTGCTCATCGATTGAAGGAGCCTGCTCGATGGTTTTCAAGGAAAATATCAAGGAGGCATTCCGCAGCCTCGTCGGCGCGAAGCAGCGGAGTCTCCTCGCACTACTGGGGATCGTCATCGGGATCGGGTCGGTCATTGCCATGGTTTCCGTGGGAACCATCGTCCAGAAGGAATCCTTGAGGCATTTCCTGGCCATGGGCACCGATATCCTGGAAGTGACCAGGGAGGGCCCCTCCGGGGGAACATCCCGTTCCCCATCCCGCATCCTCCTCGGGGACATTCGGGAACTCGGCAGGCAGTCCCCCGACATCGTCAGGATTGCTCCCTACGGCACATCGTACGGGTATTTGATCCACGAGGGCAAGCGTCTGCAGACTCCCTGCCTGGGAGTTACCGAATCCTTTGCCGATGTCTTCAGGCTTCCCGTGGAGAATGGGCGCTTTATTTCCGACCTCGACGAGTACATGTTCTTCTGCGTTCTGAGTTCGAAAGTGGCCGGGGAACTGCGCAAGGTCATTAAGGGTGACATCATCGGAAAGCAGGTGCTGTTCCAGGGCAGGATCTTTACCGTACTCGGGGTAGTGGGCCGGCTTCCCATGAGCATGATGCGCCCCATGGAGATAAATGAAGGAATCATGATTCCCATAACGACCGCCTCGCGGCTTCCGTCGAATACCGAAATCCGGTCCTTCACGGCCAGACTGGTCTCACAAGAGAGCCGATTCGCTGCAACCTCTCGGATACAAGGATTTTTCGCGAAGAAATACAGCGGGATGAATCTCCGGATAAAAAGTCCGGAGGATGTCATCGCACAAATGGAAAAACAGATGCGGTTGTTCACCCTGCTGCTCGGCGCCATCGGCAGCATATCGCTCGTTGTGGGAGGAGTCGGGGTTATGAACGTGATGCTGGTCTCCGTGTCGGAGCGAAGGAAGGAAATCGGAATCCGCAGGGCCTTGGGGGCCCGGCGGGCGGACATCCAGGCCCAGTTTCTCGTCGAATCGATCCTGCTCTCCATTGTGGGTGGAGCCCTGGGTATTCTCCTGGGTATCGGGTCGTCCTATGTGGCCTGCCGGATCTTCAACTGGGAGTTTCTGGTCTCCTCCGGCGCGATGCTCCTTGGGGTGGGGGTTTCGTGCGCCGTGGGGATCTTCTTCGGTTTCTACCCCGCAAGACAGGCTTCGAAGCTCGATCCCATCGTGGCCCTGCGCATGCAATGATGGAGAATGGACCGCCTCCCCGCCGGCGCCTCGGGACAGCACCGGCAGGGGTAAATGCATTTCGCAAAAGTTCACTGAGTACACACCGCATCCAGACTTTGGGCGCCGGTCTCCGCATTCGGTTGGATACTTACCGCGGTACAGGAGCATGGAAATGTTTTGGTCATGGAATCATTCCGCCACGTTCTACTAACACCCGTACTCCTGAACCAATAACACTGCGCGACTATATCGAAGGTATTATTGCAGTTTACATTTCTTAACGTCAATGTTTGTGGGTATCCGGGCTTAAGTGGCATGTCCACTTGCGCGGACGCGGAACTGGTATTCCCCCATATGACAATCCTCACAACGGAACAAGAGCATCCCGCATCATATGAGTACATATGAAGATTGTTGCTGACCGTTACACTCTTGTCGCCGGACCAGGCTTTCCCGGAAGAGAACACCATCAAGGTCCCCAAGACAACCAACGCCCTCAATAAAACGCTTCTTTTCATCTTCTTCTCCTTTTCCGTCGAGATCCAATAACAAAGCCGCCGAGAGCGCCTGGTAATCC
>CAYOVG010000500.1:0-3966 GCA_964407285.1 uncultured Syntrophobacteraceae bacterium
AATCCTAAACCCGCCATCCATGCTGCCTCTCAGCAGTAGCGGGAATTGCTGTGTCATTTACTTTCTTCTTACCAAACCTTGTTGTTCGAAGTATCCGCTGATGGAATCGTAAGTTCAGCTTCAGCGCTGTCTTCGTCGACCTCAACGTCCACACCTTCGTCCTGAATATCTCCTGTATAGGCAATCTTTCCAGTTGCTTCTTCGATTAATCTCAACAGCTTCTTTTGACGGTCAACAATAAATGCATCGAATGCATCGGTGCGCAACAGCATTGGCTCGATTAAATGTGACTTGAGATAGGCGTTGAGTCTGTCGGGCTCAATCGGTGGTATTGTGGTTCCGTTACCTTTTTGAAGTTTGGCAAGGTATACGGAGGGCGCTTCGCCTCCAATGATTCGGTTTGTCCTGTAGGAAAGCGGCGTTTTATTGATAATGGAATCATAAACAGCAGGTTTGATCCCATTCTTTTTGCACCAGTCTTGCGGAAAAATGTGGTGAATGTCAACATTTTCGCCGAAGAATGTCGTGTGATCGAATCTCTGTCCGGAGCGGAAATCCTGGGCGCCCTCCTTCATTAAGAGGGCGTTGACGCCCTTGTAGGCTGCAGACAGACGCATTCGCATGGTTTTGAGTCTATCCGCTCGGAACATGGTTTCACTCACTGTTGATGGTTCAGGACCACCCTTCAACCACACGGGCACTTCCATGAAATCTCGGGCTATTCTGGTCTCTACGGCTGAACCGTAGAGTTCGCCAAAGACACCATTCCAATACCATTTGACCAGTTTTGCCCGGTTCGCATCGTGTTCCCAGGCATCCCCGATATCAGCAAGGATGGCCGCCAACGGCACGATCTGGGATTGATACGGAAGATCAAAAATACGGTAGATGTGCAGCATGTGCAGGAACTTCGCCGCTTTTAAAAAGCCGTCTTCTACCTTAGCCTCATACTGTTTGTACGCGCTGAGGGGCAAGTTCAGCAGGGCTTGCCTGTTGACGGTAACGGCCGGTAATTCTTTACCTTGCCTTCCGGCTCTCTCCGCCTCTTGTCGCCGTTCCCGTGTGTAAAAGAGCGAAATGGCCTGGAGAAAGTCGGTGTTGGCGACATTGGCGATAATTCCCGCATCCGCTCCAGGTGGTCGGAGCGTTTCCGCGAAGAGTCGATGCCGACCTCTTGTCACCTCATCGCCGTACCAGTCCTTGCGCAATTCGTGGTTATCGGCCGCATACATTGCAGTAACCAGTTCGAAGGCATCGAGTGGCTTGCCTCCGGTGTTGACCTTCTCAAAGACAACGCACACGGCTTCTTTGGAGGTTGATCTATCCAATGCGATGACGGGTACCTGGTAGTATTTGAAATTCTCCAGAATCTGGCGTTTGAAAGCCTTGAATTCCTGTCGAAGGTTCTCGTTCTGATCACCACGCCAATATTCATAAAAGCCGTCTTGCCACCTGTCCCAGTCAAAGACTTGCGAAACCGGATACATAAGAAGAGCGTACTCCTGCTCGGGAGATGAGAGGTCCAGAAAGATTTCGCGTCCGAATTCCTTTCGGACGATCCGATCCTCCGGCACGCCCAAGATCGCGTCTTCGCGATCCACGGAAGGATCGAGAGCCTTTCGGATATCGATGTAAAACCAACGCTTGACCTTCTTCCTTTTCGGTGTGACCGTCTCGACAACTCTTCCTCGCAAGGTAACCTGATAAAGCGATGTCATCCGTTGCTGACCGTCAAGTAAGAGGGACTGTGGCGTCTCTCGCTTTGCTTCGGGTGGGGCTCCCTCAATGGGACGAGGTTTGAAATTAACAGGGCCGCCTGTATTAAGCGTCATCAATGCACCGATAGGGAAAGCCCGTGATATGGATGCGATCAAACTCTTGATGCGGTCTTCGTCCCAAACCCAGCTGCGCTGAAAATCGGGCAACTGAAGAACGCCTTGGTGGCAATTTTCGAGAAGTCTGTCGAGGTCAAAAGGGTTTGTCTGAAACGTCGATCCAGGCATTTGTGAAAGATCTCCTTGTAGCTATTCCTACCGTCTTACACAGAACGGGAATTTGTCCTCTGATGTCGGCTGTCAAGCTTACGCCTTTCGGATGTTACGACATTCTTGTCGTTATGCTCTATTCTCACAGGGCATATCCGGTATGATCATTTGCATAGAAATTGGCTGATATGGTCATACCCACAGCTATCATTGAAAGCCGAAAGTACAAGCACAGTCAAAGCGGTAACAATCAATATGCTAAAAAACATACCCAGGGCCACCATAATACGATACTTACCAATTCATTTCAATAGAAGAGTAGAGATCAGGGAGGCCTGTAATGTCTTTGATCAGTCACATTACATACCAGGCTTTGAGATCCACGCCTTCCCTAAACCTGAAAAATCTCTACGAGTATCCAGTTTAGCCACCGTTATCAGTTCGGGGGGAGCAACGGAATTTCACGGGGGAACACTTTTGGGCTCGGAGCCATGCAGTCTCAAACCGTTGGCTTCCAGCTTGAGCAGGTGTGAGCCTACATCCGTGAGCAGGAAGCAACGAATGTTAAGGGGCGATTTCAGGCGTTTGGCAAGAGTAAAATATCCATTCTCGTTGATCTAACTCTGTAGAGACCATATAACCTGCGGTGGTCGCTTCGGACAAGGTGTGGCGTTGGTGGGTTTTCCAGCACGAATCAGGAAGGCGCGCAGCAGCTTGAGAATGCTTTGCGCACCGGATCGGTTCTACCTTATGAACGAGCGATCATTCCTATTCTCTATTAGGGATCCGCAGGAGTCCTCGATAACACCGATGATACTGGGAAGGTCACCGGCATCAGTAAGACTTTCGGATCTCAAGCGGTCCCGCGCAGGATGCCGTGAACTCGCAGGAAGGATTCGACATCGCGCAGAAACGCTTTCCAGTCCGACGGGCAGTCGTTGTGTCCGGCATCGACGCTTATCAGCTTCCCCTGTTTGGCGGCCTGCCCCAGCATGAGGGCATGCGAATAGGGGATTACTTCATCACGGGTTCCATGAATTATGAGGATGGGGCCTGAGTAGGAACCGACCACCGCGAGGTTGTCGAAGGGGTCGCGGACCAGGAATTCGGGGACGAGGTAGCGGGATGCGAACGACCGTATGGATGTGAAAGTGGACATGAGTATGATCGCCGCCGAGGGGCGTTTTGCGGCAAGCGAACAAATCGCGCCTCCACCCAGGGACCGCCCCATCAGGATTATTCTCGACGGGTCCACGTCGGGGCGGGCTGCAAGCCGGTCGTACGCGGCGACCAAAGTTTCCGTGACGCTGTGCTGCGACGGAATGCCGGTGGAGCGTCCGTAACCCGGATATTCCACGAGCAGCACTCCGATGCCCATTCGGGCAAACCCTTCGAACTCCCATGGCCACTGGTCGATCACCTCCCCATTCCCATGGGCGAATATGATCGCCGGACCGGGCTTATTGTCTCCCGCCTCCAGAACCGGGGGCAGAAACCATGTCTCCACCTTGACCCGATCCAGTTCTATCCAGGACTTCTCGATACCCGCTCCGTCCGACAGCACCGCACCCGCCGACGCTCCAAACTGCACACCGGGGAATATCATGTACCGTTGCGCCACGAACAGGAGGCAGCAGTAAAACAGGTAGGAAATCAACAAAACGGATACCAGCGTTATCACGACGCGCACCAATCCCTGCATTTCGAACACTCGTTAGGGTTGCAAGTTACGATCACAAGACTTCTTTCAATTCCGCCAGTTCTTTCCGGAGCGGATAAGGGGTGAATCCAAGGCCGTAAGCCTTCCGGCTGTCGAGCGAAACGTCGGCCGGTCTGGGCGCGGCCATGGGAACCGGCAGCGACTGGACCTTCGTGTCGAACGTCATCGACCTTTCGGCCTACGGCGGGAAGAAGGTCTACGTGGCCTTCCGCTATGCCAGCACGACGGCGGGGGCAGGCACGCTGGAGATCGACGGAGCGA
>CAYOVG010000501.1:0-3959 GCA_964407285.1 uncultured Syntrophobacteraceae bacterium
TTCGTCATTCTCTGCTCCCTGATCATTTGCGTTTGAAGGGGTCGGGACTAGCAGATTGCCCACCTAAAGACTTGTGCAAACTTTCGGGGTCAGTTCTGTATCGCCCAAGTCAATGAGGATTACCAAAATTCAGAACTGGTATTCATGTTCGTCTGCACACTTGCGTCAGGATATCAGAGAGCTGTTTTTAAGCAATGAATCCAGCAGGAGGTGCGATGATGGAAAAAATTCGATTGGCAGAGTGACTAGTGTCTCTAGTCGAGGGGTAGCAGCAGGGCATGAGGCTTGTTGTTGAGATTGTCGAAGATCAACGCATATGGCTTCAACTCATTTTTAACAGGATCGATACGAGTATGCACGGGCAATGTCAAAATAATAATCTGGGATATCAATGGCTGAATGAGAAGGAAGTCGCAATCCTTATTGGCGTGAGTGTTTATACACTCCGCCAACATCGCTTTAAGGGGGTCGGTTTGCCGTACGTGAAGTATGGAAAGTCTGTCAGATATTCTACTGCTGACATTACTGCATACTTGGAATCAATGAAGATTAATCATTATAGGTCATAGGAGGTTAATATGTCGAATGCAGAGACTACAATTTTTTGGACTTATGGAGCGGCAGATAGCGCTTCTGAAGAGCTTGAACGTGATCTGATCAATAGGAAAACGCAGGATCCATTAACATTGCTTCCCATGCTGAAGGTTTTTCATCCGAATGGTCATCTTGAAGGGAATGTGTTTTGCTCTGATTGGCTTAGGGTGTTCTTAGGTGAAGGCCAGTGTGGTTTCTGGACCATGAAGAGACCGGGTGAGAAATCCACGCCTATGGATGGACGGTTGGCGCAAATCGCCGGGACGATGAGCTTTGAAAGTTACGGGTGTCGGCACTTAGGCTTTATTAAAAATATGGCCTATAAAGAACTTGCCAGACGTGGAAACGTCAGTACTTCTAAGGCTGAGCGTTACAAATATGGTTATAAGCCAGGATGCTCCCGTGTTCATTCGTTTGATAAATCGATGTTGGATAGAACGCCCCGAGAGAAAAATCCTGTGCAGGATCATGGTTTTACTCTTAAGTCGGTGTACTTCTATCCTACTCTGGATAACAAAGTTACTTTTTGTACGTGCTATTTTCAGTCACCAGAGGGGGAGATTGAAAAATTGCCCCTTACTCTCTGGAAAACCGCTTCCGGACGATTTATTTTTGACTGGCTTCATCCGTTGGATCCGTTTCCGCTGTATCGATGGGATTTGTTGTATAATGACAAACGTCCAGTCATAATTTGCGAGAACGAGGCGCAGGTTGAGTATCTTCGAGAGAAGCACTCTTGGTTGCTGAAGAGCGTGGGGCTGACGACATGGTCGGGGGGGGAGTCGACTACGATCGACGGAACAGATTGGGGTGCGTTGAATGGTCGTTTGGTAGTTATAATTGTATCCCCAGGAGCAGAAGGCTACAAAAGGGCCAACAAGTTATACCGTGCGATGAAGCGCTTGGGTGTAGGCCCAATCGGCTTCTTGATGCCCCGGGCTAGACTGCAGGCTGATCAAACGTCTGCGAGCGCGATGCTGTCGGCCTTGGATGAGGACATCACGGAATCATTGCTTCAGAAAAACGAGGTCGCGGATAGGGCTGAATTTGTCAAAGATGCGAAGGAACGCTTTGGTTTGGACTTTGACCCGGATTTCGTTGCATCCGCGATCAGCGGAAGCGAATTGGTTGCGTTGCCCTTGTCCGATGCAGAAGTTGTTCTTGGTCCGATGATCATGAAGGGCGACAGGGTTTTGGTTTATGCGCACAGAGGGTCGGGGAAGACGTGGCTGATTTGTTTTATTGCAGTTGCATGTGTGTCAGGAGGATCATTGTTTGTTGGACGCCTTGAAGCTCCTCGCCCACTTCGAGTTCTTGTCATTGATGGTGAGATGGGGGGGAGAGAGTTGCAGAAGCGTTACTCCATGATCTTCAAAGCCATGGGGACCCCGGAGCATTTGCAGGATAATCTCAGGATTATCGCGGCTAGGATTCAGGGAAGAGAGATTCAGCTCGAAACTCCTGAGGAAAGAGAGCGCTTCAAGGAGGACATAGCATGGGCTGATGTGATCATTGCTGACAGCATGTTCTGCCTGTTCCCGAATGCAATGGGGTCTCAGCTTGATGGTGCACGGGGTTTCAATGAGTTCATGCGCGCGAATAGTCTGCAAGGTAAAACGACAATCGTCGTTGACCACACCGGGAAGAATAAGCGCAATTCTTATGGGACGATCGGCAAGGAACTGGGCCTTGAACTTGTTTTGAAGCTCGAAAAGGTGAAGAATCAAGAACTGTTTAGGCTGTCTGTTGAAAAGCACCGGAATCTCGGAAGCAAGGATGTCCAGCCGATAGAGTTCATGCTGAACGTCGATGAAGACGCTGGTATCGCGGAATTGAAATCCTTGTCTGAGATGGAAGAGGACACAGATTCCGAAGGAAAGGATGTGCCCTGCATGACCCGCAAAGATATGCCTTCCAGTGGTGGAGATTGCGATGCTGGGCGCATGCCTTCCGTGTCAACAGATTGTCATGATGCTCCTATCAAACTCGATGACCAGAACTCGAAAATTATTGCAGCCCGGACGGAGAATCCGAATCTAAGCGTCAGGAAACTGGCTTCAATAGTCGGAGTATCCAAGGGGACGGCACATAATCGTCTAAAGAAACTCCAGCAGGCTGGTCTTTTGAGGCCGAAAGGGGCATCTGTCGAGGAGGGTGAGTTCGGAGTTGATGACGATGAAGCTTAGATTGGCTGTCGACTGAACAACATGGTGGCACGTATCCTTTCGCGGGTGCGTGCCATCTTTCTTTTGTGCAGGTTATGGTCGTCGGTAACAGCGCACATGCAGCCTGTGCAACCTTGAAATCTGTATCCGATCTAGAACGTGTAAGCTTCTTGGGCCGTACGACTGGAAACTACGGCCTCCACCCATATTGGGATCTGGCCGACGCCGATCGCGAGCTCCACAATGGGGCCTGGGCAGGGCCGGAAGTCGCATCTATGGCACCATGAGGCAGTGGTAGAAATCTCTGGTTCGCTTCGCCGAGATGGAGAGGGATTTCCTGCGGCCCCTACCGGACATCCCGCCCGAGCTGGCAACCTGGGCGTCGGTGAAGCTGCACGGTAACAGCCATGTCCAGTTCGAAAAATCGTTCTATTCCGCGCCGTTCACGCTGGTGCACAAGTCGCTCTGGTTGCGGGCCACCGAATAGACGGTGCAGATCTTCCACGAACAACAGCTCGTGGCCAGCCACCCCAGAATGTACAAACCCGGCGCACGGAGCACGGTGCAGGACCACCTGCCGCCGGAGGCCAAGGCCTATCTGATGCGTGACCCGCAGTGGTGTCTCGCGCAGGCGGAAAAGGTCGGTGAGCGCTGCCTGGAACTGGTCCACGGTCTCTTTGCACACCGCGTCCTCGACAACCTGCGTGCCGTTCAAGGCCTGCGGCAACTCGGCGGTCGTTACGGCAAACGACGACTGGAGGCGGCCTGCGCCAGAGCCTTGGATCACGAGGCCGGCACGTATCGTAGCGTGAAGAACGTCCTGGAGAAGGGTCTGGATCAGCAAGGCCTGCCCCTGCCCATCGCCTTGCCTGATGCCTACGGCGGAAAATCCCGCTTCTCCCGCAACCCTGAACTGCTCAACTGAAGGACGCATTCATGAATCCCATCCCCCAGCTTACGCCTCATCTGAAACAGCTCCGTCTCTCCGGCATCCTGGACTCTCTGGAGGTCCGCAACCGGCAGACCGTGGAGTAGAAGCTCGCCTACGTGGATTTCCTGGCCTTGCTCATCGAGGACGAGATCGCCCGCCGCGAACAGCGTAAACTCGTCATGCGGCAACGCAGGGCCGGTATCAACACGCATAAGACACTCGGAGGCTACGACTTCACCTTCAACCTCGGACTGAACCAGGCGCAGATC
>CAYOVG010000502.1:0-3957 GCA_964407285.1 uncultured Syntrophobacteraceae bacterium
CCTCTTCCCACGTACCCCTTCGAGCGGCGGCGCTACTGGATCGAACCCCGGAAGAGCGGCGAAGCCCGACATGAGTCGTTGGCGGATACTTCCGCACTGCAAAGAAAGCCGGACATAGCCGACTGGTTCTATGTACCGGCCTGGAAGCAGTCCGTGCTCCCGGTTGACGCCGGGCGGGAGGTCGCGGCCGGGGGTGGAGAAAACCTGCTGATCTTCCTGGACGAATGCCGGGTCGGCGCTTTCCTGAGCGAGCGGTTCAAAGCGTTGGGGCATGACGTGGTTACCGTGCTGCCCGGATCGGAATTCGAGAAGCTGGATGCGGACAGCTACGGCGTCGATCCCCGCCGGCCCGCTCACTACCGGATGCTCCTGGACGACCTGGAAAGCGGGGGGCGAAGCCCGCGTACCGTCATCCATCTCTGGAACGTGATGCGCCAGGCGTTGGACGAACTGCCGATGGTCGATGAGCCCGATGTGGTTGTCGATCCCGCGAGCGTGGACGTGGTAGCGGAATACCGGCTGGACATGGGGTTTTTCAGCCTGCTCTTCCTGGCCCGGGCGCTGGGGAGGCGAAGTGACGGGAGCGAGAGCGCGGAAGCGGAAATCGTCGTCATCACGAACGGAGCGCAGGATGTCACGGGAGAAGAAAAGCTCTCCCCGGACATGGCGGCCGTTCTGGGACCGGTGAGGGTGATCCCGCAGGAATACCCGAACCTGCGCTGCCGCTCCATAGACGTAGAGCTTCCGGCATCCTACCCGCTGTGGAGACGGCAATACGAGAAGATAGGTTCGAACCGCCCGGATTCGTTTCCCGGAAGAGCGATGTCGAAGCTGCTGGATCGGCTGATCGACGAGATTCGTGCCCGTTCCACCGACCGGGTGACGGCTTTCCGGGGGGCGCACCGCTGGACGCCTACTTTCGAACCGTTGCGCCTGGGGACGGGGTCGAGCGGCTCCGGAGTCCCGCGCCTGCTCGCGGAGGGCGGTACGTACCTCATCACGGGAGGGCTGGGGGGAATAGGACTGGAGACGGCAAGATACCTCGCCGGAAAGGTCCGCGCGCGGCTCGTCCTCATCGGCCGCAGCGAAATTCCGGGTGCCGAGGACCGGGATGCATGGCTTTCGAGCCACTCCGACGACGATCCCGTGAGCCTGAAGATCAAGGCAATTCGCGAGTTGGAGAGTCTCGGGGCCGAAGTCCTTTACATCGAAGCCGATGTGTGTAATTCATTCCGAATGCATGGAGCCATGGAAACGGCGTGGGAACGGTTCGGGGGCATCGACGGGGTGTTTCACGCGGCCGGAGTAGCGGGGGGAGGCATGATCCGGCGCAAGAACCGGGAGGATGCCGAACGGGTGCTCGCCCCCAAGGTAAAGGGGACTCTCGTGCTGGACATGGCGCTGAATTCCGGTCCCTTCGCAATGGTCGAACGGCCCTGTTTCCTCGTCCTCTTCTCGTCGATCAACGCGCTCACCGGAGGGTTCGGCCAGGTGGACTACTGCGCGGCGAACGCTTTCCTGGACGCCTTCGCCCACTGCAAGGCCGCGTCAGGGGGAATGCGCACCATAAGCGTCAACTGGGACGGCTGGCGGGACGTGGGAATGGCGGTTGCCGCGGCTCTGCCGGAGGAGTTGCGCCGCGGGCGCTCCGAGAGCCCGGACCGGGAGGGAATGCATCCTGCCGAGGGCGTGGAAGCGCTCGACCGGATCTTGTGCGCCATTGGCGGTTGCCGTTCCAGGGAGGCATTCACGAACGATGGAAATACGCTCAACGCTTACGGGGACCCGGACTCGCAACCCGCAACCCGCAACGCGCAACCCCGTGTTTCAAGGAATTCGAACACACCGGATTACCGGCTGCCCCAGGTGGTGGTGTCCACTCGCGACTTCCCCGCTCGCCTGGAGCGGGAAGCAAACGTCGGGGCGGCGCAGGTGATGGAAGCCGTGGAAGAGGCCTACCGCTGCGGAGCAGCCGGGCAAGGCGGCGTCAGCCATGCCCGCCCGGCCCTGGCCACGAAGTTCGTCGCCCCGGAAACGGAAACGGAGCAGGCCCTCGCGGGCATCCTGGAGGAACTGCTCGGGGTAGCCCCCATCGGCATCCACGACAGTTTCTTCGAACTGGGGGGACATTCCCTCCTGGCCACTCAGGTCATCTCCCGGATGCGGACGCTGCTGGGAATGGAAATATCCCTGGACGGCTTCTTCGAAAGACCCACGGTGGAGGGGCTGGCCGCCTATGCCGACAGGATGCGAAGGACCGCCGGGAAGTTGCGGCGGGCCCCCGGGGGCGGGCGTGCAAGCGACCCCGGCGTTGCGGGCGACGCCGCGAACCTGACGGGAGAAGGCGGGGACCCGTCGGGTGAGAGGGAGGAAATCGAGTTATGAGGAGTACGGAGGAGTTCCTTTCCCACCTCGGCGACCTGGACGTCCGGCTCTGGGTGGACGGCGGGCGGTTGCGCTGCAACGCCCCTCTTGGAGTGCTGACTCCCGCCCTGCAGGCCGAACTGGCGGAACACAAGGCGCGGATCATCTCCTTCCTGCGTAGCGCCGATGCGGCATGGGCGGGAACGGCGTCGAGCGAGGGCGCGGGCGCCGCCGGGAATGCGGCGGGCGCGGCGGATGCGGCGATCGGGTCACCGGCGTACGCTCCCGGCGTAGCGGCCGGAGAACGGATCGCGCCGGTCCCTCGCGACCGAGACGGAAGCCTTCCCCTTTCCTTTGCCCAGGAAAGGATATGGTTCCTGGGGCAGTTGGACGGGCAGAGCAGCGCGTACAACATGTCCGTGGCGCTACGGATTACCGGGTCGCTCGATGTGGAAGCCTTCGCCCGGGGCATCGATGAAATCGTGCGCCGCCACGAAATCCTGCGCACCACCTTCCCCGCCGTTGCCGGGGGCTATCCCGTGCAGGCCGTCGATCCCTCCCTTCGCATCTCCATTCCCATGACGGACTTGCAGGCCATGGGGAGGGAAGAGCAGGCAGCCGAGGTCTCCCGCCTCGTCGCGGCCGAAGCGTTCGAACCGTTCGACCTCGCGGCGGGGCCGCTGGTCCGGGCGCGGTTGCTTCGCCTCGCCCCACGGGAGCATGTCTTTCTTGCCACCATGCACCATATCGTCTCCGACGGGTGGTCGTTGGGGGTTTTCGTCCGGGAACTGGCCGCGCTCTACGATGCATTCTGCGACGGGGCCGTCTCCCCGCTTGGGGCGCTTCCCATCCAGTACGCCGATTTTGCGTCATGGCAGCGCCGCCGGCTTGCGGGCGATGTGCTGGAGGAGCATTCAGGCTACTGGAAGCGGCAACTGGCCGGAGCGCCTCCCGTGCTGGAATTGCCGACGGACAGGCCGCGTCCGGCAGTGCAGACCTTCGACGGCGACATCCGGCGGGTCGAACTGGATGCTCGCCTGACGGAGAAACTGAAGGAGCTGAGCCGCCGGTCCGGGTGCAGCTTATTCATGACCGTTCTCGCCGCTTTTTCGGCGCTTCTGCACCGCTACAGCGGCGTCAGCGATATGGTTATCGGCACGAACGTCGCCAACCGAAACCGGGCGGAGATCGAACCTCTCATCGGCTGCTTCGTGAACACTCTCGCGCTACGGATCGATGTGTCCGGCGACCCCTCGTTTTTGGAACTTCTCGGGAGGGCTCGCAAGGTCTCCCTGGACGCTTACGCCCACCAGGACATGCCCTTCGAACAACTGGTGGAAGCCCTGCAGCCGGAACGCAACCTCAGCCACAACCCGCTGGTCCAGGTCGTCCTGCTGCTGCACAACGAACCCATCGGGAAGCTCCGGCTGCGGGGACTCGACGTCGCACCCATCGAAATGGAGCGAAAGACCGCCAAGTTCGACCTCACGCTGGACCTGGGGGAGTCGGAGCAGGGAGGCATGGAAGGGGTCCTGGAATACAACACGGACCTGTTCGATGCGGCCACCGCGGGGCGTATGGCGGCGCACTTCG
>CAYOVG010000503.1:0-3920 GCA_964407285.1 uncultured Syntrophobacteraceae bacterium
CCGTGGCCGATTCCGGCGGAGCGGAGAGAATGAGTTCCTCGGGCGGGCCTTCCGCGACGATGCGGCCGCCGGCCTCGCCGCTTCCGGGTCCCATGTCCACCAGGTAATCGCCGGCACGGATGAAGTCGAGGTTGTGTTCGATGGCGAGCACCGTGTTCCCCTGCTCCACGAGGGCGCGCAGGACGGAGAGAAGCCGTAGCACGTCGGCCCGGTGAAGCCCCGTGGTGGGTTCGTCCAGCAGGTAGAGCGTGTGCCGTTTGGAGTTGCCCAACTCGCTCACCAGCTTGATCCTCTGCGCCTCGCCGCCCGAGAGGGTGGGGCTCGGCTGTCCCAGCGTGAGGTATCCCAGCCCCAGGTCCTTGAGTACCCGCAGGGGTTTTACGATCTTCCGGAAGGCGTCGAACCAGTCCGCCGCTTCCTCGATCGTCATGGCCAGAATGTCCCCGATGCTCCTGCCTTTATACTCGGCCGCCAGCGTTTCGCCGTTGAACCTGCTGCCCCCGCACGTCTCGCACGGCACGAAGATGTCGGGCAGGAAGTTCATCTCGACGCGCACCTCGCCCTGTCCCTGGCAGTCCTCGCATCGCCCGCCCTTCACGTTGAAGGAAAACCTCCCGGGCGCGTAGCCCCTCGCCTTCGCTTCGGGAAGCGACGCGAAGAGCTTTCGGATGTCGTTCCAGATGCCTATGTAGGTGGCCGGCGTGGACCGGGGAGTGCGGCCGATCGGGTTGTGGTCGACTTCCAGCACGCGCTGGACGGACTCGTAACCGGCCATGCGCTCCAGGGCGGTCCCCGACCCCTTGTAGACTCTGCCGAGCCTCTCCTGGAGTCCGTGGTAGATCACTTCCCGCACGAGCGTGCTCTTCCCCGAACCGGACACCCCGGTCACGCAGGTGAGCGTCCCCAGCGGAATCCGCGCATCGATTCCCTTGAGATTGTGCGCTCGCGCTCCGAAGATTTCCAGCCACCCGTGCTCGCCGGGCTTCCTGCCGGAGGAGACCTGGAAGAGGGGTATGGGGAGATGAATTTGCCCATGACCACAAACATGCATTCAAAGAGAAACCACCTGGAATCAGTTTTCCATTACATATTGATAATGAATACGGTAAAATCAAAACGGTTTTATTACCTGTCGTTTGTTGCTGCCTGCGAAGGCATGATCTAATGGAACCTCGTGAGCTACAAGTCGGTGTAAGGCATATGAATTTCTATACAACCGAAGTTATAGAACTTGAAGATTCTAATTTGAGGTTTGCACCGCTGATGTGTGTTGATCTTTTTGCGGGTGCTGGCGGTTTGTCTCTCGCTGCAATCGAGATTGGGATAAAGGTGATTGCAGCAGTCGAACAGGACATACATGCGTGTTCTACATATAGCTACAATTTAATCAAAGGAAAAATAGATGCACCGACTCTCTATGAGGCTGATATTATGGAATTGGATCCATACTGGCTGGTGAAAGAACATTTTTCCAGAGGGGAAACTTGCGATTTGATTCTTGGTGGTCCGCCTTGTCAGGGTTTTTCTGTTCATCGGACAAAAGATGCCGGAGTTGGTGATCCTCGTAACAATTTGATACTTCGATATTTTGAATTTGTGTCAGCGTTAAGACCGCGAGCATTCCTAATGGAAAACGTTCCTGGGATACTCTGGGACAGGCATAGGGATTATCTTGACGAGTTCTATCAACGTGGTATAGATGCCGGCTACCGGGTTCTTCCTCCGGAAGTTCTGGACGCACGGAATTATGGAGTTCCTCAACGGAGAAAACGTGTGTTCATACTTGGATTGCGAGAAGATATTAAAGTTATCGAATTCACTTGGCCACCCAAAGCAACACATGGAGACGAAAAAGCAAGGAAGATGCATCCACAACTGAAACCCTGGAAAACAGCTGCAATAGTTTTTGAGAAACCGATTCACTTCGACGATGAAAATGACCGACATATGAATCACACACGTGAGTTGATTGAAGTCTTCAAATCCACGCCCTTAAATGGGGGAAGCCGCAATCAATCTATCCGGATTCTTAACTGTCATAGGAATCATAATGGTCACAAAGATGTGTATGGCCGCATCGACCCCTCAAAACCTGGACCGACAATGACCACTGCATGTATTAATCCGTCCAGAGGTCGCTTTGTCCACCCCACAGAGCACCATGGAATAACCGTGCGTCAGGCGGCTCGCTTTCAGACATTCCCGGATTCGTTCGTTTTTAAGGGGGGATTAATGGCGGCCGGGGCCCAAATTGGGAATGCTGTTCCCATTGAATTAGGTAAGGTACTCCTTGAGACCGTTGGTTCAATACTTCGTGCCGAGAGTGTAACTAAGAAGAATAGCGGGGTGAGTTCTCATGGTTGAGGCAATCTCATTTCAGACACGGGCGAGAACCATTGACCATTTGGGGCGTGAACAGATTGCTGATTGCCCAACAGCCATATCTGAGCTGTGGAAGAATGCTTTTGATGCATATGCCCGTGAAGTAACACTACACATATTTGATGGCGAGATACCCGTGGCGGCTATTATGGATGATGGGTATGGAATGAGCCGTGATGAATTTGTTGAGAAATGGCTGGTTATTGGAACAGAGTCAAAAGCTACCGATGCCGAAGAACGTGAGCAAGATAGAAACAATCTACCAATCCGATCAAAGCAAGGTCAGAAGGGAATAGGACGACTTTCGTGCGCAGCTTTAGGCTCTCTGCTACTGGTTGTATCGAAACGGCGTGCCAGACCGTTCGTAGCCTCACTAATCGATTGGCGATTCTTTGAGAATCCTTTCCTTCTCTTGCAGGACATCAAGATACCAGTAATCGATTTTTACGATAAATCCGAACTCCATTTGCTGTTATCCGGCATGTTCGATACTCTCATGGGAAATGTATGGGGAGATGGAGAGGACTCAGCGCGAGATGCGAGAATTGCTGCTGCATGGAACAGCTACGATGAAATGGAGAAACGGCAGGCTGCGATTTCCAGTCAAGGAGGGAGCGTCAGCATCGGTTTGGGCAAGACAACTCGTGAAGAGATAGAGAACATAGTCGTGGAGGCTATCTTTGACGATCGCCACCTTGCTCGCTGGCCACTATGGAACGGCGACAAAGATACAGGCACCGCTCTGCTTATCGGCAATATCAACTTCGATCTGCGAGCACAATTGCCATTTGAAACTCAAAATAGTGCCGAAAGACAGGCGAGAGAAAGGCTGTTCGAAACCCTCTCAAACTTTACTGACCCTTTTACACGAAGTGACGAGGTTCCAGATGGATACGCTACAGATGATTTCCGTTGTTCTGTCATGGCTTGGAATGCTGGGAGGAGTAGACCGGTAGTATCTGTGGATAGGGAATTCGATCTTTCTACTTTAGAAGAACTTGAACATATCCTTGAAGGGAACATCGATCAATATGGGGTTTTTCGAGGAAGAGTCAAGGCTTTTAGTCGATGGCTGGAGGGTATGGTTGAGATACTGCCTGGAGGGGATATTCCTACACGCTCCGACTCCAGGGTAGGACCGTTTCACTTACGGGTCGGAACATTTGAATTGAAGCCGATGTTGACAACTCTCCCGAAGGAACTCCATACTCTACTCTGGGATCAGATTGACAAATACTCCGGTTTGATGATATTCCGTGACGGTCTTCGTGTAATGCCATATGGTCGTGAGGATAACGATTTTTTCGAGATTGAAAAGAGGCGTACACAACATGCAGGACGTGAATTCTGGGCTTCGCGGCGAATGTTTGGGCGTCTTGCCCTGACTAGAAAGGGTAATCCGAATCTGAGGGATAAAGCCGGCCGCGAAGGCTTTATCGACAATAGAGCTGCCAAGGGGCTAAGAGACATAGTAGTAAATATCCTTAGGAATTGGAAATAAATAACCTACGTAGCTCTGGGTTTAATAGTGTAGTTCC
>CAYOVG010000504.1:0-3907 GCA_964407285.1 uncultured Syntrophobacteraceae bacterium
AGCGACTGCACCGATCAGGCCATGGGCCTGGCCACGGCGGCCGTGCGGGCAGCCGTCGAAACCACCGGCGCGCCCGATCGGACCAGGAGAAAACTCGACCGACTGGCCCTGATCGTCGGCGCCGTGGAACTGGCCCTGGGAGGCCTGATCCGGCGCCGCCGGCGTGGACTGGCAGAAACTCGTTCGTTTGAGCGCTCGCATTACGCCACCCTGTTTGACGACGTTTTTCTTAAAGCCGGTGTAACAGTGCCGCTCGTCCAGCATACACTGGAGGCCCTCGGCGCCAATCGCTCATCCACCTCATCCCTCCTTTCCGCCGCGATCCAACTGGCGGGAGGGCTCGCTCTGCAGTATGCAATGGTTTACGGAGGCCGGGAATCCGGGATGCATGCCCGGGACTACTTTGCCTATACTCGCCCGGAAAGACTCCAGATCGACAACGACGCGCAATCCCCTCCCCGACTCGCGGCAAGTACTGCTGCAAGACCGACACGGCGAGGCGAACGAGAGGATGCGCCGAAATCCCGCAGAAAATCGTCCTGGCCTCTTTTCATAACCCTGGGAGTGGCGGCGGCAGGCGCCCTGACATCCCTGTACCGGTCTTCCAAGAAACGAGGTGAATCGCTATGAGACATTCAACATCGGAAACCGGCCTATCGGCACAAAGCGAGATCTCGACTGCCGCCGCATGCCGCGATGCCGTCAGGCTCCTCGACGAAGCGCTGCAATCACCTCCCGGCAGTCTAAACGAAGAGGTGGACCAGGCGGAAAGACGGGTGGTGCGGTTGCGGAACCTATTGATCGAACGCCTGCGCCGGGACGAGGATGATCCCTCCTACTGGCGCCGTCCGCTGGATCGGGCCAATGTGGCTTTGAGCCTCATCGCCGCCGTCGAATACCCCGCCACGGGAATACACCTGCAATACATGGAGGATGCCCTGAAAGTCCTCAAGGACATGCAAGAGATTCTACCGGAATAGACTTTGGGTGCGCATAACTGCGCACCTCGTATGCATTATGCAAAGAGGTTAAATACGCACTTTCATTATCTACACCGTCCACATCTAGGTAGTTACTGTGGAAAAGACGGCATTTACGGTGTGGTGCATAATTAGACTACTGGTTTGAATCCAGCGAAGGATCGATGGTCCCATCAATGTCAACGGCGGTACGGCATGGTCTCAAGGCACATGGAACACTTAAATGAAAGGCGACACCAGTTTCCAGAAGGAGCTACTAGCATGAGAAAGCCTTCCTTGCTATGCGCGGTCATACTGCTTATTTCGATATCAATGACTCTGCCTGCTCTCGCAGCCAGGTACGGTATGGGAATGTCTATCAACGGACAGGAAGTCGGCATCAGCGGTAAAGCCACCTGCACGTTCTGCAGCCTTGCAAATCCAGGTAAAACTTGCCGGCCGGGGTGCTGCGAGAACTAACTGTGTTAAGGCAGGTGACCCGCCTTTACTGACCGACGCGGACGGCAACCAGTACATACTGCTGACCAGTGAGCACGAAGTGCCGTTGATGACGCCCGAGAGGTATATTTTCAGCGGCATCCACACCGGACTCATGGCGTCTTCCGGAAAAGAGAGTATGAAGGGATCGAACTGGTTGTGAGAATCATCTTCAAACCTTTGCCCAAGAAGATGCCCGGCAGCCAAAACGACACGCCGGAGATGGTCGAATTGGGCCGTAAGCTCTTCTTCGAACGGGATATTTCCCTGACGAGGTCCCAGCCATGCAACGATTGTCACCGGATCGATAGTCAGCATGCAGGAGTGGACTATCTGTCCGTCTCCAAGGGAGCGCTGGGTATCTCCGGCATAAGGAACGCTCCGACAGTTCTTAATGCCGGGTTCCAGGCAGCGCAGTTCTGGGACGGGCGAGCGATGGATCTGGAGGAGCAGGGCATGATACCGCTGCTCAATCCCATTGAGATGGCCATGCGAACCGAGGAGGATGTCGAACGCCGGCTGAGCGGCTCCGAATACTATCGTCACGGCTTTGCTCGCGCCTTTCCCAGCCGGACGCAACCGATTACGTTCGACAACGTTGCCCGAGCCATAGCTTCGTTTGAGAGAAGTCTGATCGCCCCCTCCCGCTTCGATCGCTATCTCGAGGGCGATACGGATGCCCTGACAAGAACTGAGCGACTCGGGCTCCAGAGGTTCATAGACACGGGATGCATCGACTGTCACAGCAGTCACCCCGTGGGAGGTCGCTTGATGCGGAATCTGGGCGTCTATCACCCCTACGGGAATCAGTCGGACACGGGGCGCCACACCATCACCGGCCGGGAGGAGGACAGATTTGTCTTCAAGGTGTGCATGCTGCGCAACGTGACACGCACTCCACCCTATTTCCATGACGGCCAGGTGTCCACATTGCCGGAGGCCGTCCATCTCATGTCTTGGATGCAACTCGATAGCGTTTTAAGTTCCAGTGAGATTGATGAGATAGTCAATTTTCTCCGCACGTTGGAGTTTGAGCATCCAGTCGATTATTCCGACCCATGGATGTCGGAGTGTGATGGCTCCATTGTCGGCTGAGAGCGACGTATTCGACCATCCCCCATTTGCGAGAGATGCACACACCTGTCCACACTACCATGGAAAGGAGGAACCTGTTGCATTCACATGCCCCGAAAACCGGCAATGTCGATGCTCAAGCGCTGGCATCGGAACTGCGCGGTGAAATCCGCGGTGAGGTGCGATTCGATGACGGAAGCCGGGCTCTCTATTCCACGGATGCATCCAATTACAGGCAGATTCCCATTGGCGTCGTCATTCCGAGGGACAAAGAGGATGTGGTGAAGACCATCGCAACTTGCCGCCGCTACGGCGCTCCGGTCCTTCCCCGCGGCGCCGGCACCAGTCTGGCCGGCCAGAGCTGCAATGTGGCTGTCGTGATGGATATGACGAAGTACATGCGCCACATTCTCGAGCTTGACCCCGAGAGAAAGATCGCCCGAGTACAGCCCGGCGCTATCCTCGATCACCTCCGGCATGCCGCCGAGCACCATCACCTCACTTTCGCGCCTGATCCCGCGACGCACTCCCACAACACCCTCGGAGGCATGATCGGGAACAACTCCTGCGGCATCCATTCCGTAATGGGCGGCAAAACGGACGACAACATCGAAGAGCTTGAAATCCTTACCTACGACGGTCTGCAAATGCGGGTCGGGAAGACCGAGGATCAGGAATTGGAGAACATAATCAGGGGTGGCGGCAGACGTGGGGAGATCTATGGAAGGCTGAAAGCGCTACGCGATAAGTATGCCGATCTCATACGAAAGCGATACCCTGATATTCCACGCATCGTCTCGGGTTACAACCTCATCCATCTGTTGCCGGAGAAGGGATTCCACGTGGCGCGGGCTTTGGTAGGTTCCGAGGGCACCTGTGTCACGGTCCTCGAAGCCGTCACACGGCTGGTTTACAGCCCTCCCGAAAGGGTCCTCCTCGTACTCGGCTACCCGGACGTCTACAGCGCCGCCGATCATGTCATGGAGGTTCTCGAAGCCGGTCCGGTGGGTCTCGAAGGAATCGACAGCAAGCTTGTGGACTACATGACCAAGAAGGGTTTGCACCCTGAAGGCGTACAGATTCTGCCTGAAGGCGAAGGATGGCTTCTCGCCGAATTCGGCGGAGAAAGCAAGAAGGAAGCAAACGACCGGGCGCGTGGTCTTATGCAGGTACTGGAGAAGAAGCGCGATGCGCCGAATATGAAGCTCTTTGACAATCCCGCAGACGAAAAACTCGTCTGGGAGGTCAGGGAGTCCGGACTGGCAGCTACCGCGCGCGTGCCCGGCGAGAGGGATTCCTGGCCGGGATGGGAGGATTCCGCGGTGCATCCGGGCAAGCTGGGAGACTACCTGCGCGATTTGCGCAGGCTGCTCAAC
>CAYOVG010000505.1:0-3878 GCA_964407285.1 uncultured Syntrophobacteraceae bacterium
CGGACAGGCCCTGGACATCGCAGAGGAAGCCCTCCGGGACTCGCGGTACGGGCTGTTCCGGGAGAAATCTTGCGCGGCATGGGCGCGGCTGGTTTCGGTGGGGGGCGAGGTCGGGAAGACGCAACGCGACGTCCTGATGGGGGTGATGTTTTTCATCGCCCTGTTCGTGCCCTTCGCGTACGTGATGGAGCGCTACCTGTTTTCTTTTCGTAACGTCTACCGGCAGATCGCGGTGTTTTTCACGATCCTGATCCTGACCATACTGGTCATCCGCGCTTTGCACCCCGCATTCCAGTTGACCTACAGCCCCACCGTGGTCATTATCGCGTTCTTCATCGTGGGGCTCTCGCTGGTGGTGTCGGGGATTATCTTCACGCGCTTCGAACAGGAGATGGCGCGGGTTCGGGAGAGCAACGGGTTCGGGCCGGGCAGGCCCGGCGGAATCGGCGGCCCCGGCGCGGCCGGCGCATCCGGCATGCCCGGCGGGTCCGGCGGGTCCGGCGGAATCGGCGGTTCCGGGCTAGGGGGCGGAGGAACGCCCATGCAGGCCGGGAAATGGCAGGCGTTCGGGGCGGGGTTCGCCATCGGGGCGTCGAACCTCAACCGGCGAAAGCTCCGTACGGCCCTCACCTGCGCGACGCTGGTCATCCTGACCTTCACGGTGATGTCGTTTACCAACGTGAAGAGCCTCCACACCACGACGGATACGCGCATCGCCGACAGCGCCCCCTACAGCGGAGTGCTCCTGCGCCATCCCCTGTGGCGTCCCCTGACGGACGCGCTCCTGGAAAACATGCGGCTCATATTTCCCGTGGGCGAGGCTGCCGTATGGGCTCGGGGATGGGTCGAACCGCCTTCCCCGGATACGGGAGCCGGGAGGCTTTCGGTTCCCGTCCATGCGGACGGGCGGGACGGTTTCCGGCGGTCGGTTATGGCGGAAGGCGTGCTTGGGGTGGGCGTGGCTCCTCCCGGCGGTTTCGAGGCGACTGTCGTTCGTGGCAGGTGGTTTCTGGAAGGGGAACGGGATGCGGTCCTGCTGCCCGTATCCATGGCGGGCCGTTTGGGGATGGATGTCCGGCGGGATGTGGGGACTTCCGTGCGTATCTGGGGTGACATGTTCAGGGTGGCCGGATTCTTCGACGACGATGCGCTCGAAGCGCTCGAGGACCTGGACGGAAACTCCGTGATGCCCGCGTACCTGGAGGTAGACGAGGCCGAGGAGCTTACGGAAGCCGAAGTTGAGGCCATGCAGTCGGGAGAGGAGGTCCTGCCGGCGACGGAGCGCTTCCGGTATGCGGCCGCAAGCACGACGGTGATCGTTCCCCTGGAAGCCTGCCTGGCGCGCGGGGGGGAACTCAAGGCCATCAGCATCATTCCGGAAGGAACGAAGACGACGCCGCGGGAGGCGGCCGCCGTGTTGTCGTCGCGGCTCGCGTATCCGCTCTTCGTGGGAGAAGACGGGAAGGCGGGAGAACCGGTGGACGGGCGGAGCGTCGCGCCCGCCGGCGGCGCCCCGGGGAGCGGCGATGTGACAGGCGCGTGGTATCACAGCGCGGGCACGTCGCTTCGCTACCAGGGCACGGCGAACCTCCTGGTTCCGATCCTGATCGTGGTGTTCATCTGCCTCAACACGATGATAGGCCACGTGCAGGAGCGCCGCAAGGAAATCGCCGTCTACACTTCGGTGGGACTCGCCCCGACGCACGTCGGGTTCCTTTTCATCGTGGAAGCCATGTCCCTGGCCGTGCTCTCCACCGTCATCGGATACATCCTGGCGCAACTCAGCGCAAAGTACCTCGGGAGCACCGCCCTTTTCGCGGAACTCACCTTCAACTACTCGTCCCTGGCAGGGGTGGCGTGCATGGTCCTGGTGTTTTCCGTGGTGTTCGCGGCGGCGCTCTACCCGGCGCGGATGGCGGCGGCAATAGCCATGCCGGATGTGAACCGGACGTGGTCTTTGCCCGAACCCGAGGGGGACGCCATCACTTTGAACCTGCCTTTTCTCCTGAAGGAGGAAGAGGAGGAGGGCATCATGGGATATCTTGCCGACTTTTTCGCGACTCACGAGGATGCTTCCCAGGGCAGCTTCACGACGGACAAGACCCTGCTGGACGTGGAGAGCCCGGAAGACGGACGGCATATGCCGGCCCCAACGTGCATGTTCCTTCGCACCAACGTGTGGCTCGCCCCTTTTGACTTCGGCATCAAGCAGCGGGTGCGCCTGCGGTGCTGCCCCGCCCAGGAAGCCGGGTACCTGGAGATCGGCATCGTGATGATCCGGCTTTCCGGGGAGCGGACCGCGTGGGTGAGGGCGAACCACGGTTTCATCAAGGAGCTGAGGAAACGGATGCTTCACTGGCGCTTTCTGGGGAAGGAGGAAAAGGCGTACTACACGGGACGCGGGTTCGGAGCGACTAGCGGTCCGGAAGGCGCGAGCGGCAGGGAGGGCGCGAGATGAGAGAGCCGCGCATGCGAAGGTCCGCCGTCGTCGTCGGGCTGGTTCTGGCCGCCGTTTTCTGCGCGCTGACGCCCTACAACAATATCGAACGGCAGAACAGCCCGCTTGCAGGCGGGCATTTCCCGCTGAATTCCTTCGCGTGCTTCCTCGTGCTGCTCCTGGCGGTCAATCCGGTGCTTTCCCGTATCCGGGAGAACTGGCGGCTCCACTCCCACGAACTGCTCCTGATATGGTCCATGGTGACGGTGGCCGGCGGCATCGCCTACACGGGCCTCTTCCGCACGTTCATCATCAACATCACGACTCCCGGCTGGTTTGGGGCGGGCGGAGCGGGATGGGCGGGCGGACCGGGGGAGGCGATCGTCCCCCTGGCGCAAAACTCCCTCTTTCCCATGGACCCGCGGGTGGTGAGCACGCTTTACAACGGCCTGGAGGGCGGACGGGACATGGGCTGGGTCTCCCTCCTGCGAAACATACCGTGGGATGCGTGGATCGTTCCCATGCTGTGGTGGGGGCTTTTCATCGGGCTTGCGTACATGGCCATGGCGGGCCTCATGGGGCTTTTCACGCACCAGTGGATCGAAAACGAGAAGATGAATTTCCCGCTTCTGAAGGTCCCGGAGATCCTGGGGGAGCAGGCGGAACAGCGGACCCTGGCGCGCTACGTGTTCCACCGGTACTTCATCATCGGATTGTCCATCCCGGTGGCGCTCCACCTGCTGAACGGGCTGCACAGCTACTATCCGCAGGTCCCCCAGGTCCCGACGATCATCCTGGCGCAGCCGTTCGTTCCCAGGCAGGGGATACTGTCGGGGTTCTACAAATTCAAGATCTACCTGTACCCCGCGTTCATCGGGTTCGCCTATCTCACCTCGAGCCGGATTTCCTTCAGCCTGTGGTTTTTCTTCGTCATGGGCGGGCTGCTACCGGGGCTGCTCCAGGTGGTCGGATGGAGGCTTCCGGCGGCTGCGCTCGGGACCACCTTCGGGCCGGTGCTCTCGCAGGTGGAGGAGATGCAGATGGTGGGGGCGTTCGGGGTCTATTTCCTGTTCATCGTGTGGCTCGCCCGGCGGCATTTGCAGTTCACGGCGTTGTCGATCCTGGGGAGAAAGCCTCCGGAAGGGGAAAGCCGGCACGGTCTTCTCGCCCCCCAGCCGGCGGCGTTTCTGTTTCTGGGGGGGGCAGCCGGGCTCGTGGCGTGGATGCGGTTTTTCGGCGCGGACGTGGTTTCGACGGTCCTGTTCCTGGGGGTGTGTTTCGCGCTGCAACTGGTCGCGTCGCGACTCATCTGCCAGGGGGGAATCCCCTTCTTCACGCTGACGGTGGCCCCTTCGGACGGCTTCCTGGCTGTGATGAGTTCGAGCATCGTCGCGCCGGCGAGCCTCTTCCTGGGGGCGGTAACCCAGAAGGTGGCCTTCCT
>CAYOVG010000506.1:0-3871 GCA_964407285.1 uncultured Syntrophobacteraceae bacterium
GCTTCGGCGATGGTCATCCTGCCGTTCTCTATCACCCATCCCACTATGCTCGGCCGGCAGGCGCTCACGGTGACTCCGCGAACCATCTCGCTCTGACTTCCCATGGCCTCTACACACAAATACCCGCCTTCCCTCTTGACCCATATGGAGCCCCGCTCCACATTCTGAAGGCTGAGCAGGGTCGTCAGGAATTTTCGCTGCAGACTCGGCAGGTCGGATTCTTCAGCTATCGTCCTGATCGCATTCGAGGTCTCACTGGACATATCTCTCTTCTTCCCCCACGGCTACTCTTCAAATATTCGCACGCTGTCATGGAAAGCCTGGAACGTGGGCAGGGACGAAGCCGTCGGAAAAAAGCGGAGGAGAAAGCATAAAAGACGGTCAAACAGCCATACCCCGGGCTTTCATCGTCATCGCAGGGTCCCCGGTAAGATACCGGGTAGTTCAAGCAGCCCATGTAGTCCATGTTAGGATTACCCGGTCCGGATAGGATTTCGATACCCCAAAGATTGCCCGTCGTCCCATCATCGACGTACGGAGGTGCGCCGTATGAAGAACCGGCGTAATTGGTCGGGTCGGCGAACGTACGGAGCGAGGGGTCAGGAAACCCCGGACCACGCTTACCGTATCCGGTCGAGGTCCCATACGGCATGGATCGTTGTTCCCTTCCCGGGAATAGACCTGATGGATAGCGCCCCGCCGGAGGATTCGACCCGCTCCCGCATGCTCTCGAGACCCAATCCTCCCCTCTCGGTTGCGCCGAGCGAAAGGTTTCCCGGAGCGAACCCTATCCCGCTGTCCCTTATGGACAGACTGATCCGGTTGTTTTCCTTTCGAAGAGACAAGAATGCCCGGTCGGCACGGCTGTGTTTTGCGATGTTGTGGAAAGCTTCCTGGATGACTCTGAAAAGGACGGTCTCCAATTCCCCGGGGATTTCCTCTTGCTGCAACTCTACACTTTTCTGAACCCGTATGCCTTTGCAACTGTCTTCAAACTGCCTGAGAAACCACGTGATGGTGGCGATCAATCCCAGGTCGTCAAGAATGGAAGGGCGAAGCCCCATATAGATCCTTCTTGATTCGTCGATAGCGTGTTGGGTTGAACGGACGAGCCTTTCCAGGTCTTCGGGAGTGACCGCGCGCCCCTCCCGCATTTGGGCGAGAGTATTCTCGATACCGAACTTGATGGCGCTCAGCGTCCCGCCAATACTGTCGTGAAGCTCGTGGGCGATTCGCTTCCTCTCTTTTTCCTGCGCAGCCAGCAACCTGGAGGAGAAGTCGCGAAGTTGCTGCTCCGATTGATCAGGCGCGTCATCGGCCCGGGTGAGTTCAGCCGTTCGCTCCTCGACCCGAGCCTCCAGCTTATCGTGGGCCGGCCGAAGCGCCTGTTCCGCCTGCTTGAGACCGGATGCACGGAGCACCACAGCCCGCATCGCATTCGGCCGGGCCGAGGCGCCTCGTGACGGTATGGTCCGCGGTTTCGCGGGAACGACGGCCCCGTCCTCCTTTCGACACCCCATTTCGCAAATGTCGAAGTATCCTTCGGGGATGGCCTGTTCACGGGCGACAACCCGTTCACGGACAAAGGCGTCTTGGAAGGCATGCCGACGCTCGGGCATCCGTTTGCGGGGAGCGGGAGCGCGCATCGCATCAGGCGAGCGCCGCGGCGTCCGGCGGTAGATACCATGAGCTTCGGCGCTTTCCTCATCTATATCCATATCTATGAACACCTGCCGAAAAGCCGCAACCAGGCTTTCGTGAAGCATCCGGTAACGCTCCCGCGAATGGCGCGAGTCCCCCTCGGCCAGCTCGTGCTCCTTCCTGTCGTTATGCGGATCGACTACACGAATGGCCTGTCCGGCCGGACCGGTCTCAGCCGGCTCCTTGTCGCGTTCCAAAGCCCATTGCCGTTCGTCGCTCTTCGCCTTGAACCGGAGTCGCACGAAGAATGAGAAGTTCTCCCGGACATCGCGAAGCAGTTCAGCTATCCACCGCTCTCTTTCCACATCCCGCAGCAAATTGCCCCCCAATCTTACTATTTGCGTTCTGCTTTTCCACACTCTGCTTTCAGGTCTGGCCGACAGTCCGGGCAGTTCGGACGCGGACAGGCGGCCAGTCGCATTTGCCCGCTTCTTAGCAAAAGACGGACCGTTCAGCACCGGAGCCGACAGAACTCCAAATCGTGGTCAACAATATTGAATTTCCAACCCGCGCAGCAAAGTCTAGCAGAAACCGCATTGCCGCGACATCGGGAAATTCCTGATTTCCCACGCCCCATCGATGCCGCAACTCCTTGACATCTCTTGGACGGGATAAGGGGAATTATCGGGGCGAGCAACCTCAAACCTGTTTGCAGTCGAGATCCTTGTATCAGATTTCCTTTTCCGTGCCTGGCGGCGGGGACGCCACGGGCAATCCGGCGTCCGGGAGTGCTCTCCGTTTCCAGTGGGCATTCCGCCCAGCCGTTCGGATGGGTTCTTGCCTGCCCTCGCGTTGCGGACTGATTCTGATCGACGTATGGGGAGTAACGTAGTCCCATCCATGGAGAAAGCGCATTTTGGAAGACAGAATAGCCGGTAGCTTCGGTGAGATAATTCTTCTTTGTTGTTAATTGTTTATACGCTATTACATGAAATATCGATAACTCTCCATATGAGCGCACAATAATCTTTTATACCTGTAGCAGCTTTTATTGATTGCCATGTAACAAGAGGTTTGCTATTTTGGTTCAAACGTTAAATAATAGTGTCCTAATAGGGTATTTGGAGGAATCGGATGGCGCTGCACATCGGCACGGCGGGAAAGAGCACCAGGGAAATGGCCCAAAGACGTAACATGTGGGTAATTATCTGCGGTTCCTTGTCGCTTTTGGTCTTTCTTCTGTGGATATTCAACCTCGGCAGCATCGGCAAGCTCGGGCCTGCCGGGATTGTTCTGATAATCATTTTGTGGTTCTGTTTGGATGTGTTGAGCAAGAAAGCCCAACATCTCAAGAAGAGGGCTGACGACGCCGAACGCGGAGCAGAAGCGGAAGAGAAAGTCGCCGGGGTAATAGAAAATCTTCCGGACGGCTACAGCGGCTTTCATGATGTCTCCTTTCCCGGTTTCAATGTGGACCACATCGTCATCGGCCCGGGCGGAATTTTCGTCATTGAGACCAAAAGCCATAAAGGACAGGTCACTGCACGAAAAGATACGCTTCTTTTGAACGGTAAGCCTCCCATCAAGAACTTTCTCAACCAGGTCTGGAGTCAGGCATACAGTATTAAGGACCTTTTGAAGCAGTACCGCGAGAAAGAATGGCCGGTCAAGCCGGTCCTTTGCTTCACCAACGCCTATGTCAAAGTATCCGGACCGGTCAAAGGAATCCCGATAACCAATATCAAATACCTGAATGCGTTTCTGACGTCCCATGCGCCCGTTATGGACCAGGAGGAGATACGGTTGGTTTCGGAATTTCTGCAAATCCGGGTGGCCAAAGAACTGCCGCCGGAAGGGGGAGTGGTAAAGGCTACGTTGTTCAAGGATTTTGGAGAGAAAGACATGCAATAGCACGATACGGCAATGCGTATGACCTCAAACTTCGCTAAGTTCTATAACATTCCAAATCGCCAGGAGAGTCTTTCCCAGTTTTTGGCCTCTCCCATTTTGGCTCAAAGGTTGCTGAATCTCAACCTGCATGGGGTTCCGAAAGCCGAAAACCTGGCAAAGATCTTGGGGTTTTTGTCTGCTTTGGACTCTCCACGATAAGGTTGAAGTATGTTCGACTTTCCAAATGAACTTCAGTCCGATTTCCATAATGATTATACTTAAATGTGCTCGAAAATGCCAGGATCGACTGTAAAACCTTGTGTGGCAAGGATCTACAGAG
>CAYOVG010000507.1:0-3856 GCA_964407285.1 uncultured Syntrophobacteraceae bacterium
CACCCCCTTCGGACCGGCCGACGACTCCCGCCGAGGAGCAGCCCCCTCTCTTCTCCAGGCTCCCCATCCTCGGGCAGCTCGGCAACACCTACATTCTTCTCGAATCCCCCGACGGTCTCGTCCTCATCGACCAGCACGCGGCTCACGAGCGCGTGGTTTTCGACCGCATGGCTTCAAATCCCGAGGCAAAAGCGTCCCAAAGGCTCCTCCAGCCGGTCGTCGTCGACTGCCTCCCAAGGGAAGCCGCGGCCCTTCGCCGCCTGCTGCTTCCCCTGGCCGAACTGGGTTTCCAGGTGGAACCCTTCGGAGGCGACAGCTTCATCGTCCACGCCGCGCCCGCGTCGCTCAGCTCCGTCTCCCCCGCCGTTCTCCTCAGGGAACTGGCTGAAACGGACCGGGACGACCGGAATTCGCCCCTGACGGAAATCATGGCCGCGCTCGCCAAAACCGCCGCATGCCACAGCGCCATACGGGCCGGGCAAAGACTTCAGAAGGACGAAATCGTCCAGTTGCTCAAGTCCCTCGACGAGACAAGGTCATCCGCCGCATGTCCCCACGGCCGCCCCCTGTGGTGGAAGCTCACCTACAAGGACATAGCGCGGTTTTTCAACAGATCGTGATCCGGTTTCCGGCAACAATCGCACCGGTCATTTGACGACTTTATACTTCAGCCGTTTCACGCCGAATTGCCTGGCAAGCTTCAATTGCTTGCCGAAATAAATGTCGAACTTGTTGCGGCCGCCCCGTCCCATGCGGTCCTTCACCCTGCACTTCCCGACCCGTTCGATCTCGATGACGGTATCGAACTTCAAATGGTTATGAGCGACAACACAATAATCGACTTTTCGCAGGTCGGTCCCGTCCGCGGTGATGAACGCATTTCCTCGCGTCTCCTGGGGCCGGCTCGTGTAGGCCGTGAAAACGCCGCGACGATCCAGGTGATTTGCGTGCTGTTCGGCTCCGGCGCTTGCGACTTCCATCCGTATCACGTTCAGGTCCACCGGGTTCTCTCGAACAGCCGGCCTGTCGGGTATGTTGCACTGGACGATCGAATCGGGGGGACCGAACAGAATTCCCAGAACAATGATTACAAAGACTATGAGACGTTTGAAGTTGATCTTAACTTGCCGAAGTCCGGCAATGTATCGAACCAATCCGTGATGCATCTTTTTCTCCTGTCTTATTCAATTCCGAAATACCTTATGCCTTTCGTGAAGAGCCCTAAGACTCAGGCAAAAGATGTGGGACCACGATTGTCCATCCATATAGGATGTTATAAAACGGAGAAATAGGTTCAATTCCGTATATTAAAGGATATCGCAACTGTATTCGAGGAAATGTCGTCTTTATTAATAACGATTATCCAGGATCTGAATGGAAAGATGAACGCAGGAATGAGTAAATATTATCTACCGGAATGACGGATATAGTATTTTGGAGGAGGGGTTGACGTATTTTGACAATGCAATAATCCGGCCATGCGATGGTGTTTCCGGCATGAAGTAGTTCGAATCAGGAGACTCCCCCACAGAAAGGGTAGTTACCCTACGGCGCGGATTGAGGGGAAAACCAGCCCCGAGCCCGCGCCGGACAACGACAGCCCCCTCGCATCACCGGCCGTCGAGCCTTCCCGGAAGGTACAAAAGAGAGGAATCACCCTCCCTGCTCCGCCGGAATCATCACTCGAAAAGTAAGCCCCTTGTCGGGATTATCGATGATCTCCACGCATCCGGCGTGGGCGTCGACGATCTTCTTCACTATCGGAAGCCCCAGGCCCGTACCTTCCTCCTTCGTGGTGATGAAGGGGATGAAAATCTCGTCCCTCTTCCCTTGCGGAATGCCGCATCCCCGGTCCACCACGTCCACAACCAGCCTGTTGCTCCTTTGATAGGTGTAGATCGTCACCGATTCCCCGGCAGGCGACGCCTGGACCGCATTGGTGACGATGTTGATGAGCGCCTGCTTCATCCTCATGACGTCGCACGACACCGGCGGGAGGTCCCGCGCCGGCCGGTTCCGGATGCTCACCCGCTTCTCATGAGCAACCGGTTCCAGCAGCGCAAGGCACTCCTTCACCAACTGATCGATGTCCGCCGGCGACTTCTCCAACTGGAGGGGGCGGGAAAAATCGAGCATGTCCTTCACCATGCTCTCCAGGCGCCGGGTTTCGTTGATGACTATCTCCAGCTTGCGGTATTCGGGACTCCCCTCCTCGATGCTCTTCATAACCATCCGGCTGAAGCCGCCGATGGCCACGAGCGGGGTCCTTATGTCGTGCGCCACGGTGGAAAGGGCGCGCCCCAGGGAAGCGAGCCTCTCCGACTCCCTTATGGCGTGTTCGGCCCGTTCCCGCCGGATAAGCGTCCACATTCCGTCCAGCAGCAAGGTGGACTGCCTGATGTCGGCGAGGTTGTACTCATCGTCCTTGTTTCCGACCGCCGCCACGGCGACGATGCTCCCGTTGTCGAATACCGGGATAACCATAACACGGGTCATGAACGGCACGTGGCTGTTCCCCGGATTGGCGCCGACCTGGCGGTCGCTGGATGAGTACTCGTTGATGATCACGGGTTCTCGCCTCCTTACGGCGTCGGCCCACAGGCGAATCACTTCCGCCGGAAAATGGCCGGGCTTGTCGCTTATGGTGCACTCGCCCATCGAGGACGTCGACCACGCATGGAGCCTCAGGAGCGGTTCGCCTTCATCGATGAATCCCAGCCAGCCCATCTTGCTGCGGGTGAGCTTCACGTTCTGGTCGAGCGCAAAGTCGGCTATTTCCCTGGAGGACGCGCCGGACATCTGGCTGAGCCGCCATAAGGCTTCCAGCCGGGCTTCGTCCAGCCGCAACCGCTCCTCGATCTGCTTGCGCTCCGCGATTTCTCCCTGGAGCGCGTCGTTGGCCCGCACAAGCTCGGCCGTTCTCTCCCGGACGCGGGCTTCCAGGTCGTCGTGAGCCTTCCGCAGCGCCGCCTCCATCTTCTTGCGCTCCGATATGTCGAGAGCGTATTCCAGGATCTGGACCACTCTCCCCCGGCCGTCGAAGATCGGGTAGCCGTGGACCTCCACGTTCTTGGGGTTTCCCTCGCCGTCGTAGTGAATATGCTCCGTGGTGAAAGGCTTCCTGGTCCTCTTGATGATGTCGAGCGGGCAGAAGTGTTCGGAACCGCCGCAGGGAGCTTCCTCCCGGTGGGTCAGCACGTGACAGGTGATGTTGGGGGGCAGCCCGTCGGGCGCGGCGGCCGAATTGGCCATCACCACGGAATAGTCCTCGGCGTCCAGGACGTAGAAGGGATGGGTCAGGGATTCCATGATGTGCTGCAGAAAGTCTTTTTGCTGCTGGATTTTCGCTTCGGCCCGCTTCCTCTCCTCGATTTCCTGCTTGAGCTTTTCGTTGGTTTCCATGAGCTGAACGGTGCGTTCCCTGACCATCTCTTCCAGGTGGTTGCGATACACCCTGAGTTCGTTTTCCACTTGCTTGCGCTCGATGGAATAGCGAATGGAGCGGTCGAGCATTTCAGCGGTGATCTGTCCCTTGACCAGGTAGTCCGCCGCCCCGGCCTTCATGGCTTCCAGATCCACTTCGTACCCCCCGTGTCCGGTCAGCAGGATAACGGGCGTCCCGCATCCCCGGGCGGTGACTTCGTGGAGAAGGTCCAGGCCATTGAGCTCCCCGAGCCGGTAGTCGAGCAGGCATATGTCGTGAGCGCGCCGGCATATGGCCTCGACGCCCTCTTCGTACGTCGTAATCCAGTCCACGGCGATTCGTGGGGTTGAAATCCGCTCCAGCAACTCCTTTACCAGGATGTAATCGTCCTCATCGTCCTCGACGAGCAAAACCTTGAGTTTCTCCCTTTCC
>CAYOVG010000508.1:0-3856 GCA_964407285.1 uncultured Syntrophobacteraceae bacterium
CATGCCGATCATCTCCCGGACCACAAAGAGCAGACTGCCGCAACCGTGCAACCGCACCCGCTGCAATGCGGTCTCGGTCACCGCCTCGGCGGGGGGGGCGTCCAGGCTCCATAGATGGCAAATCCCTCGCACCCGGCGTGTGGCGAGGCGCTCGCGAAACAACCTGGCATAATCGTCGGCCGCCGCAGGATCGACCTCGCAGCTTTCCTCGCCCGTTATCCGGAATCCCCGGCCGGGAAATACACGGACACTGGAACCGCCGTAGCGCCGAATCCGGTCCGCCAATCCCTCCCCGGTCCCATGTCGGTCCGCGAAAATCACCCACGTGTCCTCCAGTTTCATGGCCGTGTCGCCGGGAGAGGCCGGCCGGGGCGCGACCACCCATTCCGGATAATAGAATCGGGGCGCATCCGGTGTATCCAGGGAGGTGCCCTGTTCGGTATCCGACGCCCAAAAGCGCGTTTTTTCGAATGGATAGGTCGGGAGAAACATTTTTTGACGAACATAATCCCCGTCGAACCCGCGCCAATCAAGCCTAAAACCGTGAACGGACAATACGGCGAGGCTTTGGAGCAACGGCCACCACCCGTCCGTTTCCTTCATGAGAGACGCCAGCCAGATCCCCTTTCCTTTGGGGAGGCATGCCGGCCTCATGCCGCAAAGCATCGGATGGGCGCCGATTTCGAAAAATATTTTCATCCCCTGTTCATGGAGATGGTCGATGCCGCCTTGCCAATCGTCGGATTCGTCGGCGTGCGCAGCCCAATAGGCCGGGGAAAAATCCGCCCTTTCCATTTGTTTGGCGCTCATACTGGAAATCATCCTGATTTTCGGGGAGGAATAGAGGACGCCGCCAGCTTCGCGGGCAATTCCCGCACATAGGTCGTTTCCCCCGCAAAGCGCGTCCTTCAGGCGCCCCCTGGCGGCGGCCAGCCGCAAAGCCGCTTCAAGGGAAAGGGCGCCCGAGACACAGGCGGCCGCATACTCGCCCACCTCCCGTCCCATCACCATGGCCGGTTCGAGTCCCCATGCTCGAAGCATGCGCGCCAGGGAACACCCCAGGGCCACGGTGGCGGGCTGGGCGTATCGCGGGTCGTCTATTTTCCTGGATCCGGTGTCGAACATCACCGACAGCAACGGCCGGTCCAAATATTCTCTCAAGATGGCGTCGCATCGGTCGAGTTCTTTTCTGAAGGTGGGCTGAGTATCGTACAGGACCCGGCCCATATTCGGGTACTGCGCCCCCTCGCCGGTAAACAGGAAGGCCATCCCGGAGTGCCAGTCCGTTTCCGCGACGGCGGCGGACACTCCCTCGGGCAACAGCCCGTCCGCAAACGCCGCAAGCTTTGTCTTCGCCCGGTTCACCGATCCCACGACAATGGCGAGCCGATGGCTGAAATCCGCCCGTCCCACGCCAGCAGCATGACAGAAATCCCCGGCTTCCCGATCCGCCACCCCCTCCAGGGCCACGGCATACCGCCGGGCCATCTCCCGGAGGGCGGTCTCGGTTTTCGCGGACAGGGTCAGGAGGTGCCGGGGACGGTCCGCTCCGGCCTTTTTTGCGGCAAGCACGGGAGCCTCTTCGAGAACCACATGGGCGTTGGCGCCGCCGATACCGAAAGAGCTTACGCAGGCCCGGCGCGGATGGCCGTTCGACCGCCAATCCGTGGACGAGACGCTCACGAAAAAGGGGCAGGATTCAAAATCGATTCGAGGATTCGGGGTGTTGAAGTTCAGACTGGGCACGATCCGCTTGTGTCGAAGAGACAGGGCGGTTTTAATAAAACTCGCGATCCCGGCCGCCGCCTCGAGGTGCCCGATATTGGTTTTAACGGACCCCACGGCGCAATAATTCTTCCGGCGTGTATGAGCGCGGAACACCTGTGTCAACGCCTCGATTTCAACGGGGTCCCCCAGCACCGTGCCAGTGCCGTGGGCCTCTACGTATCCGATGGTGTCGGGATCGATCCCGGCGATTTCAAGGGCTTCCCTGATGACGGCCACCTGCCCCTTTATGCTCAGGGCCGTGTATCCGACTTTCATGGCACCGTCGTTGTTGATTGCCGATCCATTGACCACGGCGTAAATCAGATCCCCGTCCGCCACGGCGGCTTTAAGCCGTTTCAGCAGCACAACTCCCACCCCGTTACCGAACACGGTCCCTTGAGCGTCCGCGTCGAAAGCGCGACACAGCCCGTCCGGCGAATAGATCATCCCTTTCCGGTACAGATAGCCGCGCCGGTCAGGAATGCCGATCGCCGCTCCGCCCGCGAGAGCGAGGTCGCATTCGCGGTTCAACAGGCTCTCGCAGGCCAGATGCACCGCCACCAGGGAACTGGAGCAGGCGGTCTGCACGGTGACGCTCGGTCCCTTGAGATCGAGTTTGTAGGAGACCCTGGAAGAAATGTAGTCCTTGTCGTTTCCCATCAGGGTGAGCAAGTGTTCCGGACTGCCCACATCCTCGAGCCGTTTCCGAATGCCGAACAGATAGGAACTCATCCTGGAACACCCGAAAACCCCGACGCTTCCTTTGATTTTGCCGGGAATGCTGCCGCCGTCCTCGAGCGCCTCCCAACAGCATTCCAGAAAGAGTCGTTGCTGGGGGTCGATCAATTCGGCTTCCTTCGGCGGAATATCGAAAAACGCCGCGTCAAAGGCGTCGATGTCTTCTATGGTGTAGACCGACCGCACGTAAGCCGGGTCCGCCGCGACGGCTTCGGGAACTCCGGACCTTACAAGCGACGCCTTGGACAGAATCTGGGAAGACCGAACCCCGGCGCTCAGGTTTCTCCAGAATTCTTCTTTGTTTCGAGCGCCGGGAAACCGGCAACTCATACCGATGACGGCGATGCCGTCCGTATTTTCCGCACATGCTGTTTCCGACATCATTCGCTATCTCCTTCCGCTATTAGGGACGATCCTCGTTCCCGCCGCTCCGGCGCGATCTTGCCCGCTTCCGCGCCGCAATGCGGTGGTCTTCCGCCTCGTCCGAGAGCGCCGGCGTTTCCCCGAAACGGCTCAGGTACTCCGAAAGCGCGCTGATGGTGGGATACTCGAACAAAGCCACGATGGGGACTTCCCGTTCGAACCGCGCGGTCAAGCGGTTTCCCAACCGGACCAGATGGAGCGAGTTCGCCCCCAGATCGAAAAAGTTGCCGTGAATACTCACTTGGGGCACCGCCAGCACCTCCGAGAGAATCTCCACCAGCACGGCTTCCGTTTCGTTTCGCGGGGGAGCCGTTTCGGTTTCGGCCAGTGAACCGGTGACGGGCATGGCGGCCAAGGCTTTCCGGTCCACTTTTCCGTTGGCCGTCAACGGCAGTTCGTCCATTACCGTGAACCCGGAGGGAATCATGTAGCCCGGCAGTTTTTCAGAGAGAAAACCGGCGACCGCGTGAATCGTGTCCGCCGAATCGAGGGGTTCCGTTGCGACCGCCGACGCGCCGGGGAGTCCGTCTTTCCCGGAGCGTATGCCGCCCAACAGGCAGTGCAGATACTCATGGTCGTCGCTCAGACGGAATAGGGACCGCCCCCGGCTGAAATCCACCACCCCGATCTGACACAGGCCCATGGGGCTTTCCGAAGCCGCAAGCTCCAGTTGGTGGGACATCAGCCCCGCCTCGACGAGGCAAAAATCCCTGGAACGACGGCCGTACATGGGAACGATGGCGCCATGATCGGCCACCAGAAACAGGGCGAAGGCCGACGCCTCGGAAATATTTTCGCTTCCGGGAAAAAACGCCGACCCGGCCGCCTCGTCGGACATCCGTTCCAGATAGTGACCCTGGGGATTGTAGTAGTAGGCCCCGCCGGGAAGGTCCCCCACCCGCCCGGGCTTTACGGACAGATAGGTTTG
>CAYOVG010000509.1:0-3835 GCA_964407285.1 uncultured Syntrophobacteraceae bacterium
GAAACGATGATTTCAAACGTCGAACTGCAATGGGCGCACAGCTATGAAAGCGGGTTGAGCCGGGTTTGTCGCGAGGGGTTCGACGTCTGCCTCCTGGACTATCGGCTCGGCGGCAGACGAACGGGACTGGCGTTGCTGAAGGAATTGAGGCAGGAGGGGTGCGGTACACCGGTCATACTTCTTACGGGATACGGGAGTTACGATATCGACCTCCAGGCCATGCAGGCGGGCGCGTCCGACTACCTGACGAAGGACCAGATCAATCCGTCGGTTCTCGAGCGATCCATACGGTATGCCGTGGACCGGCAGCGGCGGGAGCACCAGTTGCGGCAGAGCGAGGACCTCTTTCGGTTCCTCTACGAGCAGGCCCCGATGGGATACCAGTCCCTGGACGCCAACGGGCGGATCATCGCCGTCAACCAGGCCTGGCTCGATGTGCTGGGATACGAACGGGAGGAAGTCGTCGGGAAGTGGTTCGGCGAATTCCTGGCTCCTCCCTACCAGGAGATTTTGCGGGAGAAACTGCGCTGCCTCAGGAATGTGGACGAGATCCGTTGCGTCGAGTTCTGCATGGTGCGCAAAGACGGCATACGTCTCGTCGTATCGTTCAATGGGAAGGTCGGGCGCGACTGCAAGGGTGGTTTTCAGCGAATTCTGTGCACCTTCCAGGATGTCACGACGCTCAAGGAGATGGAGAACGAACTGAGAAGGGCGCACGAGGACCTGGAGATGCGAGTTCGGGAACGCACGGCCCAACTCGTGGAGGCCAACGAGGCGCTGCACGAGAGCGAACACATCGCCCGCGCCACTTTGAACGCTCTGTCGGCGAGCATAGCCATTCTCGACCCGGACGGGGTCATCATCTGCACGAACGACTCCTGGCGGGAGCTTGCCCGGACGAACGGGTCGCCCGATTCCGTCGGACTCAATTACCTGGCCGCCTGTGACAATGCAGCCGGGATATGGGGGGAGGATGCGCGGGTCGCAGCGGCGGGCATCCGCGATGTCATCGCGGGGCGAACGGAGGAATTCCACATGGAGTATCCGTGCCCTGCGGGGCGTGAGAAGCGCTGGTTCAACATGCGCGTTACGCGGTTCAAGGACCACGAGCCGGTTCGAGTGGTTGTGGCTTATGAAGACATTACCGACCGCAAGCTTGCGGAAGATGCCCTGGAGCAGCAAAGCGTCCGGATGCAGACCGTGTTGGACAATATTCCCGCCGGGGTGATCATGTCGGAGGCGGAGTCTCTGAAGCCGGTGCTGGTCAACAGGCGGGCCGGGGAAATACTGGGCAGGCGGATGCCTCACGAAATTTCCGTGTATGAACTGGCGTCCCATTTACAGATGTTCCGGGCGGGCTCCGATGAACCCTACCCGGTGGAGAGGAACCCGTTCGTTCGGGCGCTTTCGGGAGAAACGAGCGCCGTTGACGATATCGAGGTCAGGCGCCCGGAAGGTTCCGCGGTCCGGCTGGAAGTATTCGGCGCTCCCGTGCGCGATGCGGCGGGACGGGTCACCGCGACGGTGACGATATTCCGGGACATCACGATGCGCAAGAAGACGGCGAGCGAACTGCGGTCGCTTTCCGCCCGGCTCCTGACGGCGCAGGAGGAGGAGCGAAAGAGAATCGCCAACGAGCTTCACGACAGCATCGGAGCGCTTCTGAGCGCCATCAAGTTCAGTATGGAGAGGACGCGCGAACAGATGGAGGACGGCAAGTTTACTCCGGAAGCTCTGAACGATCCCATCCTTACCGTGCAGTACGCCGTGGAGGAGGTGAGGAGGATAATGGGAGACCTGCGTCCGTTCATGATAGACGACCTGGGGATCATTCCCACAATAAGCTGGTTCTGCAGGCAGTTCGAGACCATCCACAAGAATATCCGGATCGAGAAAGAGATTACGGTAGAAGAAGACGACGTTCCGGAAGATCTGAAGATCGTCATCTTCCGGATCATGCAGGAGGCCTTCCACAACATCACCAAGCACAGCAAGGCGAATACGGTGAACCTGTCTCTTCGCAAGGCGGCCGATTCCATCGAACTGGTGGTTGCGGACAACGGCGCGGGATTCGATATGGCGGCGGTCGGCCGGAGAGAAAACGGCAAGGGGGGCATCGGTCTTACCAGCATGCGGGAGCGGGCCGAACTGCTGGGAGGGAAGTTCGCGATCGAGTCGAGAGTCGGAAAGGGGACGACGGCCTGCGCGTCGTGGTCGCAGGGGCAGTAGCTGGAGGAAAGTGGTCGCAGGGGCAGCAGCAGGAGGAAAGATGGCGGATGCCTGGATGCTCGGCGCTGAATGCGTGGCGCCGGACGAGTGGTAGCGGATGCCGGCCGGGGGGACGGATACCCGTGCCGCGGAATGCCCGCGTCCCCCGGAAGCAGGGGAATACCCGTGCCCCGGAGGCGCCGGATTCCATGGTCCGTCCGGATCGAGCATCCGAGCATCCCAACGAAATCTTGCGTGGCCGTACGTCGCGTCCGGAAAGCATGCATTGCATGTAACAGCATCCTATGCGACGCATCCATATTCCATTATGTTCCATTGTCCACCTGTCAGCGGCGATCTTTGCATTGCAGCAAACTCGCAATTGGTTTATCCTTCAGACGTTTGACTATAATAGTCTCTAACTGTTAGGGCTGCTTATTCTCAATGGAAGCGCGATAGGCTTCGCTTTCCAAGACATATGTATGTCCATGGGATTGCGAACGCATGCAATGAATATTGTATGTGGCATGTGCGTGCATGTGCGTGGGATCCGAATACCATGCTCTTTCAAGAACTTGAAGAGATCAATTTACGCCCGAAGCCATTTGAATTCTACACGGCGGGCGACCTTTGGACCGACGAGCACACATCGGAGCAAATGCTGTCGTTTCACCTCAACGGGAGCATTGACGTCTCATCGAGGAATGCCAGGTTCATCCAGCAGTCCGTGGACTGGATCGTTTCGCGTTTCGGCCTGTCGGCGGATTCCTCCGTTGCGGACTTCGGCTGTGGTCCGGGGCTGTATGCAACACTGCTTGCGGAGCGTCATGCCAGGGTAACCGGCATAGATTTTTCCAGGCGATCGATACAGCACGCCATTGCGGTCGCCGAGCGGAAGGGGCTGTCGATCAACTACATACATCGCGACTATCTTGAGTTCGAGTCCGAAGAGCAGTTCGATCTGATCCTGATGATAATGTGTGATTTCTGCGCCTTGAGTCCCTCGCAACGAAAGACGATGTTAAATAAGTTCTGTTCGCTGTTGAAACCGAACGGTTGCGTTTTGCTGGACGTCTACTCTCCGGCCGGATTTGCCCGGCGCGAGGAAACGGCCGGGTACGAACTCAATCAACTGCATGGATTCTGGTCCCCGAACCGGTACTACGGATTTCTCAATACCTTCAAATACGAGGATGAGAAGGTCGTTCTCGACAAATACACCATCGTGGAATCCGACCGTATTCGAACTGTATACAACTGGTTGCAGTACTTCAGTCCCGAGGCGGTGGAGGCCGAGTTTTCAGCCGGTGGACTGAAGGTGACCGAAATCTATTCAGATGTCGCTGGAAATCCGTTTGATCCTCAGGAAACGGAATTTGCGGTTGTCGCAGCTCGTCTGTGACGAGGCCCGGCTAACCTTCCCATTCATCAGCAGATACGCTTATGTTCTCTCGGAATCATTATTCTCTAAAGTGCAGGCGGTTAACCGGGTTGTGGAACCCAGCACCGTAGTTCCCGGCCCCGTCGACCCCGGTCCCGATCCAGGGGTGGGACCGGCAAAACTGTGACTGGGGCAACTCCAAAGAATTAACCTACCGGATTCCCGGTCCCTTCCGGCTCCCGGATT
>CAYOVG010000510.1:0-3749 GCA_964407285.1 uncultured Syntrophobacteraceae bacterium
CCCGATCTTCACCTGCCACAGGGGACCCGCGCTCAAGAGGTTCGACAGCTTTGAAGCTATGTAGGAGTTGATTCTGCCGGCGGGTCCCTCCGCGGCGAAACCAGGGACCCCGAGGAAGAATACGACGGCCAGGCACGGCAGTGCGCCCATCCGACGGATTCCGGCGCGGTTGCTGCGACCGGGTACGAACATGTTGCACCTCCGGTGAGAGGCAATGTTGTTGACTTCAGGCCCGACAACGTCATTCCCGCTTGCGCGGGAATCCAGGTTTTTCAAGGTTTGCCGGCCCCCCCGCCTACGCGGGGGTGACGCTCATTCAACAGCATTGCCGGTGAGAGGGGGAGTTGCTTCAGAGGACGGCTGCGGCTCATCGGCATGACGCTTCCGGTCATTCCTCGGAAGCTATGGATATACCTGCTCAATCCTTTCAGTCCTAATCCCTTCAATCCTTACTCAGGATAAACACGGAACAATTCCGAAGGAACAGCATGCCTGTAAAAAGTGGACATGGTTCACAGGCCATGAGTTCGAGGCGACACTCGACAGGACTTGTCGTCATTCCCGCGCCGGCGGGAATCCGGGCTTCTCGAGGTTTCCCGGCCCCCCGCTTGCGCGGGGGCGACGGCTCAAGTGTTACCCCGTTTCGAACCAGGCCAAAAAGTGCAACACGGCAAAGAAACACGGTATTCAGCGACGGTTCGCCTGCCCCGCATTCAGCGCCCGGTCCCCATGCGGGAGTGTGGGGAGTCCCCCGCCCGGTTATCTCTCCACCGGCGTGGCAGTGATTGCGCGCCATCCACTAAATACCTATATTTATTTATATACTTCATCAGAATGAAGCAGCGAACGATTCAGACCGTGTTTGGGGACTGCTGCCGTCCGGGCAATTTGCGGGCGAAACCCCCTCGAATGAGTAAAGGATGCGTGAGATGTTCGGAAAACGAATGAAACTTTTCAAGCTTCTCGGTTTTGAGGTGCATGTTGATTTCAGTTGGATCATTATCGCCCTGCTTGTTGCCTGGTCCCTGTCGACGGGATTGTTTCCCTTCCAGTTCAGAGGCCTCTCCCCGGGGATGTACTGGCTGATGGGTACGATTGCAGCCATCGGGCTCTTCCTCTCGATCATCATCCATGAGTTTTCGCATTCCTTGGTGGCCAGAAAGCAGGGCATGGAAATGAAAGGGATAACCCTTTTCATATTTGGAGGCGTGGCGGAAATGACGACAGAGCCCCCGGGTCCCAAGGAAGAATTCCTGATGGCCATAGTGGGTCCCCTGTCCAGTCTCGTATTGGCCCTGGTGTTCTATGCGCTCAACGCCATGAGCGGCCTGGTCGGCCTGCCGGTTCCGGTGACCGGAGTGTTGGGTTACCTCGCTTTCATCAATGTGCTTCTGGCGATTTTCAATCTCATTCCCGCCTTCCCGTTGGACGGCGGACGCGCTTTGCGCTCGGTGCTCTGGCGTTTGAAGGGAAACCTCAAGTGGGCCACCCGCGTCTCCTCGGCCCTCGGGATTTTCTTCGCGTTTCTCCTCATAGGGTATGGGTTCTTGAGGCTGTTCTCGGGGAACCTCATTGGCGGAATGTGGATGATCCTGATTGGAATGTTCCTGCAAAACGCCGCCAGCACATCCTACAGGCAGATGCTCATACGCAAGGCCCTTGAGGGCGAACCCGTACGGCGTTTCATGGAACCCGTTCCGGCCAGTATTTCGCCGTCCGCATCCCTCGAGCAACTGGTGGACGTCTACGTCGACCACCATCACAAGGTGGTCCCGGTCACCGAGTCGGGAGAACTGAGGGGATGCGTATACGTCCAGCAGGTCAAGGAGGTCCCTCGCGAAGAGTGGTCCGTGAGAAACGTCGGGGAACTGGCGAGGCCGTGCAACGAGGAGAACACGATCGACCCGCAAACGGATGCGTCTGAACTACTCTCCAGGATGAATCGAACCGGCTCCACCCGCTTTATGGTGGTGGAGGGCGACCGCCTGGTCGGGTCCGTATCGATGGATACCGTTTTGAAGTCCGCTCTGGCGAGGATGGAGATCCAGGAATAGAGAGGCGATTCGCTCACCGCGGGAATACAGGAGCAAGAAACCGGGGGGCGATTTCTTAGCCGGAATCCAGGAGGTTCGATCGCGGCTGGATTCCGGCCAAAGCAAGCGGTATGACGAGAGTGTGAAAATGTGAACCGGCTTTGCGTAGGCATACTCAGTTATTGATAAGCCGGTCTACTCAATCCTGATACCCTGGTCCTGCATGTCCTGAATCAGTTTATCGCCGAAGCCCGGGATCTTCTTGACATCGTCCCAAGATTTGAACGGTCCGTGCTGATCGCGGTAATTCACGATGTCCTGCGACCGTTGTTTGCCCATTCCGCCGATTCGGTCGAGGTCCTCGGCGTTGGCGTCGTTGAGGTTCAAGCCCTTTCCGCCTTTTATCGCTTCAGTCATTTCAATGCTCCTTTCCATGCACGTTCGCTTGAACCGGCCGAGCAGAAGAGAGGTCGGCTCGATTATGGCGATCATTTATAAGTATGCAATATAATTAGGTATAAATATATGGTAATGCGGCCCGTAAATCCTGTCAAGCAGCATGGGCTCTCATCAACCGTTCGCAATATACCGCCGAACCATGTCCGCCCCCTCTATTCCCGGCTTGCATAGGCAATGGTCGTAATCAAGGCATTCTCAGCCTGGCGCGAATCGAGCCTTGTGTGCTGCACGACTACGGGTACATCGGATTCGATGATGCTGGCATAGTCCGTTTCATGAGGGATGGGTTCAGGATCGGTCAGGTCGTTGAATCTCACGTGCTTCGTCCGCCTGGCGGGCACGGTGAGGCGATACGGACCGGCCGGCTCCCGGTCCGTGAAGAAGACGGTGATTTCGACATGCGCATCCTGGTCCGAGGCATTCAGGATGCAACAGGTCTCATGGCTCGTGAACTGAGGTTCGGGTCCACGGCTCCAGCCGGGGATGTAGCCTTCGGCTATGGCCCAATGTTTGCTCCCTATGCAAGATTTCATGGCGTCATCCTCCCTGGGCATTACATTGCTCCGTGCTTTTCCATCTTTGGAGTGTTCCCGACCGGATACTTATCAAGGCGGACTTACTCCATACCATGGTTATCCAAGATAAGCATTCGAGCCGGGTATTGAACGTGCGACGCGGGATCAGGGTGCGAACCGATGCTTGGCACCCCGGTAGTATGAACCCGCGGCAGGCGCCGAGGCATTTTCTTGAGATTGTTTTTGCCGTTGTTATATTATCTAAGATGAATCAGCCACTATAACAGAGATGTCAATGTGTATTTTAGCGCCACGGCAGAATCTTAAAAATCCTGGCTCCGCGCGAGAAAACTCCTTCTCGTGCGGGATGGCGAGCGGGAGGTTTTGCTCTTTGAATCGATTCACATGGAGCGTGGCGCTGCTCGACGAAAAACGATCATCAGGCTTGCCTTTATCAACGCCTGGTGCTTGCGGTCGTAATCGCGAAGCCGAGGCGGGGAATCTCGATTGGGGCGCTTTGCACGGTTTCGGCCGGCGGAGGCGGCCTGTTGCATTCCGGCAGTCCGGTCATGGCCGGAAGCCTTAACCGCACAAAACACTCCACCACCGAATTAGCTGCTCAGTCCGGGGCCATTCAAATCGTCATGGCCGTAAGCCGTTACCGCACAGAGTATCGCCACCATCAAGTTAGGAATTGGAAATGAATAAGATGAATTTCTTTGAATTTTTCTCTTGATTGCGG
>CAYOVG010000511.1:0-3717 GCA_964407285.1 uncultured Syntrophobacteraceae bacterium
GGCACGGGGATGAGCCCCTGGCGAATGATGCAGGAATGGGGTATCCCGAGCATCTACATTCATTCGGCGGCCGTTGAATTCTGCGACAAGCTCACCGCCAAGGGCGAAAGAGTTCCCGATCTGGCCTTTGCCGGTGGTTTCTCGAGCGAGGACGGAGTCTTCAAGGCCCTGGCCCTCGGAGCCCCCTACGTCAAGGCCGTTTGCATGGGCCGCGCCCTCATGATTCCCGGCATGGTCGGCAAAAACATCGCCGAATGGCTGCGGAAGAACGACCTGCCCAAAACCGTGAGCCAGTACGGGACGACCCCGGAAGAGATTTTCGTAGGCTATGAAGCCGTGAAGGACCTTGTCGGCAGTGACGGATTCAAGGACATTCCGCTCGGCGCCATCGGCATCTACAGCTACTCCGACAAGATCAAGGTCGGTCTCCAGCAACTGATGGCGGGCGCTCGCTGCTTCAGCGTCGGCGCGATCAGCCGCAGGGAACTCATGTCCCTCACCGAGGAATGCGCAAAGGTAACCGGAATTCCTTACGTCATGGACGCCTATCGCGCTGAAGCCGAAGAGATTCTCAACGGCTAACGGCTGGAGAAAGCAGTAATGGAAACAAGGGGTCCCGCAACCACCGGGCAGGCATGCCCCGGTCGCGGGACCCCTTTACCGCTCCGCGCGGCCCGTCGTGGGGTCATTCTCACGGTTCGGGACGCGCTCTGCTTACTTGATCTTCACCCACAGGAGCTTTGCGGCGCCCGGACCGGGATTTTTCCACCTGGAAGGGATCTCCGAGGTAAGATAGATCAAGTCCCCCGAATGCATGTCGTAAGCGCCTTTTTCCACTTCCACCTGCAGGTTTCCCGAAACCAGGTAGCCGAATTCCTCCCCCTTGTGAGCGAAAAAATGGGAGGGAAGGGTGCTGTCCGGCGGGATTTCTATGAGGACCGGTTCCGCCTTGGATTCAAAGTCGATGGGAATCAGTAGCTTCGCATAGATGCTTCCCTCCGGGAATTCGGAGATCCTTCCTTCGGGACCTTCGGAAGCCGGAAAGACAATGCGTTTGCGCATCTCCGCCTTTTCCTGGAAAAACGAACTGATATCGATGGAAAGCACCTCCGCCATCTTGAGAAGAGCCGGAATGGAAGGATAGATGAGATTGCTTTCCACCTGGGAGATGGTGCTGGGCGTAACGCCAACCAGCCTGGCGAGCTCCGTCTGGGAGATGCCTCGCTTGGTGCGCAGTTCCTTGAGGCGCAGTCCCAGGTCGATGACCCCCTTGGAACGGTTTTCTTCGTCGAAGGCGACGCAGAGATCTTTCGTCCAATAGATGTGCGGCTGGTGGAGGTTGTCCATGTCGCGTTGTTCCGCTTTGAGGATTGTCAGGGATGTAGTGCCCCTCTTGATGCCGAGTTCGATGACGACCTGCGCGATCTGGCCGATTTGGGCGCGCAGGCGGGTGGAATGGGCCTTCTTCTCCATGACCCAGTAGGCGATGGTGTTGAGTTCATAGAGCCGCGGGCAGGAGTGTGAGTAGAAGTTGAGGATGTGGTCCTCGCCGCCCCACAGTTCCTGCATGCCCGTGATGCTCTCGAATACCAGGCGCACGTCTCCCTGCAGGCTCCCGTGGATGCCGTAGAGTATGTCCATGAAATGGCCGATGTCGCGCGGATCTTCGACACGCTGGATGCGGCACGGCCATTGCGGATCGACGTCGTCGTAAAACTTCAGGAACGTTGAGGAACTGGCGCCTTTGCCGGACGTGAAGCAATCGAGAATGATGAGAGAGGGGTTTTGAGCCAGGGGGCCCAGCTTTTCCAGGAGATTTCGAGGAGACCGGTCGAAACTCACGTAGATGATCGCTTTGTTTTCCCGTCGCGAGGACTGAATGAAGTTATGGCAAAAGACCGACGCCAGGCTTCCCGAGTCGTCATGCCAGACAACATTGTCGCCGATGAAGAGGCCTCCCAGTAGACGATCCAGTTCATTGACGCCTGACGAAATGCTGAGCCTGTCTGCCATAATTGTAATCCTTGGTTCCTGACTGTTAGCGAAGAAATTTGTGGATTCCGGCCAGGGAGATGCGGTTGTTCTCCAGACCCAGGGTCTTTTCGTCAATCCCCATGCACAGCCCGAGCAGTTGAGGATACAGTACGGCGGGCAATCCCCCGTCCATGCCGTTGCCGCTACGGGCGAGCATCTTTTTCTGGGCGCCGTCGAACTGCAGGTGGCAATATGGACATACTACGCAGAGGAAATCGGCTCCCGCCTGCCTGGCGCTCGCAATCTTCTTCGCGGCGAGGTCCATCGCGAGTTCCTCGTTGCTCCCGAGAACGGAAGCGCCGCAGCATTCCAGCTTCGCGCTCCAGGGGACGCTCTCGGCGCCTGTGATCTCCGTCAGTCGATCCAGCTTCACCGGCGCAAATGGACTGTCGAACGAGACGATCTCCTTGGGACGCAGCAGGTGGCAGCCGTAATGCACGGCAATCCGGAGCCCTGCAAAGGTCCTCGTGAACTTCTTCTCGATGGCGTCCGGTCCGACTACGTCGTAGAGCACATCCAGGAGGTGCCTGGTCGTGCTGGTTCCCGTAATGCTCAGGTCCTCCTTGTCGAGGATCTTATTAATATCAGTCCGCAGTGCGTCGTCTTCCTTAAGGGCGTGCTCGGCGTGTCTCAGACTGCCGTAGCAGCAGTTGCAGATCGTGAGAATGTTGAGCGCTTTTTCCTCCGCCAGGGCCAGGTTTCTGGACGCGGCCAGGAGATAAGCCTTGCGGTTGAAATTTCTCAGCGGGTGCCCGCAGCAGTTAAAACCGACCCGATCGTCGATACCGATGCCGAGTTTCTCCAGTACGGCATTGGTCGAGGCTTCATACTGCTCCATCAGGCCGGGTGTTATGCAACACCGTAGTAAAGCGTATTTCATGGTCTTTTCCTATTCGTCGGCGAACTGCGTTCAGGATTGTCGTTTCGATATCTTCTCGAGCGTGCACGAGACCGCCATGTTCTTCAACTCGTAGAGAATATCGGTCACCTGCACGGCCATCGGGCAGGACTGCTGGCACTCGTAGCACCCCAGGCAACTCCAGAGCATGCCGGAACTCAACGCAATATTCCACAGCCGCAACTGAACGGCGTGCATCAGTTGATGCGGCAGCAGTCCGAGCGTCTCTTCGGGGTTCGTGTAATTGCGCACGACGGGACACACGTTCGTGCAGGTGCTGCATTTGTAGCACTCGGGCGGGCGGATCGAATTGACGAAGGATTCGAGCCTTTCGGGCAGGCCGTTGCCGAAGGGAACCAGCGGCTGCGTGGATGAATGCGCGTTTTCGGGATCGCATGCGCACGTCACGGCGTTCCTGGTCCGATCCGCCAGGTTCTTGTAGAGGTCCTGGTTCACCGCGCCGTTCATCGCGACGCGATAGGCGGAGAGCGGCGAAAGGAGCAGCAATTCCGGAACCGACCTGCGCAGGAGAGCGTCTCGAACGCTCAACCACAACTCGGCCAGGTTGATTCCCACCGGGCAGGCCACGGTGCAACGCCTGCAATTGGTGCACAGGTGCACGCCCTGCTGAAGGATCATGACTTCGGCATCGTCGAGTTCCCTGCCGGAGGCGAGCGCCCTTATGGAAGCCATCTTCTCCGACGGCAGTATGTTCTTGTTGCCGAGCGCTTCGAACGCAACCGCCACGGAGCATTGCAGAGTGCATGCGCCGCAATGGGTGCATG
>CAYOVG010000512.1:0-3699 GCA_964407285.1 uncultured Syntrophobacteraceae bacterium
ACCGCAATCAAGAGAAAAATTCAAAGAAATTCATCTTATTCATTTCCAATTCCTAGGTTGAAATGGGAAGCCTCATGACCTTGACGACATAAACGTGTGATCAAGGGTCCCTTTGCCGTTCTTCTTCATTTGTTCTGTCAGCCGATGAAATTCCTTGACGATAAAAGTATGCCCTCTCAAGGTTTGCCCCCTCAAGGTTTGCCCACTCAAGGTTTGCCCCCTCAAGGTATGCCCCCTCAAGGTATGCCCCCTCAAGGTATGCCCACTCAAGGAATGCCCCTTTAAGGTTTGCCCCTTTAAGGTTTGCCCCTTTAAGGTATGCCCCCTCAAGGTATGCCCACTCAAGGTTTGCCCCCTCAAGGTTTGCCCCTTTAAGGTTTGCCACCTCAAGGTTTGCCCTCTCAAGGTTTGCCCCCTCAAGGTTTGCCCTATTCAACATGGAATACGCCAGGTTGGCACTGGCAAGATCCATGTAACTCAGACAGTCCATCGCCAATGCACTCTCCGATCCATCCCTTTGTCCCTGAAGCCCGGAGAGCCACGCTCCAAAAGCCGTCGGAGAAGGCCATTCGATATTCGACGTCAGTTCCGTTCTCCGCGCGCAGGCGTTGAGCGCCGCCAGCAACGACTCCTCGGCGTTCCGCGCCTGTATGACCTGCTCCTTGTATGTCTTGAGGTTAAGAAGTTCCATGGGCATACCGTGCTTCAGCATGAAACCGATCAGACGGCCAAGACATTTCTGCCACTGCTCCACCTCCTGCTTGTCCTGGAGAAGCATTTCGTTGCACAGGAACCTGAAGAGATAAGCATCCATTCTTGCGGGTCCGCACAACCTGGCCCAGCGGACCAGGGCATCCCGTTCATTCCATCCGCTGTCGAGATCGTCATCCCGCCGTTTCAGCTCGCTATGAATTCTTCTTACCGTCTGAAAGATACGCCTCGAAGCCAGATACTCTCCAAAGCTCTTGTGCGTGAATTCGAACGTCCTATCGACCGAACCGTCTCTGTACCCCGACTGCCTGAAGTAAAAGGCGGTCAACAGCCGTGTGACCCCTTTGCTCGCCCCTTCCTGAAAAGCCTCCAGGAGTTGCTTCATGCCGCTGCTTTCGCAATGCGCCTCAATCTCTCGCACAGTGGTGGTGCGCCCATTTCCGTGCCATGCCGCCACCGCGATTTCCTCGAGGATTCGATTGAACTGCTGTTCGCTCACATCAGAGAGGGATACATGCTGCCTTCCCGCCCAACCCCTTTCATAAACCGCCGCCAAGAGATCTCCATAGATGACATTGAGATTGCTCTCCCTGGAGAAGTCCACCTTCTTTCGAGCATAGCTGAGAGCAAGCAGGTAATTCAAGAGTGGCTGGGACGTGATTTCCGTCAGGCTGTCTTTGTTCAGATCCCGGGGCATGTCTTTGTAACCCCGTCCGGCGGCTTCGCCGTAAGCAGCCCACCAGAGCTTCCGCTGATCCACGTCCAGGAGATTATGCCGGTCTTCGTACTCGCTTCTTTCGTTTTTGGGCACGAAATAGGGAACCACATGAACGACTTGCCCGGTCTTTCTGAATTCCGACGCATTGGCCTGCACCACCAGTTCCCGGCCGGTTATCAGCGCCTGCAGGCGGACTCCCCTCTGATTCAAATGACTCGTATGCTTTTGGACTTCGCGTATGAACCGGCTCGAAACTTCCAGGCCCAGCTTACCCTGCATCGACAATTCGTCCAGACCGTCGAAAATGATGAAAAGCCGGGTTTCCCCATGTTCGTGGTCGAGAGGGTTTGCCGAAAGAAAGCGATCGTCGCGTACGAACTTCCCCACGGCCTCGATGAGGTCTCCGGACGGATCGAAATGGTGCAAGGGCACGAAGAGAACCGGCACATCCCCTCCCTCGGCTTTGCGTGCGGCGAACTGCCGGGCGAAAGACGATTTGCCGCAGCCGGGACCTCCACTGATGAGGCGTATGGCGTCATTGGGGTCGGCCTTGTTCAGCCATGAATTCAAATGCTCTTCCAGGTCGAAAACGATTCGTTTGACGTCTTTGATCCTGTGCCGGCCACCCCGGCCATCACCTCCAACAGCTTCTTGAAAACCACCGCTTTCGGCGGTTCTGTCCTCGTAGTACCCACGTAAGGGAATATAGACCTGTCCGAGGCTGAACGCCTCATAGAACATGGGTTCGTCGATCTGCTTCCGCAGCCAGGCCGAATAGTACAACCATCCCTTTTCCCGCCTCACTTCCGCGCTGAACGGCGTATCGAGGACCTCCTTCAGCGGAGCGTAATCCTTGGGCCGATTGCGCCATTGGTCGTGGAGGGAGAACGCGAAGTAGGCGGGAACTCGTGAACTGACGGCTCCTGCCTGCGCGTCGGTAAGCCCGAACTCCCGCAGCCACTGGCGGAAGGGAGCCTTAACGGCATCGACGACGGGAAGCCTGTGCGGATGGTCGAAGAAGTCACGGTCTATCCGCAGTTCCATCTCCTCGAGGGAAAGATCCAGGCGGCCCAGCAGCGGATCGAGACTATCCTCCTTGACGATTGTAACGAACAGCTCACGATTTTCGACTACGAGATCACGCATCGCCTGCGCCAGGGAACGTCGGATGAGAACCCACGCCAACTGTCCCGGATCGTTTTCCGGGCTCGTGGCCGATATGGTCTCCACAGCGTCCTCGGCAACCTTCTCCCAGTTACAGGCAACGGCATGTATTACGACCTTGCCAAGAGACTTGAAAAGGTCCCTGAAACCGATCTTGAGAGGCCGATTCCACACGGATACAGGTTTGGTTACCGGCAAGCCGCCCCTTTCGCCCATAATGCGCTCCGTTGCGTGATGTCATGTCTAACGTATGGTAGAGTACGGAAAAATACTACGATACCTTACAGCATATTGCGAAAGCCGGCAATAAGAAAGGGTGAAGATAGCCCCACCGCATCAGGACGACAACGGCCAATCGCCGGGAGACGAGTCAAGTCTTCCGCCTTCCCGGCATTGCCGGAACGAGTTGAGAATGGCGTTGCAGCGTGGTAGACTGCGATTTGAAGGTAGGAGCCGTGGCGGCGTTTACACGAACCCACGAATCGGGCTCCCGGTCCGGAGCTTATGCCGGTCCTTCGGATTATTGCCTGCCGGCCGAGACGCGAGCCAATGCGGCTTGCATCCATATCCATTATGGGGTTTGAATATGAATGCCCGGGAAACGGCTGTTGACAGCATGCGGAAGATTCCGGAAGACGCCGCCCGGGAAAGATTGCCCGGAACGGTATCGACTTCGTTGCCGGCGTGCGCGGAGGCTTTTTTCGATTCGAACCTGGTGAAGGCAAGGGCGCCCCTCGCGATAGGGCAAGGAAGGCATTCGTAAACATGGTTTTGAACTTGCGGTTAATGCTCCTGTCGCTCCGGACCTCCGTGAGGCGATCGAGGAGGGGCGACAGATCGTCGACCCGAAGCCCGAAAGCGGGAGATAAATGGAGTTAGGAAAAAGGACATCCCCCGGCGCCGTTCTCATAACCGTCTGTACGGCCCAGTTCATGGTCCCCCTGATGCTCACCGCCGTGGGTGTGGCTCTGCCTTCGATCGGCACGGAATTCAACGCCTCCGCCCAGCAACTCGGCCTCATCGAACAGCTGTTCATCCTGTCGCCCGCCATCTCCATGCTCACTTTCGGACGCCTGGGCGACCTGTTCGGCCGGGTCAAAATATTC
>CAYOVG010000513.1:0-3679 GCA_964407285.1 uncultured Syntrophobacteraceae bacterium
ACCGGGTCAGGAGAAGCATTGTGACAGGATCTCCGAGCAGTGGAAAAAATTTGCCGTTTTAACGCAGTGCTGACGCATAAGCGAACAAATCTGCGTGCAACAAGGTCCCACTGGGAGAGGCAAATAAATTTTGTCGCAAAATAGGAGTAGACAGCCTTCGGCTTCTTTGATAGTGTAGTGGAGAGTCAGTGTGAGCTGACGAAGAATCCCGAAACTACACTGTAAAGGAGGAGAAGCGGTGATCCAGTGCGGTCGGCGAATCAGCCGTGAGGAAATGGCGGGGATCTGCGATACGGTAGAGGCATGCGGGCAACTGAGCCGCAAGGAGCTGGCGCTTACGATCTGTGAGCACTTGGAATGGTATAGTGCCTCGGGAAGTCCCAAGTTGGATGCGTGCCTTAAGTTACTGCAGAAGTTGGAGGCACGGGGAGATTTAGAGCTGCCCGCCAAGCGAACGTCCGTGCCCGGGCAATTGGAAGAGCCAAGGCGGAGTCGGAGGAGCAATCCACAGCCGCCCATAAAAGGTGAAGTCGGGCGGATCGGCGGGGTCCGATTGGAGTTGGTGAGGGATCGGCAGGCTGCAGGTCTGTGGAATGAATTTGTAAGTCGCTATCACTATTTGGGTTACAAGAAGTCCTTTGGTTGTTACCTGCGCTATTTTGTGGAGAGTGAAGCAGGGAAGTTGGGCTGTTTGTTATTCTCGGGAGCAGCGAAGGCATTGCGGGAGCGGGATCGGTGGATTGGTTGGAGTACAACCGAGCGATTGCACCGTTTGGGCTGGGTAGTGAACAATACTCGTTTTGTGATCTTTCCCTGGGTGCGGGTGAAAAACCTGGCCAGCCATGTACTGGGGCAAGCGGCAAGGCGTATTGAGAAAGATTGGCAGGAGCAGTGGAATTACCGGCCGGTATTGCTGGAGACTTTCGTTGATCCTCGCTTCTATGAGGGGACCTGTTACCGGGCGGCCAACTGGCGCTATCTGGGGATGACGACGGGAGATGGGCTGGTTCGCAAGGGCAAGTGCTACACGACGAGGCCCAAAAAGATTTTCGTATTGCCGCTTTGCGAGGACTTCCGTGGAGTGCTTTGTTCATTGCCGGACAGGACAGCGGCATGAGCAAGGCCAGCCGACGTCCTGATCGGGAACAAATCAAAGCGCAAAGGAAGGAGAGAAAGAAGGCTCAGAAGGCGTTACGCGAGGAGCTGCAAAGAAAAGGATTGAACGGCTCATCGCATGCAACGATCTCCAATCGCAAGTGCGCATACAAGGACGTGGAAGAGGAGCGTGTTGTTCGCAACGAGGCGATCTGGGAGCAATTGAAGGTGTTTCGAGCGAAGTTACCGGTGCTGCTGAGGCGATTGTCGAAAATTCCGGACCCGAGAAATGCCAAAAAGACCAAGCACAAGCATACAGTGCTTCTAATCTACGGGATATTGGTATTTGTACTGCAGATGAGCTCCTCTCGGGAGGCCACCAGGGAAATGAGCCGCCCGATGTTTTGGGAGAATTTGAAAAGGGTTTTTCCGGAACTTGAGGATGTGCCCCATCATGACACCCTGAAACGGCTCTTATGGCACATTGACATAGAACAGATCGAGAGCACGCATATAGATTTGATCCGGCAATGGATCAGAAAGAAGAAGTTTCGCCGGTACTTGATAGAGAACAGTTATCCTATTGCAGTGGATGGTACCCAGAAATTGAGTCGCGATTGGCTCTGGGAAGAAGAGTGTTTGCAGCGAACTTTTGATAAGGGCGAGACCCCGCACACGCAGTATTATGTTTACGTTTTGCAGGCCAGCCTGGCATTCCGTAACGGGATGAGCATTCCTTTGATGAGCGAGTTTCTGAGTTATACGGCAGGTGACTCCAGCAAGAGCAAACAGGATTGTGAGCTCAAAGCGTTTTATCGGTTGGCTGCGCGCCTCAAGGAGGCATTTCCTGCTCTGCGGATCATGGTGTTTCTGGATGGCCTGTACGCCAAGGGTCCTGTGATGGAGCTGTGCCGTAAATACAAATGGGGATACATGATCGTTTTGCAGGATAAGAGCTTACCGACCGTGCAGGGAGAGTTTGAAGCCATAAGCGCGCTCGAGCCCAACAATCGGTATACGCGCACATGGGGTAACAGAAGGCAGAATTTCAGATGGGCCAACCATATAGAGCACTGCTTTGGTCCGAACGAAAAGAAGACCGAGACCGTCCACGTGGTCGAATGCCTGGAGACCTGGCGGGAAATCGAAAAAGGGGGCACGCGGGAGGTCTCAAGAAGCAGTCGGCATCTTTGGATATCCAGCGAGCCTCTGGACCGGTGGAACCTGCATGAACGCTGCAATTTGGGCGCACGCTCCCGATGGACCATAGAGACAGGTTTTCTGGTGGAAAAACATCACGGCTACCAGTACGAACACTGTTTTGCCTACGACTGGAATGCCATGAAGGGGTATCATTACTTGATGCAGCTGGGTCATATGTTCAACATCATGGCCCAATACTCGGAAAAGCTCAGGAAAATCATCAAAGACACAGGAATTAGAGGACTGATCTCCTTCGTTCGCCAAACCCTAGCCGGCCCCTGGCTTGACCATGCGTGGATCAAGGAGCGCCTCGCCGCACCGTTACAGCTTCGGTTAATGTAGCGCAGATCAAGGCTGAAACCCTCTCGCTCAGGGAGAAAGAGGGACAAACTATGTCCACTTGAAGACAAAGTCGGAAATCTAAGGTCCTGGCCGCGTGCGAATCTTGATTTTTTTCACGGCCAGCACCCGCACTCTGCTCAGACAGGCTTGGATTTCCCCGCAAACCAACGCTCGGAACTTGCGCTTGTAAGTCGTGCGTCAGCAATGAAGATTAAACAATGCGGTTGACACGGAGGCGATGATCGGCTAGAAAATAAAAGAAACATCAAGGCAATGAAGTCTGCCTGAACTGCCCATGAGCTCCGGGATGATGACTTCTACTCCATCAGTTGGGGTGGAAGTCTAAGTTCACCGAGACGAATACCCCATCTGGCAAGGCCGGAGGGGGTTTTTTATTTTGGGGGACAAGATAACATCCCGCGCCGGTTATACCGTGCTGGGTTTTTTGCTCCAGGAGGATTGGCCATGATGCTCGACCTGTTTAGACATCGGCGCCAGGATCTGCTTGTCGCGCTTAATGACCTGAAGGGCCTGGCAGAACTGCGGAAAGATCAGAACATCCGGGACAGCGTGGAAGATATCAGCCGCAAACTGGTGGAAAATCGATTCTATCTGGTGGTTTTAGGCCAGTTCAAGCGGGGCAAAAGCACGTTCATTAACAGCCTGCTCGGAACCCGGTTGCTACCAACCGCCATTGTTCCCCTCACCTCTATTGTCACTATTCTAAGTTACGGGGGTGAGGAATGCATCGAGGTGTTCTTCCAAAACGGGGACAAGCGGTGTGTGCCTCGCGATGAATTGGTGGATTATGTCACCGAAAAAGGCAATCCAGGGAACGAGAAGAACGTCATGCAGGTGCACATCACTTATCCGTCGTCGTACCTGAAGGATGGCGTGCATATCATCGATACACCGGGGGTTGGATCGATTTTCTCCGATAACACTCAGGTCACCTATAATTTCCTTCCCAAAGTCGACGCCGCCCTGTTTCTTTTGGCCGTGGACCCGCCCATCAGCCGGGCGGAAATCGATTTTCTAA
>CAYOVG010000514.1:0-3639 GCA_964407285.1 uncultured Syntrophobacteraceae bacterium
AGTATCGATCACGTGCACTGACGGGTATGGCGGAGCACTTGCCGGAGGACCTCAAACGGGAGGTGATGGGGGAAGCCTTGGAATGCTGGTTGGAAACCCTGTGCCATTTAGAGAGAGCAAGAGCACTTGAGAGCTTGCCCTCCTTCCTCGGCGCATTTACAGACCGTATCAAGCGCGAGGACTTTGTCGCGATCTGTAAAACTATCCGTGAAGTGAGCGAATGGTGGCCTTGACCCGGCAACAATCACGAAGACTCCCGTTCTCCCCGGGAATCCACGCCGGCAGTGTCCCAGCAGGACCTTAAATTTTGCTCCATGCTCACACCAAGGACCCCTTCAGCATGCAAGGTCCCCATGGTGAGGGAATTACCGGCTGGAGAGCGCCAGGTCGATCCATTTTCGAAGGACGGATGCATACGCGGGGTCGGTTACGGCAACGCGGGGTCTGCCGTCCGGCGTCGTCTGTTTCACTTCCAGCAGGCCTTGGGCCAGCCAGTTGACGCACTGCGAGTAGATTTCGTATTCCATCCGCAGTCCACGGCGTTTGACGGCGTCGATGTCGTCGTCCGGCCAGATGGGGTAGACGGCCTGAGCGATGACGGGACCGGAGTCCTCCCCTTCGTCCACGAAGTGGACGGTCACGCCTCCCCATTTGCAGCCGTAGGAAAAGGTGTCCTCGTAGCCGTGCTGTCCGGGGAAGGCGGGAAGGAGCGCGGGGTGGATGTTGAGCACCCGGTACCGGCCGTCCCGGTTGTAGCGTCCCAGGAAGTAGGGGGTTACCAGGCGCATGTACCCGGCCAGGCAGACGTAGTCGGGGGCGTAGCCGTCCAGCAGGGATACCAGTTGCTGTTCGGCTCGCACGAGCCGGGCCAGCTTGCGGATGCGAAGCTCCGGGTCGGGGTCGAACAGGATGCGCTGCTTCCGGTCCAGCGCCTCAATGTCTGCTTTCGGAATTGGAAAGCCGCCGCCTTCAACCGCTCCCGCGGGTTCCTTTCCGGCGGGTTCGATTGGAGACTTCTGGGAGCCCGGGGGGACCGGGGGCTGCGCCGGAGTCGAGGCCGGCGTGGGAGGCGATGTCCCCGGTGCTCCGTAAGTCACGACATGAGCCGGTATTCCCGCCTGGCGGGCTCGCGTGAGCCCGTGGGCGTCTTCCCGGTCGCTCACCACGACGGCCACTTCCGCCGCCAGGGACCCGTCCCGAATGCGGTCCAGCATCGCCTGGAGATTGGTGCCTCCGCCTGAAACCAGTACGGCGAGACGAATCTTATCCGTCATATTCAAATCCATTCTCCGTGATGGACGGGGAAGCGCCCCGGTTTCGCGTTTCCTTGAAGGGGGCTGCGCAAGAGCGCATACGCATTACTTCATTGCGATCACCAACTCAACTGGCCGCGCTCACCGAACCATCGCGACCGCCGGTCCTCAGAACCCGAATTCCGCAAGGATTGCATCCACCTCGTCCTGCGAATGAACGGCGTCCTTCACATTCTCGTGGGCCGGACCGTAGAGTTCTTCCTTCTTCTGCTTCTTCTTGCCCTTGCTTATCCTGGCCCCGAAGCTCCTGATGAGGCCGATCAGCTTGTCCTCGATTCCCTTCTGGAACCCGACGATCTTATTAATAATCTGTCCCGTCAAATCCTGGTAGCCCTGGGAAGTCAATATGATGGAGACATCGTCGTAGTTCCCGGTGAGGGACTCCTTGAGTTCGCGGATGAGCTGCGCGCTTTCGTCCATCCGGTTGTGAGCCGAATCCCCGATGGGCTTGAGCATGGAAAGGTGTCTCTCCAGGCGCTCCAGCTTCTGCTGATCGCCTGCAATGCGCTGCTTGATGCTTTCGGCATGGTCCAGGGTCGTGGTGGCCGCCTCGTCCGTGATCTTGAGGATATGCTCCAGGCGGTTGCCGGTATCCGGCATGTCGGCTTCGACCATTTCCTGGAGGTCGGACGTAAGGGTCTCGGCCAACCCCGCCAGCGAGTCGTGAAGTTCCCTGGCAAGCCCGCCGATCTCCGAGTAGAGTTCTCCACCGCCTTCGAATCCCGCCAGTTCCTCCAGCACCTCCTGCGCCTTCTCCAGGTTCCCTTCCGCGAAGGACGCCATGAACTCCTTGACCGTATCGACCACCTTCTTCAAGTGCTCGTCGTCGGCGGAGAGTTTCTGGGTAAGGGTCTCCGCCGGATCGAGGGGTGAAAGGAGAACACTGACCCGATCCAGGCTGGAAGTGGGCAGTTCGAGCTTGAAGGACTCGGCCCCCGGCTCGCCCGAGAAAACGATCTTGCCTCCCAGTTGGCCGGCGACACGCTCCAGGTTCTCGACTCTCTCCACCTCTTCCTGGCTCATGGGTTCAGGGGGCGGGGGCTCCGGGACCGGTTCGGGTTCCGGCTCGGGTTCCGGCGGGGGCGGAGGGGGAGGCGCCGGGGCGGGCTTCGCCTTCGGCTTTTCTATCCGCTGGACCTTGAAAGACTCTTCGACGGGCTTCTTGGGAGCGGGTTTGGCAGGCGTCACGGACATGACGTCGAGAGGTTCGACGCCCACGAGTTCGAGGGTTTCCATCAGCGCCGAGCGAAGGCCCTCGTAGGTCCCATCCGCCAGCCCCGATTTCATGGAGCCGACCGCGAACGTGAGCGTGGTCAGGTCTTCAGGCGACAGGGACGACTGCGATGCAAGCTTTTCCAGTTCCTGTCCGAGCCGCACCAGCCCCTTTATCCCGAGGGACCCGGCAATGGCGCGAACCTCCTGCATGGCCTTCCTTACCTTCCCGAGCACCTCCTGGACCGGCCCATGGCCGCCCTCCAGCGTGGCCATCTCCTGTTCGGATACCTTAAATATCTCCTGCAATTTACTCAATTCCGCTTTTGCCATCGATTCCCCTCGCCTTGGTGCTGATGAATGCAATTACGCGGTTATTCCATGGTATGCCGTGAACGGGTAGAACCGGACTTTTTCCGTGCGGTTACGGCCGGCGGTCGCGAACTGTCGCGTTTCGACAGCCCGGTCGCGGCTGAAGGCCGTAACCCTGCAAAACGGTGCGATTCTCCTGCCAGGCGGTTTTATCTCATCACCAAATTGGCCGCGCAATTGCCGTCTCGGGCGCCTGGAGCCTTCCGGCCGCAATCCTTCCGGCCGCCGTATCATGTCTTCCGCCCGAACCCGTGATGTTTTCCGTTGTTTGCGAATGCATGAGCGCCGGATACCAGTATTGTAGGAAGAGCATTGAAAATCAAGAATTTTAAATGGGCCGGACGACAAAAAGGCGGAAATTTACGCAGTGAGGGAAAGACGCGCTCAGCCCGTCGGCGAGCTCTTCTTCCGGAGGCCGGTCGCATCCGGCCCGCCGACAGCGATTTCCAGGTCGCTCAGATGGTCTTCGATTCCGGCAAGGAGTCTTGCCGCATGCTCCATGTCGCCTGCCCTGGCGGATTTTTCGACCAGGGCCATGGTTTTCTGTAGCGCCGTGGCCCCGAGGGTCGCGCCGGCGCCTTTCAGTTCATGGGCCTGTTTCACTACTTCGGACGCATTGCCGAGGCCGACTTCGCGGCGAAGCTCCAGGACCTTGCGAGGCGCCTCTTCCAGGAACTCCCGGATGAACTGCATGGCCAACTCCTCATCCCCCATGAATCGCCTGAGCATACCCACCCGGTCG
>CAYOVG010000515.1:0-3631 GCA_964407285.1 uncultured Syntrophobacteraceae bacterium
TCGCGAGGGCGGCAGAACCGTCGGCGCGGGCGTCGTTACCGACATCATTAAATAACCGTCAGATTACGATAGGGTGAGCTTAGAATGCGAGTTCTGATTACACTGGCTTGTTCACAGTGCAAGCGACGAAACTATACCACGACGAAAAACAAGCGGACCACGCCGGAGAAGCTGAATTTCAGGAAGTACTGCAAATTTTGCGGTTCGCATACAGAACATAAAGAGACGAAGTAATCTCTCCTTTGGTTTTCTGTTTTTCTTCAGGCACGGCGCCCGCGCCTTTGTGGGCATCGTGCCTGTTGTGTTGGCCATAAAATGTATCCAGTGTCTGCGGCAGCAAATCCCTGAGTGACGACATTGGATGTCGGTAAAGGCCAGTAGCTCTAACGGTTAGAGCACCGGACTCCAAATCCGGGGGATGGGGGTTCGAATCCCTCCTGGCCTGCCGGTCCGATGGATGAAACGCGCCGGGGTTCCAGGCATGATCGCATGGGAGATAGATGAAACTGGTCAAATTGTTCCAGAAAAATGCCGAGCAAAGCACGGAACGGGTCGGCAAGAACCGGCAGGCGAGAGACGATTCAAAGGCTGCCAGGCCCAGAAAAGTGGAAAGCGGCAAGAAGAAGGTTTCCAAGAAAGCGGACGAAGCCGGCGTCAATTGGGTGGAGCGGCTTCGTCAATACTTGCGGGAAGTGTTGTCCGAGCTTCGCAAGGTGGTCTGGCCGTCCCGTAAGGAGACCATCGGTTCCACCGCGGTGGTGTTGGTGCTCGTGATTATTGCCGGTTTCTTCCTGGGCATTGTGGATGCGGTCTTGAGCCGTCTCGTACACTTGCTGGTCGGATAGCTATTCAACGCACTCTCCTTTCCGGTTCTGGGGCGCGATATTCCGGATCTATTACTAAATCTTTGAGAGTGGGGTGATATTTGTGGCAAAACATTGGTATATCGTCCATACGTATTCCGGCTTCGAACACAAGGTGAAATCAGCCCTGGAAGAACGAGTCAAGGCTGCCGGCAAGCAGGATTTGTTCGGGCGTGTCCTTGTGCCCACGGAGAAGGTGATCGAGTTGGTGAAAGGCCAGCGCAAAGCGTCTTCGAGAAAGTTCTATCCGGGTTACATTATCGTCGAGATGGAGTTGAACGACGATACATGGCACCTGGTTCGACATACTCCCAAGGTTACGGGATTCATCGGGAACAAGGATCGACCGATACCGCTTTCCGACGAGGAGGCCGAGACGATCATGGCTCAGATGCAGGAAGGCATCCAGAAGCCTCGGCCGAAGTACCGTTTCGAAAAGGGAGACGAGGTTGCCGTCGTGGACGGTCCCTTTGCGAGTTTCAACGGCATCGTGGACGAAGTGATGCCCGACAAAGGGAAGGTCCGAGTTCTTGTCAGTATCTTTGGCAGGTCTACACCGGTTGAGCTTGATTTCGTTCAAGTGAACCGTATTTGATCAAAGCATATCAGGTGCAGTCAGTAAGGAGTTGAAAGAGAATGGCAAAGAAGATTGTGGCGAACATCAAGCTGCAAGTTCCCGCCGGGCAAGCTAACCCGTCGCCCCCGATCGGACCGGCCCTTGGACAGCATGGCGTAAACATTATGGAATTCTGTAAGTCCTTCAACGCCAAGACGCAGGGGCAGGAGGGCATGATCATTCCGGTAGTGATAACGGTGTATTCGGACCGTTCTTTTACCTTTATCACCAAGACCCCGCCTGCTTCCATCCTTTTGAAGAAGGCGGCGCAGATTGCCAAGGGTTCGAGCGAACCGAACAAATCCAAGGTGGCGAAGGTGACCAGGACGCAGGTCGAAGAGATCGCGAAGCTCAAGATGCCCGACCTCAATGCGCGGGACTTGCCGCAGGCGATGAAGACGATCGAGGGCACCGCCCGGAGCATGGGGATCGAGATCGAGTAAAGAACGGATTCCCCGCGGCGAACGGTAGTCGTGAGTGTTGTGGGGATATGAGAGATACCGGAGTGAATGGAAATGCCGAAACGTGGAAAAAAGTATCAGAGTTCACGGGAAAAGGTTGATCGGGCCAGACGCTATACGCTCGAAGATGCAATGACGCTGGCTGCGGAATGCGCCTACGCTCGCTTTGATGAGACAGTGGATGTCGCTGTCCGCCTGGGCGTGGACCCGCGTCATGCCGACCAGATGGTGCGTGGCACCGTCGTGTTGCCGAACGGGCTGGGAAAAGAGGTTCGAGTGCTTGTCTTCGCCAAGGGCGAAAAGGTGAAGGAGGCCCTGGACGCCGGAGCGGATTACGCGGGCGGAGACGAGATGGTGGATAAGATCAAAGAGGGCTGGCTGGAATTCGACAAGACGGTCGCCACTCCGGACATGATGGGCACGGTCGGAAAGATCGGTAAGATCCTGGGTCCCCGCGGCCTCATGCCCAACGCCAAACTCGGCACCGTGACCTTCGATATCGCCAAGGTCGTGAAGGAGATCAAGGCTGGTAAGGTGGATTTCCGTGTGGAGAAGACCGGTATCGTTCACGTTCCGGTAGGGAAAGTCTCCTTCGGTTCGGAAAAGCTTCTTCAGAACGTGTCCACCTTCCTGGATACGCTCATTCGACTGAAACCGGTCAGCGCGAAGGGCACCTACCTGCGCGGCATAGCGGTGTCAACCACCATGGGACCGGGAATACAGGTCGATCCGCTCGCCATCAAGTCCGTAATGTCTTAATGGCGATGTTCGTTTAGAAAAACCATCAACTGCCGCTTGGTGTTTCCTGCCATCAGAGACCGTAGGTGCACCCGCGAGGGTGTTTAAATGCCGGATCTGCTGGAAAGAGGGCGACCTACCGAGATGCATGAATGACCAATCAGGCTCACGGGTTCACGAGACCGGTAATGAGTGACATGGTAGCGAAAGCACGCAGGGCAGACGAAAGGGGGGTAGATTAGATTGGAAAAGGCCAAGAAAGAAGAGGTTGTGCAGAAGCTGCATGAGAAGCTGCAGCAAGCGAGCGCGGCCATTCTGACCGACTTCCAGGGGCTTACCGTCGAGGCGATGACTCAGTTGCGCGACGCCCTGGCGGCGGAAAAAGTGGAATATCAGGTCGTCAAGAACACCCTGATGCGACTGGCCGGCAAGGAAACGGGGGCGGAAATCCTCGATTCCCATTTGAAGGGGACTTGCGCCATCGCCATCGGGTATAGCGATCCGACCGCTCCCGCTCGGATTCTCCGGGCCTTCAGCAAGAACAACGACAAGCTGAAGATCAAAGTGGGTGTCCTGGGAAACCGGCTTCTCAATGCCGATGATATCGCCGCTCTGGCGGACCTTCCGTCTCGAGAGGTGCTCTTGGGCAAACTTTTGGGTACCCTCAATGCGGTATCGACGCAGTTCGTATCCGTACTGAGCGCGGTCCCGAGGTCTTTTGTTGGCGTGCTGGCTGCTATTCAGCAAGAAAAAGAAAAGGCAAATCCTTAGGAGGATGTTAAAATGGCTGATGTCACGAAGGAAGATGTAGTTAAATTCATTGAAAATATGACGGTCTTGGAACTGAGCGAACTCGTCAAGGAGCTTGAGGAGCGGTTCGGCGTGAGCGCTGCCGCGCCGGTGGCCATAGCCGCCGCGCCCGCCGGTGGCGCTGCCGCGGCTCCGGTTGAGGA
>CAYOVG010000516.1:0-3592 GCA_964407285.1 uncultured Syntrophobacteraceae bacterium
GACTGACCGAGGAGATCGCCGGGAGAGAAAACCGCCCCGTGAAGGTTTCCCGGTTCCCGTGGAGCGCATCTGGGCGCGCGGCCACGATGGATGCCCCCGAAGGGGTCACCAAGATGATCTTCGATCCCGAGACGGAAAGGCTCCTCGGTGTGGGCATCGTCGGCAGAGGCGCCGGGGAGATGATCGCCGAGGGGGTGTTGGCGGTAGAGATGGGTGCTCTGGCCGAAGACATGGCTCTTTCCATACACCCGCACCCGACCCTGTCGGAAACCGAATCCGAAGCGGCGGAAGCGTTCCTCGGCAGTGCGACCCATATCTACTCGCGGCCCAAGAAAGGACGCTGAGAAAGGGAGGTCGAAAATCGAAGGATTCCCATGAATCGAGACTCGATGATCCAGGCGCTCAGGCAGGACCCGGGATACTGGGACGTTGTCGTAATCGGGGGAGGGAGCACCGGTTTGGGCGCCGCGGTCGATGCGGCGTCGAGGGGCTTCAAAACACTGCTCCTCGAACAGCATGACTTTTCCAAAGGCACGTCGAGCCGCAGCACCAAGCTGATACACGGCGGAGTGCGCTACCTGAAGCAGGGAAACATTTCCCTGGTTCTCGAAGCACTGCACGAACGAGGGCTTCTACTGCAGAATGCCCCTCATCTCGTAAGCAACCAGGCATTCCTCGTCCCCAGCTATATCTGGTGGGAAGGCCCCTTCTACGGCGCCGGGATGAAAGTCTACGACCTCCTGGCCGGGAAATTCGGATTTGGCCCGTCAAAGCGTCTTTCCAGAGAGGAGACGCTGAAGCGCATTCCGACCCTCGAACCCGAAGGGCTGAGGGGCGGCGTCGTCTATCACGACGGGCAGTTCGACGATTCGCGCCTCGCAATAAATCTCGCGCAAACCGTAACGGAGTTCGGGGGAACTCCAATCAACTACATGGAAGTTACCGGCCTGGTGAAGTACGGAAACACCATCGACGGCGTCACCGCCGTGGATCGAGAGACGGGCGAGAGCTTCAAGATCCACGGCCGGGTGGTCGTAAACGCCGCCGGCCCGTTCACGGATCTCATACGCAGGATGGATTCCCCGAATTCCCGGCCTATCCTCGCTCCGAGCCAGGGGGTTCATATCATTCTGGCCAGGGAATTCCTTCCGGGGGAGACCGCCGTCATGGTCCCCGAAACCGATGACGGCCGGGTCCTTTTTGCGGTTCCCTGGCGCAATCGGGTATTGGTCGGCACCACGGATACTCCCGTCGAGAATGTCAGCCTGGAACCCCGGCCCTTCCGGGAGGAAGTGGATTTTCTCCTGAAACATGCCGCAAAGTACATGGTCAGGGACCCGAAACGGGAGGATGTCCTGAGCGTATTCGCCGGAATCAGGCCGCTCGTGGATTCCGGTCCCCACCACACCACGGCCTCTCTGGCGAGAGACCACTTCCTGGAGGTTTCCCAGTCCGGACTCGTCACCATTACCGGTGGAAAATGGACGACCTACAGGAAGATGGCGGAAGAAACCATCGACCACGCCCTGCTCGTGGCCGGACTGCAGGAGCGCCCGTGCATCACGAGAGACCTGCGTATTCATGGATGGCTCAAGAATGTAGACAGGAAACACCCTCTCCATGTCTATGGTTCCGACATTCCATTCCTGAGGCGTTTGATCGAGGACAACCCGGAAATGGGGAAGAAACTCCACCCGGACCTTCCCAACCTGAAAGTAGAAGTGGTCTGGGCGGTCCGAAACGAGATGGCGCGAACGGTGGAAGACGTACTGGCGCGCAGAACGCGCGCCCTGCTGTTCAATGCCGAAGCGAGCATGGAAGCAGCCCCGTGCGTGGCTCGCATAATGGCCGAAGAGATGAACCGCGATGAAGCCTGGCAAATGGAGCAGGTCGAGAGCTACCGTGAACTGGCTCGAGGATATGCGCCCGATCGATGAAGGGGAGTTTTCAAAACCAGGCATATGAGCGGCTGTTCCGGTCGCATCCGAAAAAGAGATCGTTGCAAATCGCTCTTCAACCGTGATAATGCATTACCTCGTGCTCTGGTGCATTTACAGGATGGTTGAACGCGATCAAAGAAAGGATGCGATGGTGAATCGAGGTCTCCTTCGATCGAACCCCGTCAAGCTTGTTGCGCTGCTGCCGATAATCTTCCTGGCTTATGGTTGTGAGACGGTACCCGTTGGTCCCACCTACGAGTATTCCGTCATCGATGAGGTTCAACCCCGATCCGACGGCGTCGAGGAAGATGACGGCATGGATGCGGCCGGGACAGCCGGCGACAACGAGGAGGACGATCCGGCGACTTTCCGGAAGAAGGCAACCCGGGAATGGGCATCGGAGGCGAGTAACGGGGCCGGGAGTTCGGAATCACAAACGCGCTCCCGCGGTTACGGCTCCGGCGGGACGACGGGCAATTACAGGCGCGCGCCGGACTCCGCGGGCCGCTCCGCCGCCTCGGCTGCCGCCGGCAACAAGGTAAAAGCCACAATCGTGGACGGCAGGCTCGTTATACTGAAGGGAGACCCCCCGCCCTCTCCTGCAATCCGGCCTTCAGCTCCTGCTCCGGCGCCGTCCGGTCCGGGCGTCAGGGTAAGAGACGTGGGTCGGTACGCGGAAGTCGTTCTCAACCCGGCCGCCACCAGGATCATGATCGCGACCATGCTCGCGGACTGGGGCGAAACGTCTTTCACCGTAGACGATGAACTGGTCCGGCATGTGAGCTATTTCCTCAAGTATCTCGCCCTGTACGACCGGGGCGCCACCAGCAGAGCGCTCAGGCGCAGCGGAAGCTATCTTCCCTACATTCGGAGCCAGTTCGGTAAATACGGCCTTCATGAAGACCTGGCGTTCGCCGTGCCGTTCGTCGAATCAAAATTCACCGAGGGAGCGCAGTCCAGCGCGGGCGCCGTGGGGATGTTTCAATTCCTGGCTCCGACTGCGAGAGACTACGGCGTTGCCGTGTCTCCCGACGATCCCGAGGATACGGCCCCGCGCATCGACGAGAGGCTCGACTGGCAGAAGACGGCGGTCGCCGCCGCCCAGTACCTGTCAAGACACCGGAAAGAATTCAAGTCCGTGCTCCTGGCGCTGGGAGCTTACCACCATGGTGGCGAGCGGGTGGAAAGAGTGCTGGCTTCCATCGGGGACAAGGGCCGCGACAGAGCTTTTCGACCGATATTCTCGAGCCCCGAACTGGGACCTTTTTCCAGGGAATACATTCCTATGTGCCTGGCCGCGGCGTGTGTCTACCGCCTCACCAGGCAGGGAAGCGAAACCATACTGCCGGATGCGCGCATAGAGTGCGCCAGCATCAAGACGCCGGTCCCTCTTGCCGGCCTGTCCGCCCAGTACAAGGACGTTCTGGCCAACAATCCCGATCTTTCTTTCACCGACAAGGTTTACTGCTATGCCAGCACCGGGGGATATCTTCTCATCACGCAACTCAACTTTCCCGGGAGAGCGGTCCCGGTTGCTTACCGTTAGGGATGTGGTTAGAGTACGGATGGGAAGATGGAAACGGAGCGTTCGGCATGACGGATGAAACATGTGCGTTGTCGCCGGCCTGTTCCTCGGCTGCTCTCATCAATCC
>CAYOVG010000517.1:0-3587 GCA_964407285.1 uncultured Syntrophobacteraceae bacterium
GAGGACTTATGTGCACCAGGACGGCCCGGTCCGCTCCCGCCCGCGAGGCGATGCGGGCGGCGTCCACGATGGTCATGTGGCCTTTCGCTTCCGCGTGTTCGGCGTCTTCGGGGAGAAACATCCCCTCCATGAAGGCGATGTCAACGTCCTTGCACAGACGATAGATGTTCTTCGTCGGCCGGGTATCCACGACAAAGGCGATGTGCCGTCCACGCCTCGGAGGGCCGAGCACCTTGTCCGGGGTTACCTTTTCGCCGTCTTCCTTCGTTATCGTCTCCCCCTTCTGGAGCCTGCCCCAAAGCGGGCCTTTGGGAATACGGAGTTTCTGAGCGCGCTGGGGATCGAACTTACCCGGCCGTTCCAGTTCCTCCAATCGATATCCCAGGCAAAACCGCGTGTGCAGAAGAGGATGCCACAAGATGCGGACGGCATCGTCCCGGTACGCCAGTTCCGGACAGCCTTCCGACCATTCGATGAAATGGACGGGATAGTTCAGGTGAAATTCCACCATCCTCTGCAGTTGAACCACGAATTCCGTAATGCCGGGAGGGCCGATGACGGTCAGGGGGGCGGGATCTTCCATTTGCGCCTTGAGCATCATGAGGCCGGGAATTCCGAGGATGTGATCGGCATGAAGATGGGTCACCGCCATGACTCCCAAACCACGGACCCCGAGCCGGACTTTTTTCCACCCGATTTGAGTTCCTTCGCCCGCGTCGAAGAGGTAGATGCGGCCGTCGAGTCTTACGGCCATCGACGTGAGCGACCTGTAAGGCATCGGCATCATGCCGCCGGTTCCCAGAAGAACGCATTCCAAGAGAGGCCCCCTTTCTGAATGGTTGAAACTCCGTAGTTTCGGGGCTCGCGATTCACTGCTCGCGTGTAATACATAGTTTCCCAGCCCCTAATACGGAGTTTACCTTATTTCATTCGCAATGGGATGTGTTAAATTACTTTTCAGAAACCGCTCCCATTTGGTAATGCTCTCTGCACTCTTCCGAACGGCCGGGTGATAGCTCATCACCCGGTCTTTTCATTTCCGCGGCTTCCACCAGGCGTCATTGCGTCCGGTTCCACTTCCAACCGCATCGATCGGGTTCGGGCCGTTGAAATTCGCTGTAAAACCCAATATATTTCAGCAAAATAAGCATCGTTCACCCTGGATGGATCATTACGGGCGGAGGAAGAATGAACGGGTTCGCCAAAATGGGCAATTACACAATCGGCACAAGGATGAACCTCGGATTTTTGCTGGTGATTATGACCACCCTGACCGTCGGCGTCGTTGCGTTGTACCAGATACGAATATTGGGGAGTCTCCTGACGGAAATATACGAGCATCCCCTGACCGTGGGCTATACCGCGCGGGATATCCGAGGGGATATCAACGCGATGCATGACCTCGTGCGAAGCATTTCTTATGCGGACGACCCCGCGGAGGTGGATGAACTGGAGCGCAAGCTGAACGTCATGGAGGCGCAGGTGTTCCGGTATTTCGACATCATCGACGACCGGTACCTCGGCCCCAGGGAGGACGCTGTAATTGCCCGGCAGGCCTTTGCCGACTGGAGGAGACTGCGTGACGCGGAGCTCGCGCGGATTCGCACCGAAGGATTGGGGCGGCTGGACAAAGCGTTTCTTCTGCAACAGCAGGAATACGTGGAGGACCTGAAAGCGAAAATCCAGAAAGTGGTCGATTTCTCCGCCTGGAAGGCGCGGGACTATCTCGAAACCGCGAATGTGGAAAAAGCCCGGGCCAACACGGCCATGATCGGGCTCATCGTAGCGTCCTTGCTGTTCGGGCTGGGCGTGGCGTTTCTCATCACCCGAAGCATCAGCCCGCCGTTGCGGCTCATGGTGCGGCGCATTGCCGACATTGCGGAGGGTGATCTTAGCCACGAGGTGAATATCTCCCGGAAAGACGAGATAGGGGCGCTGGCCGATTCGTTCCGTCGGATGCAGGCCAGTCTCAGGAGCAAGGCCGAAATGGCGGCCGCAATCGCCGCGGGAGATTTCAGCCGGAGGGTGGAGGTCGGAGGCGTCGACGACCAGCTCGGAAACGCCATCAACCGGATGACCCGGAGCCTGCGCCATGCGAAAGCGGAAAGCGATCTCCAGGATTGGATCAAGACCGGTAAAAACGATCTGAACGGCATCATTGTCGGGGAGGGGGACAGCAGCGCGCTGGCCGGGAAAGTCATCGGCTTTCTCGCCCGGTATCTCGATGCGCGGATAGGAACGCTCTATCTCATGACCGACGATGGAGTGTTGCGCCTGGGCGGGAGTTACGCCTTCAGCAAGCGCAAATCCCTTGCCGCGTCCATCGAACCGGGCGAGGGGCTGGTGGGGCAGGCCGCCCTTGAAAAGGACCTCATTTCCGTTACCGACATCCCGGAAGATTATATCCGCATCAATTCCTCCTTCGGTGACAGCCCGCCGCGAAACATCGTCGCCGTTCCGTTCCTCTTCGAAAATTCGGTGAAAGGCGTTATCGAGTTGGGGGCCTTCGAGGAGTTTTCAGACCGGAAGCTGGACTTTCTGCGCGATGTCTGCCCGGCTATCGCCATCGCTTTCAATACGGTTCAGAACCAGGTGAGGCTGAGAGCGTTGCTGGATGAGACGCAACGCCAGGCGTCACAGCTCCAGGTCCAGGAGGAAGAGCTTCGGATCGCCAACGAGGAACTGGAGGAACAAACCGCCTCCCTGAGGGATTCGGAGGAGAGGCTGAAGCAGCAGCAGGAGGAGTTGCAGGTCGTCAACGAGGAACTGGAGGAAAAGAACAGCTTCCTGGAGAAACAAAAGGTGCAAATCGACCAGAAGAACCGGAATCTCGAAGACATTCGCCGGGAGTTGGAGGACCGGGCCCGGCAGCTTGAAGTGACCGGCAAGTACAAATCGGAGTTTCTGGCCAATATGTCCCACGAGTTGCGGACGCCGCTGAACAGCATGCTCCTCCTTTCCCGGGACCTGGCGGAGAATGTCGGCGGCAACCTTGCGCCGGAACAGGTCGAATCGTCCAAGATCATACACAACAGCGGAATGGAGCTTCTGCACCTCATCGATGAAATCCTCGACCTCTCGAAAATCGAAGCGGGAAGAATGACTTTGACCGTCACCGATGTCGCCCTGCAGGAGATGGCCGACTACATGGAAAACAGCTTCAAGCGCGTCGCCGTGGAGAAGGGGATCGATTTCGAAGTCGAAATGGATGACGGCCTTCCCGCAAGCATCAGGACCGATCGCCGGCGCCTGGAGCAGATTCTTAAGAACCTCCTTTCCAACGCGATGAAGTTCACCGACCGGGGGATGGTCACGGTAAGAATGCACCGGCCGTCTCCGTCTGCCGGTTCGTCCGCCGGCGGCTTGCGCCGGGACGCGGTCGTGGCGTTCTCCGTGAAAGACACCGGCATAGGCATCCCCGAAGATAAGCATATGCTGGTATTCGAGGCGTTTCAGCAGGCGGATGGGGGCACGACGAGGAAATACGGCGGCACGGGCCTCGGCCTGTCCATATCGAGAGAGCTCGCGAAGCTCCTTGGAGGCGAGATCAGGCTCGAGAGCCGTCCCGGTGAAGGATCGACATTCAC
>CAYOVG010000518.1:0-3577 GCA_964407285.1 uncultured Syntrophobacteraceae bacterium
GTGGAAGATCGGCTGCAGCAGTCCGGCCCCGAAGTTCCAGATGGACGCGCCGGGGGAGAAGAGGTCTTCGATGCGCGTGGCGTTGGCCCCCAGGCCCGCCGTGAGCGTTATTTGCGGATAGAGATTGGCCGTGGCCACGCCGACGTCGGCGCTCGCCGCGTGCAGCAGTTCTTCCGAGGCGCGGATGTCGGGGCGCCGGCGCGCGAGCGACGAGGGAAGACTCACCGGAAGCTCCCGGGGAAGCTGCATCTCGTCCAGCCTGAACTCCGGAAGCTCCGCTTCGCCGGGGAGCCTGCCGGTCAGGATCGCCAGCAGGTCGCGGGTCTGCGCCAGCTCCTTCTCCAGGGGCGGCAGGGTCGCCCTGGTCTGAGCCAGTTGCGCCTGCTGGGCCAAAACGTCGGACCGTGCGGCGCCGCCGAGGAGAGACTGGCGCTCCACCATCTGCAACTGCTTTAGCTCAGTGGCCACGATCTCCTCGATCGCCTGTATCTGGGCGCGCAGGGAGGCCTCCCGCACCGCGGCGGTGACGATGTTGGCGGTGAGGGCGATGTGGGCTCCCGCCAGCAGGAAGCGCTGATAGTCGACTTCCGCCTGCAGGGCTTCCAGTTCGCGCCTGCCGCCCCCGAATACGTCGAGCAGATAGGAGACGTTCACCGAAGCGTTGAACAGATTGAAGGTATTGGCGATGCCGTCAGACCCGCCGGAAGCGCCCGTGATCCTTTGGCGGACGCCCGAGATCTGCGCGTCCACGCTCGGATAGAGGATCGTTCCCTCCCTTGCGCGCAGGTTCTCGCGAGCGCGGCGAAGCGCGGCCTGCGAAGCTTCGAGCGTGGGGTTTTCGGCGAGAGCGCGGCGGATGAGCCGGTCCAGCGGTTCCGAATGAAACAGGGTCCACCACTGTTCGGGTATATCGTCGCGGTCGATGAAGCGCTGCGCCTCTCCTCCCGCGCCGGGGGCGGAGGCCGTTTCCACCGGAACCGGTCTTTCGGTGTACGTTTTGACGCCGGGGGAGGGGGGAGGCCGAAAATCGGGACCCACGGCGGCGCACCCGGCCATGGTGATCCAGGCAAGCACGATGAAGACCTTGCCGGCGCGCGGCAGGGTCGGGGCGCGCCGTCGTCCGCCCGGAGGGGACGTGTCGCCCGCGGGAGCCGAATCGCCCGGAAGAGCGGCGGAAGAGGTTGCGGTGGAAATGTTGGAGAAGAGCGAATCGCCCGGAGGGGGCGCATCGACCCGAGGGGTCGAAGGCTGGCGTACGGCCCCGTTCGAGCTTCGATGGCCCGTGCTTCGATTCATCGGCACGGGCGGGGAAGCCGGCCCGATGCCCGGGCGCGCCGGCAGATTATTCTTCAATGCACCAAGAGATGAGCTTTCCACGGCCATATGCTCCGGATTCCTCCGCGAAGGCATGCATGCGGTTGATATGTGGTTGAAAGTTGCAGTTGTGCAAAAAAGTTCAAATATTTCCATGCTTCCGACCGAAGCCGGTCGTCCTCCTCGTCCTTCCCCGGCGTGTACGCATTCCGCATGAAGCGGGCGAACGGATACTTCCGGAGCGCGGCGGCTTGCCCGGGGAGGATTCACGCCGGTCTCGCGCGAGGCTCCTCGCCGTTTCTCGCGCCGGAGACCACTCATTCTCATCCTTACGGATGATGATCGATCAATTCGTATACGAAGAACTGTTGAAAGCTTCGAATAACCTGTTTCGAATCGAGTTCCCGGTCGACGATCATGTATCCGAGCACTCCTTCGAGGGCGGCAAGCAGGGCCAGCGCCTGCCGGTCCGCGTCGTGCGCGCGAAACAGGCCTGATTCCATCCCACGATTGTAGAGGCCGCAGATGAACGGCCTGATAACGTGGCAGTATTCTTCGTAGAGCGCCCAGAGTTTAGCGGAACTCAGGACTTTTGAAAAGGACAGAAAGAAAAAAGCCACTTCCCTGGGATGGCTCGACCAGTACTCCAGATACTGCGCGATGAATCCGGCGATGGCTTCGGCCGCATCCGGGGTCGAGTCGGCGGTTTGGATCATCGAGAGAATCGGTTCTTCGAACTTCCTGTTGGCCGCGAGGAGGATCTCGTCCTTGCCTCGAAAGTGGTGGTAGATTCCGCCCTTGGTGAGTCCCGCCCGCCGGGCGATGGAATCCACCGAAGCCCCCTCGTATCCCTTTTCGAGGAACTCGTTGACGGCAGCGGTAAGAATTTCCTCCATCCTTACCTCTTTGGGCTTCTTCATGGCTCTCTCCGTTTACATACCAACCGACGGTATGTATCTAACATTAACGAGAGCCTGTGTCAATGAATATTTGATAAGGCTGATCGTTACATTTACGTCATACTTCGGCGCGTATCGGCACGTTACAATCCATTGGCCCCGAACGGTGGAAGTTCCTTTACGGCATACCGGTTCCCGACAGGGGGAAGCGCCGGTGGGCGATGTGCGCCTGTTCGTTCGATACAGGTAAGCGGAGAGGTAGGGTTCCGGGAAAAAAGACGCGCGTCGAGGAGCGCTGATCGCGGCTTTGTCGGCGACGGCGGTTCTTGATGATGCCGCTTTTGCATCTTTGCTTCACGCCGCCAGAAATGGCGTGCAGGCGCTAATTGTGCAATTAGGATGCGATTTGAGTTCAGGGTTCCAAAATTTTTTCATTCAGCGCCGTAAACCCGCTCCACGTCTACATTCAATGGCGCTTTTGCGATACATTTACGGCGCCTTCATGGTGCCGAGATGGTGCTCATATGGGCCCGACAGGGGCCTGATAGGAGGCTGAAAAGCCGTCGGCGCGCGGTGGCCGTCATTCGAAAGTTTCGCTCGTGTTGATACTTTTTCTGCCGGCATCATTCATCAGCGCCGCATCAAGCACCGGTCCATATCAGGGGTGTGGACGAATGTCCTCTCGCCCGCTTCGCCGGAGAGGGCAGGGTGAGGGAGTCCAAAACGGCTGTCCACCCGTTTTCCCCATCCCAAAACCTTATCCATCAAATGAGGCCGGGGCGTAAAATTTCCCACCGGGTCCTTCTCCACCGCATCGCCGGATCGAATGGTCCGGCGATGCTTTCCACCGGCAACCCCTCAGTTTGACGGCACGGGCAGGCCCCGGACCGGCGACCGGCGCATAATCGCCGTTTGCACCGGTATTCTCTCAAATCATTGACCACTGCCGCATTCGAAGACGCACTTCCCGCTGTTCGGACGGCGATGGAATACCGTCAACCGGGACAATTCCAGGTACCCAGAAGCATTTCAGGGCGCTATGCCATGTTGCCGACCTCAACTCCACGCGTCCTGAACACGTCGTCGCTGAATTCACCGCATTATAGCTCGGTACACAGCAACGCTCCACAAAATAAACGGCATGATTCAAAAATCGACCGGTGGTGGATTGGATCGTCTCAATGCCTTCTCTCCGACGTCGGCAGGCCAAAGAACAAATGGCACGAATCTTTGTCAAACGTGCCAAAGGCGTCTCAATGCCTTCTCTCCGACGTCGGCAGGCCAAAGGAGAGACACACTAAATAACCAGGCCGGCAACTACGCGGCTAACCTGACGATGAGACGGAACCGCTTTGTGCGGTCAC
>CAYOVG010000519.1:0-3558 GCA_964407285.1 uncultured Syntrophobacteraceae bacterium
GGAGGCGTTCTCCCAGGATTCGAGCGTGATGGAGTTTGCGCCTCCGGCCTGGGCCGTTCCGCTCACCGTGGTGGCCAGGATCTTGTAGGCCATGGCGTCGGGAGCTTCCGAAAGGGTGTCGGAGAGCGTCGCCGTACGCGTGGAGCCGGTATAGTCGGAGATGGTCGTGCTCACTCCGGCGAGCGCCCCCGAGGTGAAGACCACCGTCATGGCGTTGTAGGCGTCGTCCACGTCGCTTCCCTGCGAGAGCGTCAGGTGGGTGGTATCGCTTGCGGCGTCCGCGGTCCCGCGCACGCATACCCGGTCGATCTTCTTGCCGGTGACGAAGTCGAGCTTTCCGTAGGTCGGATAGTCACGGTAGGCCGGAGTGTAGACCGCATCCAGGTCGGGCTTGGAGTCCAGAAAATCCACGAGCTTCGAGACGGTGTTGTAGACGGAGAGGTCCGCGACGTAGAGCGTGGTCTCGGAGCCCGGAGTTCCGGCCTTCACGGTGAGCGAAGAGGCGTCGATATCCACGATGCACGACGCCGCACTCCCCGAATAGCCGAGGGTAAAGTACGTGGCGGCCAGGTTGTCCCTGTAGACGGTGTCGTTGGCGAAGCCGGTCGACGCCTTCTTGGTCCCGCTCGTGGTGCCGTCGGCTACCTTGATCTTCACCCGGTTGGCGTTGACGCCGTAATCCGTTGATTCCAGGCAGAAAGCGGCGGGGATCAGTTCGTAGGCATCGGCGGCCGCCGGGGTGTTCCGCCATGCGTAACGGCACGTGGCTACCCTGGTTGCGCCGTCGTAGTCTTCGATGAGGTTCGTCTCTCCGAAGGCGACCCCGGAGGTCATCAGGATGCGATACCCGTTGTAGTAATCGTCGGTGGCGCTCGCCGCGCCGGCCAGCTTGACCTGGATCGTTTCGTCCGCCGTTTCGGGAAGCGCCTGCAGCGCCCCGGTTTCCTCGGTATCGACTTCCTGGGGCGCAACGAGCCGGGCCTGAAGGGCCGGGTCGACGCGGACGGCCTTTATGACCTGCGGTCCGTTTGTCTGGGCGCTCGGGGCAAAGGCCTTTCGGATCGCCGTGAGCAGTTCCCCGCCCTTGAAGATCTCCTCGGCCTCGACCGGGTTCCCGATATCGAATACGCGTTTGGGCTCTCCGCTGTCCGCTCTGCCCATGACGGCGAGGTTCATCGGAACCGAAAGGTTTTGGTTCGCCATCTCGGTATCATCCACCCTGGATGCCACCGCGGGCGTGACCAGAAGTCTCCCGTTGAAGAAGACGGCCATAGTGTGTTCTCCTTGAATGCTTTCGAGTTGTGTTGTGTTGTTGATTGTGAATCGAATCAAGCGTTGAACAGGCATTGAATCGGATACTGCAAAGCCGGACGTCGAATCCGTTGCAGGATCAGGCGGGCATCAGGCAAAACCTCTTGAAGTACTCGGAAAACTCGGCTTCCGTGGCTTTCGTTTTCTTCTCCACATCCCGCATGTAGTGATGAAAGCCTCCGATGGTCTCCACGCGCTTGTCCCTGGTGGAAAGCCGCTTGCAAAATTCTTCCAAACTGATCCGTTCCATTCGTTTGTCTCCTGTGTTCGTTCCTGGTTCTCAGGTGCAATGCTACAATGTTACGGGCTTCAATCACGCATTCCCGCGTTCCTTCCCACGCGGAAACGATAGGGGGTCCTCGATTCCGATCCGTCGCCCGCGCAGCCTTCGGCAGGTGTTTTTGACTGGAACGGCCGGGAGCAATCCGCCGCTCCGTCGTTATCCGCGAAGATGTCCGCGCCGGTTGCGGATAAACTCCACCCCGCATATCCCTACAGGATGGCTGCCTATATTTCCTCATGGTCTTCCGAATCCGAGAATTTGCCGAACGTGCGGACTTCCCTGACGAGCGGAAGTTTACGGCTCCAGGTATCCATTCCTTTGCCGCCCACGATGGTCGAACGGGTGTAGAGAGCGCCGGAGAGGTTGACCGATGCCGGATCGACATCCCGCGCCGTGATCTCCACCTCGTGGAAGTTGTGGTCCGCGAATCCGCCGCCGGCGCCGCCGAGGATGTAGCGGCAGACCGCTTCGAGACAAAGCACCGTATCGGCGCTGTCGGCGACCGTGACCACGGAACCGGTGTGGCGGCAAAACCTTCCGTAGTTCTCCACTACGGTGTAATTTTCCAGGTCGCAGGCATGGTCGTTGACGTACCCCCCGATTACCCCTTCAGGGCTCTCGACGGTGGCCGGCAGAATGATCCAGGCCGGTATCTGATTGGGGTCCTGGAGGTAGCCCTGGCTCACGTTCACCGGATGGGCCGTAAGATAGGCGCCGAAGGCGTCCAGGTAGGCCTGGCCGAGCAGATCCACGTCGAAGATGTCGGAGAGGTAACTGTCGAGGTCCGACATGATCTCGGCGAGGCCGGGAACCAGGAGCGAATACAGAAGCTTCTCAAGCTGAAAGAGAGGCATATGGGATTTCCTTTCTTCTTCCGGTAGCGTTTGCTTGGTCATTCAAGGCTGTTGAATGGGGCATGGGTACGGTCCGGTCATGGCCGGGCTGATGGAAAGGGCAATGCGCCGGGATTCGCGTTCCTCCGGATGCCCGGATGATCTGCTCCTATTTGACCGTTTCGATCCACTTGAGGACTTTGAGCAGGTACGGCATCACCTGGAACACGAACAGGATAGCCGCTATTATTCCTCCTCCCCATGCGATGCGAAGCTCTATGCCGCGCAGACGAGGCCAGATCTCCTTCAGGCTTTCGTTTACTGAATTGAGGTTCTCGTCGATCCGCCTGAAGGCCTCGTCATGCACGGGACACGTTCCATTGGAGTCGCTCATCCCCGCACCTCCGATCGCCGCGTCTTCCCGGCGTCAAAGCTCGGACACGCCACGCCGGGGCCACGATGTCCGATGTCTCTGTCCTTGCCTTTGAGCCGGGGGGGAATCCCGTTTCCGACAATCTCCGGACCCGGCCCGGTTGCTGCACTGTGCGTCACTACATGTTTGAATTTCACGTTTCACCTTCTCCCTCTGAAACGGAAAAAGCGGCCGGTCCGAAGACCGCCGCTCAATCCATACACGAAAACTCAGTATATGCGATTTAACCAGATCTATACTCAAATCACAAGATGCATTAAACCGCACGGGAGGCGCATAAACCGGCAAATCAACGAATCATTTGGCCGGTGATGGATGGAAGAACCTGTTGACAGGCAAGTCGGTAAGTCGGCAAACCGACGAACGGTCCAATCCCTTCCCGTCACCGGACTCCACCCGGCAACCGGAAATCATGCCGGTCCTCCTGCAAGTGCCATGGATCGTGTGCGACCGGCTTTTCAATCACATCAAAACAGGAAAAGCGGCCGGTCCGGGGACCGCCGCTCAATCCATACACGAAAACTCAGTATATGCGATTTAACCAGATCTACGCTTAAATCACAAGATGCATTAAACGGCATGGGGGGTACATAAATGGGTGAATGGGTGAATGGGTGAATGGGTGAATGGGTGAATGGGTGAGTGGGTGAGTGGGTGAGTGGGTGAGTGGGTGAGTGGGTGAGTGGGTGAGTGGGTGA
>CAYOVG010000520.1:0-3551 GCA_964407285.1 uncultured Syntrophobacteraceae bacterium
GCAGCTACGGCAAGTGGGGCCGAAAATGACCTTTACCTTAAGTCAACGCCATTGTTGTGCCCGGGGTATCGTTGCTTGCAATGGAAGCGCCTCTTTCGCGGAAAGGAGCGTTGGCGCGATAGAATGGACCAACCAGTGCATATCCAACCGGCTGGTTCGGCTCCTCGTGGTTGAGAGTTTCAATGAGCTGACTTACCCCCATCACGTCTGCCAGCAGGATGAACTCATTTCTCTCGGGTCCTGTTATCTCGGCCATCCTTTCCAGGAAATCCCAGGCAAACTCAAATTCCTCGTCCGTCACCTTCGTTTCCTTGACGAAGGCGTGCATGTGTTTGATGAGATCCGAAACGATGAACTTCAGTCTCGGGTTCTTAATATCTGAGTAAGCCTCAAGCACCTTGTCGGTAAAAGTTCGATCCGCTACTGCTGTAGCATCCATAAGTGACTCCTTCTTTTGCCGAACAATACCCGGATGCCTGCTTTCCCGTGGTGTCCACCGGGTGCTGTTCGCATACTGCATGCCGAACCATTGCGACCGGTCACGATCTTCCTGCTCTTTTCAGCGCCATTCCTATGCCAATGCGGGCTCATGCTCCGAGACGGAAGAGGCTTCCCGTGCATAGCCGTCAAAAACTTTAACCGGAGACCAATCCGGGCTTACAGGCAGTGGAGGCGGCGCCAGGTGCGCAAACACCTCTGCGCCATAGACCACCTTGCCTCCAACCATTGTGAGAACCGATTCAAGGTATTTGATCCGCTCTTCCGGTATGGAGAAATAGTCTTCCGAAAGGACGCAGAGATCGGCAAGCTTACCTTCCTCAATGGAGCCTTTCCTGGCTTCTTCCCCCGAAAACCATGCGCTTCCCAAGGTGTAGAGACGGAGGGCTTCCATTCGGTCAAGGCGGTTGGATGCAGGATAGAGTTGTGTGTCGCCGACTGTTTTTCCCGTTACAAGCCAGTAGAGACTTATCCAGGGGTTGTAGCTCGCAACCCGTGTGGCATCGGTTCCCGCCCCAACCGGAAGGCCCATCGTGAGCATTCGGATAATGGGAGGCGTACGCTCGGCCGCTTTTGCTCCGTATCGCTCTATGAAATGCTCTCCCTGGAATGCCATCCGGTCCTGGATGGCAATGCCGCCTCCAAGCGCCATTACCCGCTCTATGTTACGGTCGCTTATGGTTTCGGCGTGGTCGAAGAACCACCTGAACACATCTAATGGGACCTCCTGGTGGACCTTCTCAAACACGTTCAAGAAGCGACTGATGGATTCATCATAGGTGGCATGAAGCCTGAAAGGCCATTTGTTTTCCGCCAGGAGGCGCACCACCCGACTGAGTTCCTCTTCCATTTGGGGAGGGAGGTCCGGGCGGGGCTCCAGGAAATCTTCGAAATCGGCGCCTGAGAAGACGAGCATTTCCCCCGCACCATTCACATGGAAATAGTCGTCGCCATCGCCCGGATGGGTCATGGTGATCCACTCCTTGAAATCCTCATACTCCTCCTTCGGGTGCTGGGTAAAGAGGTTGTAGGCAAACCTGATGGTGAGCTCCCCTCTTTGCCACAGATCTTCCATCACGCGATAATCATCCGGGTAGTTCTGAAAGCCGCCTCCGGCATCGATGACGCTGGTGAGGCCAAAGCGGTTCAGTTCACGCATGAAGTGGCGGGAAGAATTGAGCTGATCCTCGTAGGAAAGTTTTGGACCCTTTGCCAGAGTTGCATAGAGAATCGTGGCATTAGGACGTGCGATGATTAGTCCTGTGGGATTGCCTTGACGGTCCCGTTGGATTTCACCTCCCGGAAACTCCGGGGTGTCTTTCGTATATCCGAGTGCGCGCAAAGCTGCGCCATTGAGAAAAGCCCGGTCATAGAGATGGAGGACAAAAACCGGTGTTTCGGGGGCGGCCTGGTTGATCTCATCCAGAGTGGGCATACGCCCCTCCGAGAATTGAAATTCAGACCATCCCCCGATGACCCGCACCCACTGGGGAGGGGGAGTGCGACTAGCCTGGTCCCGAAGCATCGCCAGGGCGTCGGAAAGAGATGGGATGCCGTCCCAGCGCAGCTCCATGTTGTAGTTGAGTCCTCCCCGTATAACGTGGATGTGGGAGTCATTCAAGCCGGGAATGACCGTGTGGCCCCGAAGATCGATGACTTGGGTGCCGTCTCCTCTAAGTGCCATCAAATCCTTGTCCTCCCCTACGGACAGGAATTTCCCGTCTTTGACGGCAACCGCGGAGACCTGAGGGTTGTCCCTGCCGAGCGTCGAGATGCGCCCGTTAAAAAGAATGAATTCCGGATTCATGGAGTCATATCCTTTCTGAGCCTCTTCCGGCCTTAACTCTATGTGCCCACTTCCTCGGCTATTCGTGCCTCGCTTGCATGTTCACCAAGCATGACCTTCGCATAGCCGATTCCCAGGCCGTATGCTCCGCCGTGCTCCTTGGCAACCTCCATCACCGCATCGTAGGTTTCCTGGCGAGCCCAATCCCGCTGCCACTCGAGCAGCACCTGGAGCCATGTCATAGGTACAGCCCCTTCCTGGACTATCCGCTGGATGGCCCTCTCATGGGCTTCGACGGTGACTCCACCGGAGGCATCCGTAACGATATAGACCTCAAAGCCGTCATCCAGGGCTGAAAGAGCTGCCGTTGCCAGACAGACCTCGGTCCAGAGAGCCGCCATAATCAGCTTCTTGCGCCCGGTCTTTCTGACGGCTTCGACCACTTTCTTGTCTTCCCAAGAGTTCATTGTGGTCCTGTCGATAGGTTTAAAATTAGGAAAGACGGCCTGGATGGGCGGAAAGATCGGGCCACTGAAGCTTTCCGCCGCAACGGTCGTCAAAACGGTCGGAACATTGAAAACCCTCGCGGATTTTGCAAGGCCGGTCACGTTGTTCACGAGTGTTTGACCATCAATCGAATGGGTTGCAAAAGCCATCTGTGGCTGATGATCGATCAGAATAAGCATCGAATTCTCAGGAGTTACCAGGCGGGGACTCGCACCCCCGTTCTCGCTTGATTTCATTGCCTTCCTCCATATGCAGAAGTCCCTTGAAGGGAGCACTGAAAATTAGCCGCTATCGAGGAGCACAATTTCACTCCGGTTTTGTTTGAACTAATCAACTTAGGCTAACCATCAATTCCATCTGGTCAAGTCAGTGTTATATCAATAGAAAATCACAAGAAACGATTTCCGGAGAAAACATCTCTGAACCCTTGATTTGCTGGATTTTGACCCATAATCTTTACGGAAAACCTCAGACCATAAATCAGCTTTCACAGTCCATCCGCAGGCATAGCGGGGGGAACCGCTGGATTCTGTCCGGAAGACTGGGATTTTCAACCGGCATCATTGGGAGTATTTTGGAACTGATGGAGTGCCTGTATCTCTCCTCATTGTCGTTTCCCGAATACCTTCTCCGCTGGATCTCATATGATCTGCCAATGTTGAAATCGGCCGCTACCCAGCATAACGCCATAGTGCTTTGTCAAGATCCTGAATCCGTGAGATTACAAATATCAAATTACCTATATTAGTACATATAAGTG
>CAYOVG010000521.1:0-3547 GCA_964407285.1 uncultured Syntrophobacteraceae bacterium
CGCCGCGAAGATTGAGAAGTCGCCCCGCCTGCGTCGGACGCTCGACGTCCTCCGCTCCCACCCGGCCGGACTGACGACGATGGAACTCGTCACCTGGACCGGCTCCTGCGCCGTCCATTCTGACGTGGCCGAGATCCGGGCCAACGGGATCGCCGTCGCCTGCGAATACCTCGGCACCCGCGACGGCCGCCGCATCTACCGCTACCGGCTCGAGGAGGCGGCGTGACTGAGAAGACAGGCCCCGCTCCGTCTTGGTTCCCGATCCGCCGTCAACTCCTCGACTCCTCCGTTTGGGAGGAGAACCCGATCGTCTGCAAGCTCTGGGTGACGCTCCTGCTGGTCGTGGCGGTTTCCTGCGTAGCTTACGTGAGCGCGATGCGGGTGAGTTTCGACGTCAATCCGTTGCGCCTGCAGTCTCCCACCGCGGAATCGGTGGTGTGGGAGCACAAACTGATCAAGGATTCCAGCCGATCGACCCTGTTCGCCTCGGTGCTGGCCTCCTCCTTCGAGGAAGTCAAGGAAAAATCGAAAGCCCTGAGGGCCCTTCCTTCGGTGCTGGAAACGGACAGCGTTCTGACCATTCTTCCGGAGCGGCAGGACAGGAAGATGCCGATCCTTAAGGAGATCATCCCCCTTGTTCCGGATGTTACCCCGGATATCGGCAGCGCCACGATCGACGTGAAAGCGCTTTTGAATATTCTGGAAAGAATCCGTTTCAAAATGCTGGACGACCAGGCTTCCCAATGGGGGGCCGACAAACCGCTCGTGGATCAGATGGTCAAGGTGAGGGCGCTCATCCAGAGCATTCGGGATGTCTTGCAGGACCCGTACCAGGCCTATGAACCGCTGCTTGCATACCAGCAGCGGTTCGGGGAAGACCAGGCGCAGACCCTGCAGTTCATCAAGACCGGTGCGACTGCTTCGCCGATGAAGGTCGAGAATATCCCCGAGGACATGAAGGGGCAGTTCTACAGTGAAGCGGATAGCTTATTCCTGATACGGGTGTATCCCAAGGGATCCATCTGGGAGCGGGAGACCCTTAACCGGTTCGTGGAGGAAGTGCGGACGGTTGCGCCGGATGTGGTGGGAGATCCGGTATCCCTTGACGTCTTCGCCTCCGAATACCGCAAAGCCTGCATTACCGCGAGCATCTATGCCCTGATAGCCATTTTTGTCCTGATGTCTTTGTCGATCGGATTCAAAATGGCGCTGCTGGGCATGACGCCGCTGGGGATTGGCGCGCTGTGGACGGTGGGAGTGATGGGGTATGCGGGAGTTGATTTCAACCTGGCGAACAGCATCTTCCTGCCCCTCGTATTTGCGGCGGGCGTGGAGTACGCACTGATAATTCTTTACAGGTGGCGTGAAGGGACCATGAAACCGGGCTATTTGCCCTTGAGTACGGGGAAGGGAATCGCTCTTGCGACGTTCTCCACCACGCTGGGGTTCGGCGCCTTGATGGTCTCGCGGCATCGCGGAATATTCAGCCTGGGTTTCATTTCGTTCGTGGGAAGCCTGGCCGTGCTCGCCGCCGCGGTAATAGTATTGATCGCCGTCCTGGCTAATGGAAAAAAACCGTCGCGGGAGATATAATGATTAGATTTTTCTTGATGGATATCGAACGTATCTGCTGACGGAAATGGAAAGGAGCTACGGAATGTCCGGAAATAGAGGAAAGATGTTGCGGTTGGCATTGGTGGCCGCGGTTTTCACCTGGTTGCTTGCCGGCGGCGCCGTTGCAGCGTTTGCGCAGGAATCGGGAGCGACCGAGGCGGTGAAGCAGGTGCTCAATAAGGCCATGGAGATACAGACTCGCCCCGACCTCGAAGGGGAGGCTCACGCGGCGGAGCGCGCCCGCCTGATTCGCCAACTCATCGCGGATAACTTTCTTACTGGAGAAATGGCCCAGGAAGCTGCTCCGGAAGGCTGGAGCAAGGCGAGCGCAAAGCAGCGCTCCGAGTACCAGGACCTGTTCAAAGTCCTTTTTCAGGACTCCTACACCCAAAGGGTGCTCAACTATTTCAAGCGGGAAACCGTGGAATACCCCGGGGCGCAGCCCGAGAAGAACGGGGTGAAGGTCCAGACGGTGATCATGCGGCCCAACGAGCATATGCCGGTCGATTATTACATGCTCAAGAAAGGCGACGATTGGCGGATCAGGGACGTGGATATCGATGGGGTCAGCATCGTCGACACCTACAAGAGTTCTTTCCGCAAGGTGATCCAGCAGGAGGGCTTCGACGGGCTCCTGAAGCGGCTGCGGACTCAGAGCCGGACCATCCAGGGGGGAACCGGTCAATAATCCCGGTCCCCTGACCGTGCCGGAGCGACGTATGTGTCAAGGCATGGACAATGGACGTAAATGACGGCAGGGCGGAGTTTGTCCCCGCCGGTCAGGGGTGCCGGGGACGAAACCCCGCCCTGCCGTTGGTTCGTCGGCCCGCACAGGTAGCGTGTCGAGTCAACGCCCATGCGCTCCTGCGTGGGAACGAGTAGGGTTCTTGCTTCCCGAGGACGGCCTCTTGACCGTCCCCCGATTTCTCTTCCTCCGTCAAGCCGCCTTTCTTTCCTCCGGGGGTCTTACCGCCTGGAAGCTCTTGTAGAGCGCCACATCGTAGACTATCTTCAAACCACCCGAAATGAAGAAGATCAAATTCATCGATGCCGCCCCGGCCAGCAGCGGTCCCGCCAGGACCGGAGCGACGGCCGCTCCCAGGGTTCTCGCAATGCCGGTTATGCCCGCCGCGGCGGAGCGCTCATCGGGCTGCACGACGGCCATGGTGTAGGACTGCCGGGTAGGCACGTCCATTTGCGAAATGCTGAAACGGAGCAGGAGGACCGTAATGGCGAGCGCCAGGTTGGGCATGAGCGGCACTAAGATGAGGAGAATATTCGACGGGATGTGCGTGAAGACCATCGTGCGGACCAGGCCGATGCGCGCCGCCACGCGAGCGGCCAGCAGGGCCGAGACGCCGGCCAGGAGATTGGCCCCCAGGAAGATGCTTCCCAAAACGGCGGGCTCCACGTTGAACCGTTTGTGGAACCAGTACGCCAGGATGCTCTGCAGCACGAAGCCTCCGGCGAAAGCGTCGAGGGAAAAGAGGGCCGAAAGTTTGAAGATGATCGAGCGGGACCCGTGCAGACCCCACCGGGAACCCTTGGGCTTCTTCGCGGACGCGGGAGCGCCCGCGGGTTTCGCCATGCGCAAAGAGGCCACCTCCACGCGCGGAGAAAGCCGGGTGAACAAAACGGCCAGCAGCACCCCTATGGCCGCGTAGCCAAAAACCACCATCCGGTAGCTCTCCAGGGGCGACATGCCGCCGTACTGGAGAACCTGGGTCAGTGTCCCCGCGGCGAAGGCTCCGAGAGCGGTGGCGAAGGACCCGACGAGATTGTACCAGGCAAACACGTGCGTGCGTTGACTGTCGGGAAGAATATGGGACAGGGCCGCCTGCTCGATGGAGAGGAAGGGGCCGACCTCATTTCCGCTGGGGCTTATCACCCCGATGGTTGCAGCTACGAGAAGCAGTACGAAGCTGTAAGTCGT
>CAYOVG010000522.1:0-3543 GCA_964407285.1 uncultured Syntrophobacteraceae bacterium
GACGTAAATACGGTGCTGGAAGAAGAAAGACTCAACTATACCGGAAGTTTGAACGTTCGCCATCTGCTCGATGTTCTCGTGAACGACGTAGGGAGTGAAGGCATTGCCTCACGGGTGAAAACCGCTTTGTCCGGGATTCGGGTGGCTCCCTACTACGGGTGCCAGACCCTGCGTCCCTTCGCGGACTTCGACGACCCGGAGCGGCCGGGAAAGATGGAGCCGCTCATTGAAGCGCTCGGAGCGGAGGCGCACCGCTGGGACTGGGGAGCCAGGTGCTGCGGCGCCGGGCTGATCACGACGAAGAAAGATCTGGCTTTGGAGTTGGCCGGAGCAATCCTCGAAGGGGCGCGGGGGGCCGACTGCATCGTGACCACCTGCCCGATGTGCAGGATGAACCTCGAATCTTATCAGAAAGCGATTTCCCGCCTGCGCGGGGCCGATATTTCGATGACCGTCCTGTACCTTCCTCAGCTCATCGGGGTCGGCATGGGACTCGAAATGCACGAGTTGACCCCGGACCGGCGCTTTCCCGGTCACGCTCCATTTCTGGACAAGCTGTGGAGGGCAATGGCGTAGAAACAGGAAATGACAAGGCTCTTTGCCTTTGAGGCTTTCGGGTTTCTCGCACTTCTTATGCATTCGACGCCTTTCATCGGTTTCGCAGCTTCGCGCCTTTCGTGTGTTTCGTGGTCAAGAAAGGGAGATGACCCGGATTCGAGACTGGAGTAGCCGGTATGACTTCATCAGACCTGAGCGTCCGAAATGTTGGCCGGAGCCTGATTTTCAGGTTGATCCTGCTGGTGGGTCTCGTCCTGCTCCTGGTTATGTGCGCCTGGGCCGACTACAACATCAATTCCTACAGGGAGAAGGTCCTCGACGGAATCATAAAGGAGGTCGACCGGCTCGGCAGCACCATCCGGCTCGGCGCCCACTACGCCATGATGTTGAATTCCCGGGACGACATCAATGAGATTATCAAGAACATCGGCAGGCAGGAGCAGATACTCAATATCCGCATATTCAACAAACAGGGGGAAATCAAGTTTTCCAACCTGCCCGAGGAAGTTGACAGGAAGACCACCATCAAGGACGACGCCTGCTTCATTTGCCACAAAACGGACCCGCCCTTGCGTGAAGTCGAGCTCGCTTCGCGAACGAGGATGTTCACCGTTCAAAACGGCTCCGGCCGCAGTATCGGCCTGATCAGCCCCATATACAATGAAGCCGGTTGCTCGTCGGAAACCTGCCATTATGTGCATCCTCCGGACAAACAGGTCTTGGGGGCGCTGGATGTGGTGGTCTCGCTCAAGGACATCGACGATGCCCTGGTGGCCTACCGGAATCGGACAATCGCCTTCGCTTCCGTATCCTTCCTTGCTACGTCGGCTATCATCGCCCTGTTTCTCGTCATTTTCGTCAATCGCCCGATCAGGCAGTTGATCAACCGGACGAAGCGAATCGGCCGGGGACAATTCAGCCGGACGGAGCACGCCGGCGGGAGCGGAGAGATCGGCTTGTTGTCCGCGGCAATCTCGAACATGGAAATGGAAATAAAGAGGAACCAGGATGAACTGAAGGAACAGAAGTTCGAATACCAGGAGTTGTTCGAACAGGTGCCGTGCTTCGTGACCGTGCAGGACCGGGACCTGCATCTCATCAGGTGCAACCGGGAGTTCAGAGACCATTTCTCGCCCGGGCCGGGGGACAAGTGCTATAAGGTTTACAAGGGACGTACCGAAAGATGTGATCCGTGTCCCGTCCTTCTGACTTACAACGATGGAATGCCGCGGTTCATCGAGGAGACCGGAGTGGCCAAAGACGGGCGCATCACCCACTGGTTCGGCCGAACCGCAGCCGTCAGAGACAGGAACGGAGACATATCGGCGGTGATGGAAATGAGTGTGGATATCACCGAGATAAAACACCTCGAGGAGGAAATCAGAAAATCCGAAAGAAAATACCGGTCCATATTCCATAACATGCCTCACCCGATCTTTGTCCTGGATAGAAAGAACCTTATGATCCTCGACTGTAACGACAGCATGACCACCACGTACGGTTTCACGAAGGACGAGATCATCAACACCAGTTTCCTGCACCTGTTCGAGGATGTAGAGCAACAGCAATACGCACTGGAAATAAGAACGTCCGACTCCCTCAATCTTGCGCGGCAACTCACTAAAGAAGGACGAAGCATAATCGTCAACATCAGGGTTTCGCCCTGGGAATACCTGGGCCGCCAGGCGCTCCTCGTTTCCGTCAGCGATATCACCAAGAGGCGCCTGGCCGAACAGCAACTGCTGCAGGCGAGCAAGATGGCCACGCTGGGAGAGATGGCCACGGGCGTGGCGCATGAGTTGAACCAGCCCCTGACGGTGATAAAGATGGCGAGTCTTTATATCGCCAACAGGATCAAGAAGAAGGCGGAGATAAAGGAGGAAACCCTGAAGATGGTGACGGAGGACATTTCCGGGGCGGTCGACCGGGCATCTAAGATCATTTCTCATCTCCAGGAGTTCGGTTACAAGGCGGACGTAAAGAGAGAGCGAGTCCACGTGAACACGGTCCTGGGAAAGGCCTACGACCTGATCGGGCAGCAGTTGAAGGGAAGGTCGATCCAGGTGGAAAAGGACCTGCGGGATGTGCCGGATATCCTTGCGGACGCCAACCGGCTGGAACAGGTTTTCATCAATCTTATCATCAACGCACGGGATGCTATCAAGGCGAAGGAGAAATTATACGGCGAAAGGGAATTCGCCAGAAAAATCATGCTCAGGACGAAGTCGCGTGATGGAAAGGTCGTCATCGAGATCGAAGATACCGGCACGGGGATACCGAAGACCATAGTGGATAAAATTTTCGAACCTTTCTTTACGACCAAGAAGGTCGGGTGCGGCACGGGGCTGGGGCTCTCGATCAGTTACGGGATCGTTCAGGATTACGACGGAAGCATCAGAGTCGATACGGTGGAAGGCGAAGGGACCGTGTTCACGATAGAATTCCCGGTATGGGAGGAAGCCGGAACCGGCAAATCCGAAGCATCCGCTCGTAGCTGATTGCCGATTTCGACTTCTGCATTGCGCAGCTCGAGTAAAAACAGTCAACGTTTCAAGGCCGGAGTTGGATTTATCCCGGACCTACATGTGCCGGTTCGGCCGCTTGCCGATCCATTCATCGACCGTCTCCCGCAACCAGCCCTCAAGCCTTTTCTTCATGTAGAATACCGGAAAGAGAAGATCGTCACCGGGAGCGATCACGCCTTCCTCAACCGCCATGCGGGCCAGCTTCGTATGGGGATATATCCGAATGCCCGTGGAGACCTTCACCATTTCGAGATCCAGAGAATCGACGAAGTCCAGGCTTTCCATAACCGTATCTTTGGTTTCCGACGGTCCCCCCAGGAGAAGAAATCCCATGCGGGCAATTCCGTAATCGCCCAGCATTCTTGAAATGGACGCGACCTCCGCAGGCTGAAACCTCTTGTTCATTTGATAATTCTGGGTAGGCGTAAGCTCGCAATTTAGCTTGGGAAATGGTAGAAGG
>CAYOVG010000523.1:0-3521 GCA_964407285.1 uncultured Syntrophobacteraceae bacterium
AAGGGCCTTTGCGACTCAAAGCCACCGAGAGAGCCGCATCGAGGGATGCACCAAGTGAGGGGAGCCGTTTGACTTTCGTGTGGACCTTGCGCCACTGTTTCCAGTAGGCACATACGCACACGACGGCGCACCCACTTGTCGATTTCGGGAATCGGACGGTAATACTCCGAGATGCCGAAATAGCGCATCCACCCGCGCAGGTACTCGGCGAGCTTCTTGAAGCGATGTTCCATGGAGACAAACCAGGACCTACCGGTAAGGAGCTTGCCCCTGCGCTTGAACTCGCGGAAAGCCTTCTTGGACCAGCAGATCTTGGTCCCCCTGAAGGTGAACCCGAGAAAGGCGGCTTGACTGGTGGGAACGACCTTGCTCTTTTCCTGATTCACCTTGAGCTTAAGGGTTTGTTCCAGAAAGCGTTGAATGCTTTGAGACACCCGTTCTCCCACACGCAAGGATTTCACCAGAGTGGTGAAGTCATCCGCATAACGGCAGAACCTGAAGCCACGCTTTTCGAGTTCCTTGTCCAGGTCGTCCAGGACTACGTTGGAGAGTAACTGTCAAAGCCCAACTCGGCGCCATGGATACTGAAAGTAGGCATCAAGGGTTGTTTTGATATACTCTAAACGGTTAAGATCCGGACTTTCTTGAATGACTGAAAATTCCATGCCGGCCAGGATTCCAGCTCTTCGGGATACCTATAAATTGCACAGGTGATGCATTGTTCGATGGCCGTCCTGAATTCATGAAAATTGGGGTAGTACCGGGAGTAGAGACATTTTCTGCGCAGGAACCGCCAGTACCTCTCGATCCGATTGAGCTGCGGGGAGTAGGAGGGCAGGAAGAGCAGTTCTATTCCCAGTTCGGCTGCAAAGGCTTGCACCAGAGCGCATTTTTGATACCTGGCATTGTCCAACACGACGGTGATCGGCTTTGATCCATAGTATTGGGAGATCTGGAGCAGGAGTTGGCATACGCTTTGGGCATTGATGTAGGTTTCATTGGTGAGAGTGAGCACCTCTTTGGATACCGCATTGAGTGCTCCAAGAACGTTGAACCGTTTGCGTCCGGAGGGAGAGGGGATAAAGAGTCTCACAAAGCACCACACCATCCCCAGAAAGGCTCCGTACACGGAGTGAGCGGCATCCATGAACACTACGACTCGCTTTCCCTCTCCGGCCTCGGCCAGTCGGGGTTCAAGCTTTTCTACCCGAAAGTTCTCCTGCTCTTGCTGCTTATCCGGATCTGCGGCCCGTCCCGGGATCGCACCCATTTTGCGTCACTTCATTCCGAGGCGCTTCAGAAAGGCTCTGATCTGAGTTGGAGAGCGTTTGATGCCGGTTCGTTCCTCGATCACGGCCTGTGCCTCTGCCGTGGTTCGAGGTGGATGCTCCTTGAAATGGGCCTCCAGAGAGGATGGGTGCTCATTGAGCGCACTGGGCCTGCCCTTGTAGTGCAGTTCTTTGAGACCTTCCAGTCCGCCGTCCCTGTACTGTTTCAGGTAAGCGCACAGAGTGGTCTTGGAAATCCGGCAAATCCGGCATATCTGTTTGTGGGGCATCTCCCGGCTCTTCAGGTACAATGCTTCCATCTTTCTTTGAACCTTTGGGCTCGGATGGTGATAGCGCTCATAGTCCAGGTTTTTGATGATCTCTGCACTGAATTCGACTCGGATCATAACATGCTCCTTCGGTGTGTGTGTCTCCTGGGAGCACGTTAAGCATTATCCTTGTAAAGTCCATGTGTTAGCCGTTCAGAGTATATCTTCCGGAGAAGACTCCCACCACTCGTTGCCCCTGAGGTCGTTGTATTCATAGTGCTGATCTTTTCAAGGCCAAATCCCTTGCCAGGGGAGACAGGGGAGGTTTGTCCCGAGAGGGCTGATGCATTTTCACGGTTACGTCCAATACGAAATTTTCCTTGACAAATACATGACATACGGAGTATGTAGAATAACCGCTATTGATATTCGCCAACAGAGTGGCCCTTGAACAACGATTGTTTTCGACGAAACAGGAAGGCTTCACCGAGAGTCTGTTTCGTGTTCGATGCGAAACTCAGGAGTTGTTCCAGGAGTTGAGTACCCGGGAGGAAAGCCTGTCCGTTCCATACATAGAACGGCCGGAATGAGCAAAAGCGGAGAACCGGCGAGATTTGGCGGAATACCTCCGATCTTTGACATTATGAATGAGCACGACCTTCGATACGCATGCGCCGCGGTGGAGATCGAATGCGCGCGCACGGCGTGAAATGGCATCCGACCGGCGGGCGTTCGTCCCAAGACCTTCCTTGTTTCAGCAAATCCCTTAAGAATACGAATAATTATATTATTACACCATAGAGGAAGGCATGGACTCGCCGCGATTGTGCATTCCGGTACAATGTACTCTCATTGGCCGCCTTGCCGGAGATAGCGCACAACACCACGGCCGGTCTCTCCGGAGCGTTCCAGGCGCCTTTTGCGCCCGCGCCGGAACGTCGCGGAATAGGATTCGGCAATTGAATGTCTCATAGAAAACTGAATTCACCAACCATCCCTGGAAGTTCCGGGGAGGGGTAATGACGACGGAAGTAATATAAGCGGTACGGCAATGCGCCAGGCGCGGTAACGCCCCGGCGCCGGGGTTGGTCGCCGGCAGGCGCGTAGCGGCGCCGTTCGGAGCGAGACCCGTTCAGAATGAACGCCGGCGCTGCAAAGACGCAGCTTTACGGGAGCAGGACCGACAATCCAAGCTATTCGTTGCACATGAAGACAAATGGACGTAAATGGAGATCTAATCATGAGTTGTGTAAAGTTCGACCTGGTTCTTCCCAGTGACCTCGTTGAGGATATTCAGGCCCTCGCCGGCGCTGAAGAAAATAATGAATTCATCGTAACCCTTCTGAAGGAAAAGGTGGAGGAGTTGCAGAAGAGGCAGTTTTGCCGATTCCTCGAGGAATGCGCCCAATTGGGCTTCAACAGCAGCTATTAATGCAGTTCAAACGCCCGCGGGCAGCTTCAAACGCCCGCGGAAATCATCCCTCGCCCCATGTTTCCTCCGATGAAACCGGGAAGGGGCGAGGGGGATTTTTCATCCAGGGCGACGGTCGCCGCCGCAATCCCCTGTTTTTCCGGTTCCCGTCCGCTTTTTCTCCCGCCACGCGTCAAGCTTTCCCTTCTGTTCCGATAGTCCCGTTGATTCATCCGATTCTCTCCAACTCTCCTCTTTTCGCCGTTTTCTCTTTTTTCCATCTTCCATACTGGAATATTCCATAATGGAATAGAACCTTCCGATTTGGAATACAGGCTTACGTGGGCGCGCCCGGCACGAGGCTACAACCCTTTGTTTTTCTGAAGAAACCAGGCTTTCCACCATTGGTATGGTATTTGCCTTAATCAATGGATGAGGCAGTATTCATTACGACAACGACCAGTACCGGGAGGAAATAACATGGCGGAAGAAAAGGCAAAGAAGCAGTATAATTTCAAGGATTTCTCGACCTGCGAAGCGACGGTGCAGATGCTGCAGAAGGCGGCGGCCGAC
>CAYOVG010000524.1:0-3514 GCA_964407285.1 uncultured Syntrophobacteraceae bacterium
AGGCCGATTTTGAATCCATTACACGGTTCCATATCGCAAAACTGCGCGGCGTGCAAACGGATGGCCTTGCCGACGCCGGCGCGTCGTCCAGGTCCGACTAGATGCCGGATGCTCGATACCGGATACCGGACGGCGCGGGTCCCCATCCAGCGCCGATCATCCGGCTCCCGGCATCCGGGAAACGAAATCCCACCCTCGCTGACGAGTCGTCCCGGTGACAGAACAGCTATTCGCCGAAATCGTTATCTTCAGCGCCCTGGAAAAAACGCTTTCCTACGCCGTACCGGAGCAACTCCATGGAAGAGCGCGAGTGGGATGCCGCGTCCTGGTCCCCCTGGGGCGGCGTGAAGCTTTGGGACTGATACTGGCCCTGCGCCGTGATGCGAAGTCCATCCCCCGAGGCGTCGTCGTACGGCCGATCAGTTCCGTGGTGGACTCCTCTCCCGTGGCGCCTCCGGACCTCATCGACCTGTGCCGCTGGGTCGCCGGCTATTACTTCTATCCTCTCGGCGAAGTGCTCCAGGCGGCGCTTCCGTCGGGGATGGAGATCGTTCCGGGCATGGCGGTGGAACTGACCGACGCCGGGCGCGAGGCCTGCCGGTCGAATGAGACGGACTTGCCCGGTCTGCTGAGAGTTCTGTCCGGCGCGGGCAGGATGTCCCTCGATGTGCTGGAAGCCTCGTTTCCCGGTGGACGGGCGAAGCTTCGGAAGGAACTGGAGTTGTGCGAAGCAGGCGGCTGGGTCGCGCGCGCGTTCGAATACGCTCCCCCTCCCGTGCGCCCGAAACTCGTGAAGAGCGTCCGGCTCATCGCTCTCCCCACTGCCGGCAAGGACGCGCCGGGCAACGCGAATGCGGGCGACGATATCGGCGGCGGGAGTTCGGGTCCCGGCCGCAAGCCGCCGCATGGGAAGGGAAAGGAGAATTCCGACGCCCTGTTGAATCTTCTTCGAAGGGCGGACGGATGGGTCCCCCTGCGGGAGGTGCGCCGCCGGATCGCAAATTGCGACTACTGGGTGAAGAAGCTCGAGGGAAGCGGTGTTCTGGAAACCGGCGAGATCGAAGAGTTGCGGGAATCGCGGTGCGCTCAGTCCATCGATCCGTCCCCTCCGCCGTCCCTCACCGCGGACCAGGAAGAGGTCGTAAATTCCATCTCCGGGTATCTGCAAAATCCCTCTTTTCACACTTTTCTTCTCCACGGGGTGACGGGAAGCGGAAAGACGGAGATCTATCTGCGGCTGGTGGGGGACGCTCTCGAAAAGAACAGGGGAAGTCTCGTTCTGGCCCCGGAAATCGCTCTCAGCACACAGTTGGAGGCTATTTTCCGGCAAAGGTTCGGCTCGCTCCTGGCCATATGGCACAGCGGTCTCTCCACCGCCACGCGCTACGACCAGTGGAGGGAGATCGTCGCCGGAAAACGACGGGTCGTTCTCGGAGTACGCTCCGCCATTTTCATGCCCATGCCCGATCCCGGTCTTATCATTGTGGATGAGGAGCATGACCATTCGTACAAGCAGGAGGACCGGCTCCGGTACCACGCCCGCGACATGGCGGTGATGAGGGCCCGGATGCTGGGAATTCCCGTGGTGCTGGGTTCGGCGACGCCTTCCCTCCAGTCCATGCATCATTGCCGCGCGGGCCGGTATACGCTCTTGACGATCTCGCAGCGCATCCTGGACCGCCCCCTCCCCACGCTCCAGGTTGTGGATATGCGAAGGGAGAGGGGGAGTTCGAGAATACTTTCCGGCGCGCTCCGCCAGGCGCTCGCCGAAACGGTCCAAAACGGCGAGCAGGCCCTTCTTTTCCTGAACCGGCGAGGCTTTGCCACCTTCTTCCTCTGTCCTCAGTGCGGCAACGTGGTCCAGTGCGAGAACTGCAGCGTGAGTCTCACGCACCATCAAAAGGACGATTGCCTCCGCTGCCACTACTGCGGAGGCGAAAGGACCGTCCCGGACCATTGTCCTTCATGCGATTACGGTACCCTCGCGCCGCACGGGTTCGGGACCGAAAGGGTCGAGGAGGATGTGCGCCGGTTGCTGCCGGAAGCGCGCGTCGTGCGGATAGACCGCGATACGGCGGGCGCCCCCCGGAATTTGGCGGACTCCCTCGATGCCGTAAGGCGACACAAGGCCGATATCCTTATCGGAACGCAGATGATCGCGAAGGGACACGACTTTCCCAACATTACCCTGGTAGGGGTGATCAATGCCGACACGGCCTTGCAGATTTCCGACTTCCGGGCCGGGGAGAGCACGGTGCAGGTGCTCATGCAGGTGGCAGGCCGGGCCGGCCGGGGAGAAAAGCCGGGGCGGGTGATCCTGCAAACCTACAATCCGCGCCACTATACCATCCGGTCGGTACTGAGCATGGACTATCCGGAGTTTTGCAGGGAGGAGCTGGAATCGAGGGAGGGCCTCCAATACCCTCCCTTCACGAGGATGCTGAAGATTATCGTCACGGCGGAGGCGGAGGACGCCGTCCTGGACGCATCACGCCGGATTGCGGACTATTGTCGTGAAACGGCCGCGCGAATGGGGGAGGGGGGAAGGCTCCTGGCCGTCCTGGGACCGGCTCCTGCTCCCATTCAGAAGTTGAACAGGCGCTATCGCCGGCATATCTATATTAAAGCGTGGAACAGCCGGGACCTCCAGCACTTCATGGAAAGAGTCCTGGAATGGGTCGGGAGCGTTCCCGCCCTCCGGAAGGCGCGGGTGGCCGTCGACCGCGACCCGGTGAGCAGTTTCTGACGGGAGGACGTAAGGAGCGGGAGAAAGGGAAGATGGCGCGGGACGCGGGACGGGAGGATTGGAGGATGGTGAAGAAGGGATGGTGGCCATGAGAGCTTCTTTCATTACGGATCAAGGTCTGGTCAGGAAGAACAATGAGGACCGCTGTCTCGTCAGGCAGTTCGGGGACGGCGTGCTCCTCCTGGCGGTGGCGGACGGCATGGGGGGCCATGCGGCCGGGGAGCGGGCGGCTCAGATTGCCGTGGAGAGCCTCGATGCGTTCGATCCGGATGTCCTGACGGTGAAGGACCACCTTGTCGACCTGGTGTATTCGGCCCAGCGAGAAGTCATCGAGGAATCAGAGCAGCAGGACTCGTTCAGAGGCATGGGGACGACGCTCACGGCTGTCGCCGTCAAGGACGGGACCGCGTTCTGGGCGCATGCCGGGGATAGCCGGTTATGGTTGTTCAGGCATGGCGACCTCGTCGAGATAACCGAGGACCACACCATTCCCGGAAAACTCCTGAAAGACGGGGAGATAGACAAGGAGGAAGCGCGCCTCCATCCTTTGAGAAACATCCTGCTGAGTTGTGTCGGCTGCCGGGATTTCAGGATAGATTCCGGTCACTTCGAGGTGGAACGGGGGGACGTTCTCCTCCTCACGACGGATGGTCTCCACGACGCGATCTCCCGTGAGAGCATCGTGGCCGTTCTGGCGTCGGGCCCGGACCTGGACGCCGGCCTGGAAGCCCTCGTTCACAGGGCGCTTGAAGCCGGGGGGAGAGATAA
>CAYOVG010000525.1:0-3489 GCA_964407285.1 uncultured Syntrophobacteraceae bacterium
AATACCACCAGGTGCGCGAGGAGAAGGTGGAACAACGCACGCTGGCGCTTCAGAACGCCACGGTGCAGGCCCGGTTGCTGGCCGAGAAGGCGCAGGCCGCAAGCATGGCCAAATCTCAATTTCTGGCGGTCATGAGCCATGAGATCCGGACTCCCTTGAACGGCGTGCTCGGAATGGCGGAACTCCTCCTCTACACAGATCTTTCCCCCAGGCAATCGGACCTGCTCAAGACCCTGCGCTTATCGGGAGAAACCCTCCTCGGAATCATCAACGACATCCTCGATTTTTCCAAAATCGAGGCCGGCAAACTCGAACTCGACACGACGGACTTCGACCTCGGCGAGGTGCTGGAAGAAACGTCGAAAGTCTTTTCCGAACAGGCCCGGAAGAAGGGAATCGTTTTCACCAACCGGTTTCAACCTGGCGGGGGAATTCCCCTGCGGGGGGACCCGGGACGGTTGAAACAGGTGCTTTCCAACGTTCTCGGAAATGCCGTAAAGTTCACGGAAAAGGGCTCGATAGTGCTAAACCCCACGATTGAAAGGGAAGATGAGAAGAGTGTTCTATGGGCTTTCGAGGTTCGCGATACGGGCGTGGGGATTCCGCACCATGCCAGGGAGAAGATATTCGAACCTTTCGACCAGGTGGATGGAACGACGACGAGGAAATACGGAGGCACCGGTCTCGGACTGGCCATCTGCAGGCAGTTGTGTCAACTGATGGGTGGAGAGATCAGCGTTGAGAGTGAACCGGGCGAGGGAAGCGCCTTCAGGTTTACCGCCCTGTTCGCGAAGAGGGGAAGCGAATGGAAACATCAGTCCGCTTTGGACGACGGCTCCGAAGGTATTCGCGTTTCCGGGCGTGAAGCCGGCGCTTCACCATCCATGGCCGTGCCGCCCGGACCGGGCGACCCCTGCGGCAAATCGAAAAGCGACGCGCAACCGGAACCGGTTGCGCCGGTCGCTCAAAGTGATGCATCTTCGGTTGAATCCCACCGGAATACTGCTTCCAGGGAGGCAACGTCCCCGGTCCAGGGATGCGTTCTCGTCGCCGAAGACAATCCGGTCAACCAGGATGTCATCAGGGCCATGATCGAAAGCCTGGGTTGCGGCGTGGACATGGCCGTCAACGGGTTCGAGGTTCTCAGAGCCGTCTCCCGTAAACAGTACGATCTGATTCTCATGGACTGCCGGATGCCCGCCCTGGACGGCTACATGGCGACAGCCACGATACGCAAAATCGAAGCATCGAGTGGTGAACGGCGTATGCCGATCATAGCCGTCACCGCCCTTACGATGCGGGGCGACCATGAGAGATGCCTGAAAGCGGGAATGGATGATTACCTGACAAAACCGTTCTCGCTCGTGCAAGTCAGAAGCATATTGGACCGCTGGCTTCCCGGCGGGCTGTCTGCTCCGGTCCCGCAGGCTCTACCCGATGGACAAGAATCGGGAAATGAAGACGCGGCGCCCGAAGCCGGGAAGGAGCATCCGGGCTCCCGTCCCAACGACATGGGGGCCGGCGGCGAGCGGGCGCCGCGCCATTTCTACCCCATCAACGTCAAGGCCTGGGACGACATACGTCTGCTGCAGATCGACGATGAACCGGATTTACTCGGAAAGGTGCTGCAGATCTACATCAGTTCGACAGGCGATCTCGTGAAGGACCTTCGCAAGGCGGTGCAGGATCACAATGCGAATGACGTCGGCCTCACGGCGCACAGCATCAAATCCTCCAGCGCCAAGATCGGAGTGGAAGTTCTGGCGGCAAAATGCGGTGAAATGGAGCAACTGGCCCGTTCCGGCTCCTTCGAGAGCATGGAAATCCTGCTGACGCAGATAGAGGCCGAATATGTCGTTGCCGTCAACGCGCTGCAAGAGGAAATCGGCAGAAGGAAGGAATAGCAAAACGGGAAGAATCACATTCAACCCCGGCCCGGGCGTTTCCGGTGTATCCCGGAAACGAGCGGAAAACGGGGAGCGACGGCGCTCGTCGATTCCGGCGCCGCCATGAACCATATGGAGGGGTGGCGCAGCAGCGCTCATGAAACGGATTTGCGTTTTTTGCGGTTCGAATCCGGGAGCGATTCCGGCTTACCGTGAGGCGGCAAGAGCTTTGGGACATGGACTCGCCCGAAGAGGCATAGGCCTTGTCTACGGCGGGGCCGGCGCCGGCGTCATGGGCGAACTGGCACACGCTGTTTTGGAGAAAGGCGGGGAGGTGACGGGCGTCATGCCGGCCGGTCTTTCGATAAGTGAGAGGGCTATCGCGAGCGAACTGGTCGATCTTCGGATCGTTTCCTCCATGCACGAGAGGAAAGCTCTCATGGAGAAGCTTTCGGACGGGTTCATCGCACTCCCCGGCGGCCTGGGGACCCTGGACGAGTTCTTCGAGATCGCCTCCTGGGCTCAACTCGGAATGCACCGTAAACCCTGCGCCATTCTCAATGTGAACCACTACTACGATAAGCTGGTGGAGTTTCTCGACTTCGCGGTGGAGCAGCAATTCATCAAGCCCGCGCATCGTTCGATGATCCTTGTGGAGGACGACCCGGAGACGCTGCTGGACTTCGTGATGAGGGCTTCGCGTTGCGAGTTGCGCGTTACGGGTTGCGGGGTTGGGATCGATCCAGTTCCGTGAACGAACCGTAGCCCGGCGGCTTCGCGTTGCGGGTTACGGGTTACGGGTTACGGGTTGCGGGTTTGGGATCGATCCAGTTCCGCGAACGGGTGGTAGCCCGGCCCTTTGTGGACGTCCTCCGGGGCAACCGGGGGTCCCCGGCGGATTACGGTTTCAGCCGTTGCATGTTGTGCGCCTGGTCACGCTACCGCCCCACGCGAGGATCGAATTTCATCTGTTTATAAACCATAATCGCAGCCACCACGGCCGGCGCCACGCCGAACACGATGAAGACCAAATCACCGGGCATTCTGGCCCATTCGATCATCCGAACGAATGACTGGTTGAGGTAGACGAGATTTCTGGCATGCCAGTACCCGTTGTTGAGCACATCCCGCAGTTGCAGCACTCCTCCCGGGAAAAGACTCCCCACCACCATCATCGCCAGGCCGATGTTGAGTCCCCAGAAGGAAATCCGGATGTATTTCTCCGGCCGCACCCACTGTTCATCGGTGGACACCTGTCGCAATGAAATGACCATGAGCGCCATCGCGAGCATTCCGAAGGTGCCCATGAATGCGGAATGTCCGTGGTTGGGCGTGAGCGTCGTGCCGACCTCGAAGTAACTAACGATGGGCAAATTGATGAGGAAGCCGAAAATCCCCGCCCCGACGAAGTTCCAGAAACCGACCGACAAAAGAAAATAGAACCCCCATTTGTGGGGATTGGCGACCGCTTTTCCGCAGGATTCGCATTTGGCGCCGCCGAGCTTGATGAAGTCTCCCGCATCCAGCGTCAGAAGCGTCAGAGGCACCACCTCCAGGGCGGAGTACATGGCGGCGAGAGCCATGGCGGTACTCGACTGGCCCG
>CAYOVG010000526.1:0-3483 GCA_964407285.1 uncultured Syntrophobacteraceae bacterium
TTCACGTGCGGCTTCGTACGCTCAAACTTCTTCTTCGCCATCGCACTTCCTCCTGGAGCAGTATTCTCGATTTTGGATAGGCAAAAAATTATTTATATTCGCAAAAACTATAATCAATTCCCGAACCTGCAAAATCGCCGACGACCGGTGCAGAGCACGGAGGCGCGCAAAAGCTCTCCAAGGGAACCGAAGATAGACAGAAGAATGGAGCCCACGACCGGGATCGAACCGGTGAACCTCTTCCTTACCAAGGAAGTGCTCTACCTACTGAGCTACGTGGGCCCACAGGGGCCTGTCAAGACAACAAGCGAGGGGTCAGCATGTGATGGGGAAACTCGGATCTTAAATCTCTTTCGCAAAAAGACCCTTTTCCGATCGCACTCTGATGTTCCCATATAGCGCGTGTAGTTCCAGCGACAATGGTCCCGCCTTTCAGCCGCCACCATCTCCTACCCGGATCTCTTAGCTGATGGAGAGGGGAGGATTCGAACCTCCGAAGGCATCGCCGGCAGATTTACAGTCTGCTCCCTTTGGCCACTTGGGAACCTCTCCGTTTCATGCAAAATCCTCAAGAACCGCGATCCTTGAGGATTCACACCTTATAGCACTAAGAGATGAGGAAAGCAAGCACTTTTTTCAATCTCCTCCCGCTCCGTGAATCGTTCCCCATTATCTTCCTCCCAGCCGAAGGAAATGTCAATATCCGCACAGGAAATTTTTCGCTCGCTATCTGCCGTTCCCGGCGACCGCGCGCTCCGGAATCCGGGACGGACCTCTCCTCAAAGTGATGACGGCCACCTCCCCCTTGCAGTAGAACCGGACCGGAACGCCCGACACCCCCACGCCCGAAGTCGTATACCCCGACATCCCGTTGTACCTCCACATCCCCTCCACCAGCCACCTGGGCCCCTTGCAGTGCGTGAACACCGCCCCCACGCGAGGCAACTGGATCTGGCCCGCATGCGTGTGCCCGCAAAGATAAAAATTCACCTTGCGGTCGGACGCCTCGCGATAGATCTCGGGAGAATGAGCCGCAAGAATCGTGAACGCGCCCAGCGGCACCCCCTCGAACGCCGCCGCCAGGTCGTGACACTTGTAGTAGTGGGGATCATCCACTCCGAGCAGCCAGATTTTCTCCCCGTCGCCGCCGGAGCGGCCATTGACGGCCACGGCATCGTTGATCAGAAAATTCACTCCATGCCGCACCAGGGGACCGATCATTTCGGGGCAGTCGTGGTTCCCGAGGATTCCATAGATCCCATCCCTGGCGCGAACAAAAGGTATGATCCTCATGAGTTCCCTGATTCCGTCCCGGAAAGGACCGAAGGTCTCCATTCTGTAGTCGCCCCCCAGGATGCAGAGGTCCACATCGATATCTTTCACCAGGTCCCGGACCTTCTCGGTGAGACCCGGCAGTCCGTCGAGGTGCAGGTCGCTCATCATCAGGATCTTGTATCCGTCGAAGCTCTCGGGGAGGTCTGGGAAATAGAGGGTGCGCTCGTTTCGCTCCACCTGCAGGGCGTTCTCCTTTCCCCTTTCATATATCCCCAGTATCCTGAATGTGGTCTTCATGATAAAATGGTAGTAGAAGGCGCGTTCGAAGTTGAGCAGGTAGCCGAGAGGGTTGCTCTGCAACTGGCAGGCGCGCCACTCCCTCAGCCGGACCCAACTGCGCACGAGCCGCGGATAGTTGTCGAACGGCTTCATGTTCAAGATTCTCTTGTAGAACCGCGATCCGACATAGGCCCCCATGCAGAAGAGCGCCGTCAGCGCCGCTATCTGCAAGGCCGAAAGGGAGAAGTAAGGCGTCAGGACGAGGAACGGAAAGAGTCCTTCGAATATCTGGTCCAGACCCGGCGCCAGCCCGCCGCTCTGCATTCCCCACCGTCTCTTGAAGAAGCTCGACACAAGGTCCCCGGCCATGCTGAGCACCGCCGCGAGGAAACCCACCCACCATGGGAACATGAACAGCACGGCCAATACGACGCCCACCGCAACCGCCCCCAGTATGCCTCGAATCGTCTTGTGGGGACCGAACAGGGGTTTTCCATCCCTCCATATCATTCCCCTGTCCAGGGGGGTATTCCAGAAGCCGTCCAGCGCATAGGCAAGAAGCGGCGGAGTGAGGTTCACGGCCCAGAGCAAAATGAGAATTCCTATAGAAACCCACATGTAAGCATCCTTGTTGGAATGAGGAACTCGAGCCGGGCGCATGGCCGTCGAACGCATCATGCGCCATGGCTGTTAGATGCAAAGCCATTATTCATTTATAAGAATATACATATACTCTCCCCACGCAACGGCGGTACGGCCGGCGCGGGAAGCGCCGGCGCTTCGCGTAGTCGCCGGTCCCCGCAAGACGAACGAGCAAACCAACACTCAAAAAACGGATGCAAAAATTCCCTTTCGGGAGGCAAATGCGTTAAAGTAGAAAAGTATAGCGGATGGCGCCGCATTAGAAAATAGAGGATCGGCGGAGTCGCCGGGGGTTTTTCCGGACTGCCGCCTACCTGTCGTCTTTTGTGTTCCGCGGGTAAATTGTGTTCTACGGGTAAATCATACGGAGTACCCTAATGACTATCATAGGAGTGGACACCGGAGGCACATTCACCGACTTCATTTACGGGAACGGACCCGAGTGGCGCGTCTACAAGACGCTCTCCACCCCATCCGACCCGGCCGGCGCCGTGCTGGAGGGGCTCGAACATATAGCCGCGGCGAACGACGAAGGCCATGCCGGCGATGGCGGCCCCGGACACAGGCGGATCGTCCATGGATCGACCGTCGCCACCAATGCGATTCTCGAGAGGAAAGGCGCGAAAACCGCTCTCGTCACCAACGCGGGTTTCGAAGACGTGATCGAGATCGGGAGGCAGAACCGCACGCGGCTCTACGATCTCGCCTATCGCAAGGAGCCTCACCTGGTCCCGGAACGGTTGCGGTTCGGCGTGCGCGGAAGGGTCCTTGCCGATGGCGAAATCCTTGAGGACCTGGACGCGGAAGGCGCGCGGGAGGTCCTGGAAAAGTTACGGCGGGAAGGGGTGGAGTCGGTTGCGGTCTGCCTCCTTTTCTCGTTCGTGAATCCCGCCCACGAATCGGCGCTCGGGGAGGTCCTGGCCGAAGCCGGCCTGCCCGTTTCCCTCTCCCACCGGGTGCTCGCCGAATTCCGGGAGTTCGAGCGCATGTCGACGACTGTGCTGAACGCTTACGTCTCCCCGGTGATGAAGGGCTACATTTCCCGCCTCTCCGGTTCGCTCCGAAGGGCGCCCGGCGAAGCAGCGCTCGGAGGCGGAGACACCCTGAGCATCATGCAATCGAACGGCGGGAGCATATCCGCCGAAACCGCCATGAACGAGCCCGTGAAGACGATCCTCTCCGGTCCGGCGGGCGGGGCGGTCGGAGCGTTCGAACTGGGGACCCTGGCCGGATTCCCCAAGCTCATCACCTTCGATCAGCCTTACAATTGCATATCCTTTGTCATGA
>CAYOVG010000527.1:0-3424 GCA_964407285.1 uncultured Syntrophobacteraceae bacterium
ACCCCGAATACAACCCTTTAGGGGGTGGATAGGCAGCAACAGTCTTCTCCGGTGGGACGAACTCGTTCGTATGCGCCGCTTCTTCCACCGCTCTTATAGGTCAGTTGTATGTTTTTTACTCTTATGTCCCGGTCGATAGCTTTGCACATGTCGTAAATCGTGAGGGCGGCGCCGGAAACCGCCACCAGGGCTTCCATTTCCACGCCGGTGCGGTCGCGGGTCCGGACTCGGGACGTGATCCTGATCTCACTCTTTTCCATGTCGGTATCGAAGTCGACGTCGATTCCCGTAAGCTGGAGCGGATGGCAAAGAGGTATGATCTCCCAGGTCCTCTTGGCGGCAAGTATCCCCGCCAGGCGGGCCGCCTCGTAAACGTTTCCCTTCGGGATCCGATGGTCGGCGATGCGCCTGATGGTTTCGGGAGAAAGGATGACCGTGGCTTCCGCCCGCGCTTCCCTGGCGGTCACGTCCTTATCGCTCACATCCACCATGCGCAACCGTCCCTGATCGTCTAAGTGCGTCCACTCGGGTTCCTTCTTCTCCATTTTCGTTCTTTTCCTTCCTTTCTTTATTCAAACCGTTTCGAGTGTGGCGGCTTGAAAACCACGGGGGCGGAAGTCGGATGTCGGTGGTCGGATGTCGGAATGGATTCATCCGACTTCCCACCTCCGTGCACACGGAGAAAACTGGAAGGGGGCGAATGAGCCTGCCTCAACATCCCCATAATCAATCAACGATATGCAACAAAATGACCAGGTCGCCCGGAGCCATTCCGGGAGCGGGTTGATCTCCCGCTCCGGAGATGCGAAGCCTCGTCCCCTGCTCGCTGCTCGGCGGGACCCAGACATTCACGGAACACGCCTCTTCGATCTCTCCCAGCCCATGACATTTCTTGCAGGACGGCCTGGGCGCGCTTCGTCCGTTATGCCAGCAGTCGCCACAGTAAACCGACCTCGTATAGTCTACCGTCTCGTGGACGCCGTTGACGACGGAAGAACGAAAGACCTGCAGGTCGAACCTGAGATCGTTTCGTCCGTCCCGGAAAGAATTCTCTTTCCGGACCCCGAACGCATCGCGCAACACCTCCTCGAAGGAGACATCCCCGGTTTCCCTGGAATTGCCGTTTCCTGAATCCCATGCATCGGAAGCCCGTCTGGACGACCGGCGCTTCTTCCTGGTATTCCTCCCGTATCCACGTACGCTGTCGTAATTGCGGCGTTTTGAAGGATTGACCAGCGTTTCGTAGGCTTCGAGCGCCTGTTTGAACCGCTCGGTCGCGGTAGGGTCGTTGGGATTGCGGTCGGGGTGCCAGCGCAAAGCCAGCAGACGAAAGGCTTTTTTGACCTCCTCCTGGCTCGCTCCGACCGAAATTCCCAATATCTTGTAGTAGCAACTCATGGCAATCTACTGCATTGTTACAGCTTGTCTGTCCATCATCTATTGCGCTGTACATACACCGGATGCGCAAAATGCGCAAAGCGCAAACGGCATCGAGAATGCTCAACCGGTTCCCCCCTCGGCGCTCAATCTCCTGTCGCACTTTCGCCGGCCCGGCGCGACCACGGACACCCGTGCGACAAACCGCCCGTTTCGAGCGGCCTCATCACACAAACCTGTCAACATGGGGATCATTGCATCGGAATCCGGAAGGCAACTACCCGGCCTGAATCCTGTAAAGAGCATCATAACCCGAGGCAGAGTGTTCAAAGGTTCATGAAAGGGATAGGATTCGGACGCGCTTTCGAACGCAAGGCCGTATGACGGCATCGGCCGAGTCACCCGCCCGAGCGCATGGCGCAACGTGAGCGCGCTCTGTCGCCTGCCCCAGTGACCTTATTTTAAAGGGAACGGCGTTTCCTGACAAGCCAAAACCTTGGACGGAGACCTGATGTCGGCAAACGGAAGACGGAAATCGGAAATCGGAGGTCGGAAATCGGAGGTCGGAGGCATGCAACTCCAATCGGACATCCGACCATCGATCTCCGCTTCGGTGGGCAATGCTTGATGGAAGTCGGAAATCGGAGGTCTGATAGATTCCTGTTGGTGGGCAAAAGCGTAGCGTTGTCCACCCTACCGGACGGAAGTCGGAAATCGAAGGTCGGACAACTCCAATCCGATTTCCGATCTCCGACCACCGACCTCCGTCTCCCCGGTATTCACGCCACCACCCGCGAAACCGTCAACAGACTGCTGCTGAAGCCTAAGCCCCGCCGTATCTCTTCTTGATCTCCATCCTGTTCGGCGAGCCGTTGTCGAGTAGCGGGAGGTCCTCTACGAACTCGACGTACTGAGGCCTCTTGTACCTGGCAATCCGCTCACCCACGAAACCTATGAGTTCCTTTGCATCCAGCGAAGCCCCCGACTTCAGTTTGCAGACCGCCTTGATGCCTTCCTTCCACTTCGGGTCCGGGACCCCGAAGACCACGGTCATCTCCACCGCCGGATGCTGCAGGATGGCTTCTTCCACTTCGGCGGGATAGACGTTCTCCCCGCCCGGCTTGATGAGTTCCTTCTCCGGCTTCCTGCCTGCGTACCAGAGGTAGCCGTCTTCGTCAAAGCGGCCCAGGTCGCCCGTATGATGGCGGCCGCCGCGGAACGTGCGCGCATTGTCCTCGTCGAGGCCCCAGTACCCCTTGAAAACCATGGGACCCCGGAGCGTTATCTCACCCACCTCGCCGGTGGGCACGGGACGGTCCTGCTCATCCACCAGGACAACCTCGCCGAAGAGGATTGGGGCGCCCGCCGCCCCGGGCCGGTCGTTGTACGGCCCGATGGTCGCCAGGCAAGATGTTTCGGTCTGACCGTAGAAGACGTAGAAAACGCCGCCGCTCACCTGTTGGTACTTCTCGATGGTTTCGGGGGTCTCTATGCCCACGACCGCCCGGAGCGCCTCGATGGACTTCCCGCTCTTCTCCTGCTCTTCGAGGAGCGAGGAGAGAATGGGGGTAAAGTCGAACATCACGGAGCAGTTCTTCCCGCCTATCAGATCGACGGCCTTTTTTGCCTCGAAACGGCTCATGTTCACGTTGAGCGCGCCTGCATGGAAGCTCATGAGCGCCATTGCGAGACCGGCTATATGGAACATGGGGAGCATGTTCAGGTGCACATCGTTGCTCGTCATGCCGAGGGATGTAAGGAAATGCGCATTGGCGCACCAGATGTTGGCGTGGCTGAGCAGTGCGCCTCGGGGCCGCCCAGCGACCGCAGCCGTGTGGATGATGACGAATCCGTCGTCTCCGGACACTCCGGCGGGCGCAAAATCGCCTGCATTATCCATGAGAGACCGGAAAGAAGCAAAGCTCCCTTCATCATCCTTGAGGTTCCAGTAGCTCTTCACCGATGGGAGGCGGTCTTTCATGCCGCCTATCGATTCCTGGAACTCCTTGTCCGCGAACACTATCGAATCGGTGCAATCGTTGAAGTT
>CAYOVG010000528.1:0-3421 GCA_964407285.1 uncultured Syntrophobacteraceae bacterium
GTTATGATGTTTCTGCCTCGTGGTTCGAGGGAAAAGGCCTTGTAGAAGTTGGCGACGCGGAAGACTTCGATGAGCGGTACACCCAGTTCCCCGGAGACGGTCTTCATCGCATCTCCGGAAATGAACCCGAACTGCTCCTGTATGTCCTGCAATACCTCGATAAGTTGATGGGGCTGGCTCCGCCTCCCTTTCAAGATGGATTCAAGCGTTGCATCGGCCATGTTGAATTTCCTCCGGTTTCTGAATTGGTTTTCTGGATGTTGACGGCGCTAAATCTATTTGGTAGGCAAGGAAGGGTAAATACGGTAAGAATGCAAATGGAATGTCTATTCTTCATAGGCATAAAAATGCTATTTTAATACCTATGGAATGCACGGGCGGCATGGGAAGTACGGGAGAAGATCCGCATGCATAAAGCGAAGGACGAACATTTGAGAGAAGCCGGAACGACAGGGTTCGACCTTGAGGAATGGACCTCTTGCCTCTGGAAAATCCCCCACGATCAGGAAATGAAGGAACCGGTCAGGATTGCCTCCGCCCTCCGGGAGCGTATCAAAGAGCTCAACTGCCTCTATGGAACAGCTCAGCTTGCGGAACGCCACGGTGATTCGATGGAGGAATTCCTCGCCCACCTGGTGGAGTTCCTTCCCTTCTCCTGGCAGTTTCCGGAGGTTGCCTGTGCGCGGGTGGTCTTCGACGGCAGAACCTATAAAAGCCGGGGGTTTAAGGTGGGCGACTGGCGTCAGGCGTCTCAGATCCTCGTGTACAACGAGCCCCTCGGAGAGGTTGCAGTGTTCTACCTGGAGGAACGGCCTCCCGCGGACGAGGGACCGTTCCTGAGGGAAGAGCGAATTATGCTTGACGAGGTTGCCAGGCGCATCGGCGCCATCGCCATCCGGCTCTCCGCCGAACGTGAACTCCAGGAGACCAATAAGCAGTTGATGCTGGAGCGGAGCGCTCTACAGGAGTCCAATACGGCGTTGCGGGCCGTCCTGACGAAGATAGAAGAGGAGAAGCAAGGCATCTATAGAGACATGCAAGTTAACATCGAAAGAGTCGTAATGCCTCTTTTGCATGCGTTGGCCCTGGAAGTGCCCAAAGAGAAGCGCAAATACGTGGAGATCCTGAGGAACAACCTGGAAGAAATCACATCGCCCTTCACGAGGAAGCTCTCGAGCGACTACCATATCCTCACCCAAACGGAGATCAGCATCTGCGACATGATTCGAAACGGCATGCGCACGAAGGAGATTGCAGAACTAAGGGGCGTGTCGGTCGCAACGATCAATCGCCATCGGGAGCATATCCGGAAGAAATTGAAGCTTACCAACCGCGAGGTCAACCTTGAGACTTACCTGAAAGCGAGGTCGTAGCGAAGGTCGTGGCAAGGAACTGGTGGATCCGGATTTACGAGCAGCCCGGCGACAACGCCGCCGGCTATATGACTGATGCGGCCGATCGAGCCGGGGATGGATTGTATTCATCGACGGGCGCCGGACATCGAGCCGATGATGTCCGGCGGTCCTGTCAATTCAAGCCTATTCCCGCATGCTCTTCCCCTGAGAGGGCGGCAGCCTCTATCCAGCAGACGGAAATAGCTCTGGCAAGCGTCACAAGATCATCGTAGGAGGCGGGTTTGCAGATGAACGAATTTGCCCCCATCTCATAGCAACGAACGATGTCTTCAGGGGCTTTCGATGTGGTGAAAACGATGGTGGGAATGCGGCGAAGCTCGGGATCGGTCTTGATTTCCCGTAGCGCCTCGCGCCCGCTTATCTTCGGCATGTTGAGATCCAGAAGAATGATGTCGGGCCGAGGGCAAGGGAGACGGTCTACTTCATCTTCGGTATTGTCGGCATACTTCCCGTGGCGCCGGAGATAGTTGAGAAGGTCCTCGCCGTCTTCGGCAAAGTGAAACTCCGAGGGAATGTGGGCCGTCCCAAACGCCCCTTTCACCAACATTCGATCGTCCTCGTCATCATCCGCCATCAAGATGACGACTCGCCTGAATATTTGCTGCCCTGCGTCTCGTCTCATGGTGATCTCTCCTTTCTCGACTGGAGGAGGCCCCCCGGGTGCATGTCCACCAGTGCTCACCATCAGTATAAAACAAAAAGCCGACCAGGCCCCCATGGAGCCCGTCCGGCCTTTTTGAGGATCGACATGAGTAGTGTGTGTCGAGGATGTGCGGCGGGGCTCATATGACCGCGAGAATATCACATTCTCGCCCCATTGATATGGGGTGAAAACTGTATTAGGGTGGTAGGTATGGCCCTAAATTCAGGTGTGAGGGCCGGCTTCCTGGCCCGGCCGGCGGTAGTGGGGAGAAGATGGCTTGCGTGAGGTTTCCCGAAGGGAGCGGCTTTTGCGCCACGAAGTAATACGATTGTTTTAGAGCAAGATGATGAGGTGTTGACAGATGGATGATACGGTAGAGCGGAAAAGCAAATCGCAGCTCAAAAGAGACATGCTGGCGCTGCAGTCCCTCGGCGAGCGGCTCGTGAAGCTTTCACCCAATCAGATCGGCAAGATCGAGATGCCGCAAGACCTTCGGGAAGCCGTGCTCTTTGCGCGGACGATCAAGAAGGGAGAGGCCTTGCGCAGGCAGTTGCAACGCATCGGGGCATTGATGCGCGACGCCGACCCGGAACCCATCCGGAAGGCCCTGGATGAAATCGGCGAAGGCCGGCAACTCGACGCGCAGCTCTTCCGAAAGCTCGAGAAATGGCGGGACGGGCTCATTCAGGATGATGCCGGAGTCCTGGAAGACATCACGGCCGCATTTCACGATGCGGACCGCCGTAAGTTGCGCAGACTCGCGCTCAACGCCCGAAAGGAAGCGGAGGAGGGCAAGCCTCCGAAGTCTTCGCGGGCGCTGTTCCGGTATCTTAAAGAGCTTTCGGGGACTTGATTCCTTTCGGAAGCTCTGCCGACTTCGGGATTTTCGATTTTTACATCCAGCGAACGCTCCGGTATCAATTCTTTCTTTAGCATCGGGGAATTTCTTTCAAGGTGGCCATGCAGGCGACGAAGTGCCGGCGAGGAGTCCGCGGGGCGCGGGAAATCTCGACTTTGATGTTGACATTCCATTCCAATCACCATATAAACATTCATTAATATGATGATGGGCGCCTGAGACGGCGAAAAGGGGTGCAACTGAAAAATGAGGTTTGATGTGTCTCGAGATGAACTCTACGGTTGCATTATCGTTGGGGTGGCCCTGGCGGTCTCACCGCCGGTATGCATGCCATGAGGGCCGCACTCGAGACGGTCTGCATGGAGAAGAGAACGCCGCGCGGTCGGTTCGCCGGCGCCTGAGAAGGGCCGGACGCGTATTCCCGGCATCTTCGCCATCGGCGATCTCAGGCAAAAGTATGCCGATCAGATCGTGACCGCCGCCGACGGCTGCACGGCGGCTCTT
>CAYOVG010000529.1:0-3413 GCA_964407285.1 uncultured Syntrophobacteraceae bacterium
CAAAGGTGAGATTTGCATAGCGTAGATCAGCTTTGCGTAAGTTTCGGAGAGCGGTCATTCACCACAATGTAGCCTTTGGCTGCCAGGTCATGGATCAAGGCCTCGGTAAGCGGCACCTTCTTGCGAATGGAGTTTTTGATATCCAAGAAAACGGTTTTGGACTCGCGGTTGGTTTCGGGAACTTTCTGAATCGATATCACATCCGAATTGTATATGGCCGGCGGACGATTGGAGCCAATGAGGATTTCCAGGGGATTGAAAATCAATTCAGTGGTGCTTTCACTCGGAGTGTACTTATCAGAGGGAGCTTTGTGGATCTCCATCTGTTTGTCGCGCTCTCGAACGTATGTATAGGTATAAGAGACAACTTTGCCGCCGTCGAGTTGTGCGATTTCGGAAACTGGATTACCGAGCTGAGCGATAACGTCGGTGTACCGAGTTTTTCCCTGCTCGAAGGTAGCGATAAGGCTCGGAGCCGGTTTCCCTTTGGCCAGGAGTCCACATGAGGAAGCAGAGAACAGGATAACAACAAGGATAAGAATACTTCTAAGGTCCTGGCCTAAGTCGATCCGTGAATTACGCATGGAATGCCTCCTCTGGAGTGCTACTTCCTTAGACGTTTATCTTTCTCCAAACCTGAAGCAGCTTGCCAACCAAAATAAGATCGTCAGGCGCCAACTGGCCGTAGGCCGGATTGTCCGCCACCAGGTGGATTTTCTTCTTCGCCTGGAAGTAGCGTCGTACGACCGGTTGTCCCCATTGATTCTTGAGGACTAAGACATCGCCTTTAACCAGATCGGTCCACTCGCACATGGTGAAAAACACGTAGTCGCCATCCTGGATGGTAGGAGCCATCGCATCGCCCTTCACCAACAGGCCGTAAATGCTGTGGACGTTCGTTTCACTGAGGAGAATATGGGGAGCCATGGATTCTGGTGGAATATAGGCTGGAAACGAATCCGGGAAATCTTTCAGAAGGGGTATGAGATGTGAGGTTGTTTCTTCGGTGTTAATCTCCATGGGGCCTTTACCATGAAAAAGCCAAGCAGGGTTGATATTGGTGTTTTGGAAAAGTTTTAAAAGGCTTTTCGAAGAGGGGCCGTGGTTTTCGGTCTCGATTTCATGCAATGCCGGATGGGATACTCCGATCAATCGTGCAAAGGCGGTAAGGCCATAACCCTTTCTTTCCCTGTATATGCGAATTCGGCTTCCAAGCCCCATAGAAAACAAATCCGTTTTTATAATGACGAAAATGTTGACCCCGGTAATAAAAATAACTTAGAATTGGCAAAGATACTACACTCACTACGAGTGATACACGATGGTGGCATTGGACACAAGATCAAAAATCTGAGACTTGCGAAAAAGGCTGTCGTTGCAAGATAGCTCTCTCTCTCGGTTTTTGCCCAGCGTAACGGCTTCGAAGCGCGATAGATAACATTCTGGAAGTTGCTCCAAAATAGCACAGGAGAAAAGCGATGAGTAAGCATACCGAAGGCCCCTGGGAATTTGTCGGGTATGTCCCGACCGTCCACGACGCACTTTACTCACCCCGCTTTGCGGTCACCGGCCCTGATGGGGAAATTGTCGCCGTCATCACCAGCACCAGAGATGCTGGACGGGCAATGTCCGACGCACGAATTATCTCCAGCACTCCCGAACTTCTGCGGGTTGCCCAGGCACTCTATGAGAAGCTTAGTCAGGCGCTCACTGAAATCGGCGATGCCGAAAAGGAGAAGAACACGGAAGGATGCCGTCTCGCGTGGGTGGAAGGGGCGCAGACGGCAGTGACGGAAGCGGAATATTTGCTCGGGGGGCTCAAGGAGGACTTGGTGGAGCAGGGGAGCGACCTGTCGGCCTCGAAGGAGGAAGAAAAGGGCGACCAGGGGGACCAAGTGGTTGATCGGAAGCGCATAATATCCACTGCGAAACTCAGGTATTGGAAGCGACGGATGGCTACGGCGCTTCTTCCTGAGGAGAGAAAATTCTACGAAGAGCAGATCGAAAGCTTGGCATCCTCTGCGCCCTGAAGAACGGAGATTCCGGTATCAAGCACACAGCTCTTCCAGGAGTTCCGCAAGACTTCGGCAAAGATGCGAAAAGATGGAATAAAAGCGTTATCGCGGCGCGATAATCACTGGGAGAAGAGAAGTGGAGGGTGCGTCTCTTCAGCTTCGGTTTGGGCCGTTCGGGCCTGGACCGGAGACGGAGCGGCTCGTCCATCGAAGATGGATCAACGGGCATCGAGTGTGGTTCCCCGTAGTCCTCGGGGGGTGTGAGAGCCACGGAGAGAGGCACGATACTACCATCGGAACCCCATGGCTTTAGCCATGGGGAGGCTCAGGAGCTTTGAGATGCATACCTGGGGGGGAGTGCACCAGGAGGTGGATGTGATCGTGGGGTGTTTTTCTTTGGAAAACCGGGATTGGACGCCGCCACAAGGGGCTGTGGCGGCGGGTGAGAGGCGCAGATCAGTTGACTCCCGAGCAGATGAAGGCGGCCCAATAGTAGGGGTGAGAGAGGTCCGAGAGGTCTGCGGGGGGCTCCTCGTCCGGTGGGGGAAGGGCCGAATCCATTCTGAAATCCCTGGTGGACGATGCCGATTTCTCCTCCAGTGTCTGAAGATAGGCGTCCCTATTGGCGGGGTCCTTGAGCCAGAGCTGGGCCTGATGGAGGGCCTCCGCTTCGCCCTTGCCCTCCTCCTTCATGAACCGGTACATCTTCCGCATGAGCAGGCTCGTGGCGTAGTCGTCCACCACCCACAGGCTGGAGACCACGGTGGCCGCGCCCGCATGGAGAAAGGCGCTGGGCAGGCCGATGTACTCGTCCGCTCCCCCTTGCACCCTGGTGAGCCCCGTCTCGCACGCCCCCAGGGTCGCGAGACGGGTCTGCGGGAGGTCGAGCCTGGTGAAGACGTCCTCGACGGAGAACGTCCGCACCTGGGTGCGGTCCCTCTCGGCATGGAGAGCAAGGCCGTAGGGACTGGCGTGACCAATGTAGTGCAGGAGGTTGGCCGTGCGGCCATGCTCTATGAGAGCCGCTGCCATTGCGTTCTTGATGGGATGGGCCTCGGGGAACAGCTCCTGAATACCTCTGGCTTCGGCGTCGGCGTACCTGAGAGGAGGGCTGCTTGCCTGCGGCGGGTCCGCTTTGGCGATCACCACCCGCCCCCCCTTCTCCTTTGCCTTTTTTTACAGAGGGCGAGGATCTTGGCGCTGGGGGCGTAGGAGACGAGGTAGTCGTCGAGCAGGTATCTCCTCCCGCCTTCCTCCTGGTGGAAGGCGGCATGGAGGGGCAGGAGATGGAGTACCCCGAAAGGGATAAGCACCAGGGATTTCAGTCCCGCACCGATGGAGGGGAGCACCTTGCTGAAAAGCCTCTCATAGAGATCGCGCAGCACCCCGTCGAGGCAG
>CAYOVG010000530.1:0-3413 GCA_964407285.1 uncultured Syntrophobacteraceae bacterium
TCTTCCTGCCCAGATCGGCCTCGAGCCACATGGCTTCGATACCGAACGAAAGAGAGAGAGCGTCGTTGACCTTCCATGCGACGTTGGGGTTGACCGAGACGGACTCGAGCTGGGCACGATAGCTGTTGTACCGGCCGAACCAATCGGCGGGAAACTCGGTACCGAGGCCGAATCTGGTCATGACGCCGATCCCCAGCCAGAGATTGTCGTTCATCTGTTTCGTGTAGTACATGCTCGGCAGCACGAAAGTCCTTTCGACCTAGTCCGCGGTAATCGCCGTACCCGTCGCGACGAGCGTTCCGCGAGGCATCAGAAATCCGGCCGTGGTCATGAAGGCGCTCCCGGGGATCTGCGTAATACCGGCCGGGTTGAGCGCTATTGCGGAAGGATCGTCCGCGCGTCCTATCAAAGCCCCGCCGAGGGCGTTGCCGCGGGCGCTGAAGTTGTAGACCGCGAAGCCCGCCCCGAAGAGCGACGAGCTTGTGAGGAGAAGAAGAACGAGCGTGATGCAGAAAATGCGGACAGGATACCTCAAAATGCAACACCTTTCTCTCATGAATTTTCATTTTGCTCTGCACAAATCATTGCCGAAAAGGACTTCGGCATTATATCATGCGGGAAGATTTTTTTGTTACCCGTCGGTGACATTGGGAAATACGTGCACAAAGACCGGATCTGTTACGGGGTATCGCCGCGACCTCTTGACTCTCACACCGTGTGAAGGTTTATACTGCTTCCGTATACGGATGATGAGGGGAAAAAACTTTCGAGCAGCCATGATGGAGCCACTATTTGACAAACCAACCAAAGGTTGGTATAATTTTTCCAAAATAATCTGATTTTGAGGAAAGTCTTATAAATTTAAATTAAAATCCAGATAACAAGGTCACCACTCCCCACCAAAGGTGGGGGCTTGGTTTTTTAACCGCTCAAAGCGGTGCGGAAACCCTTGAGCCATCCAAGGTGGCCGGTTGGAGAGCAGACCGCAACGTGCCATCACATTCCCAAATTTTGAGTGCATCTTTTCTCTTGATGCGTCCCATCATGTACAGTGCATCCGTCGTCCACACCAGCCATAACAACATTACGCGAGAAATCGGATACTTTTCCTAAACGCGTCTTCAAAGGACTTCGAGCTGCTCCCTAAGAACGATGCGGACTCCCGAAACTGTCAAACTCCGGGAGTCCCCCGCCAGAGGCGGGGGACTATCATCTTTATTTGGTCGCCCTTTCTCTTTCGCGCGATCTTCTTTACACATTGTGGACATAATACGTAACGCAGGTATTTGTGTTGTGTCACTGTGTTTTCTGTCATGAAGGCGCGCTGAAACGGACCGCGCGCCGGCGGAGCGTCGCCAACGTCATAGCCGAAATGCGCCATTTCCTTCAAAAGTACACGGAACTCAAGTACTTTTTATTCTGCGACGATACTCTGGTCACCGATCCCGTATGGTTGGATGAGTTTTGCCGGGAGGTCAAGGCGCTTCAGGCCGTCAGGCCCTTCCAGTTCTATTGCGAGGCCGATGCGGCGTCCCTGAGCAGGCGGCCCGGGGTCATAAAGGACATGGTGGCGGCGGGACTCGATCGGCTGCAGATCGGCATTGAATCCGCGGACCAGGAAATGCTCAAGATATACCGGAAGAACATCACTCCCGAAATGGTGGAAACGGTGGTGAAAGCGGCGTATGATGCCGGAGTTCAGCAGGTTTTCGGGGCTCTTCTGGTGGGCGGCCCCTTCGAGAACCGCGAACATATCGAAAAGAACAAAGCCTTTGCCGCCAAGCTGATGAGGCTGGGACCGGGAATGATGGAAATCGCACCCAGTATCCTGATGCCCTATCCGATGACCGACATCGGACGCCATCCAGAGAAATACGGACTGACGATTCACGATAGGCAGGGGTTGAGAAGCATCTCCGATTTTCCCCTCATGGAGAGCGCGTCGATGAGCCGGCGGGAGATAATGACGGCCTATCAGGAGTACATTCAGAGCTTTGTGGACGAGGTGAAAAGCATGCTGAACAACGGCGAACTCGCTCACGAGGATATTCTGCGCTGTCACCGCGCCTCTCTGAATTCCAAGGGACCCAAATACTGGAGCAACATCATAGCCCATCACAAACCGGCCATGACCCCCTACTACACCATGCTGGCACGGGAAGCGGCCTCCCGCATCGGAGACGTCCAACCGGAGGAACTCCCGCGTTGGCGTCCGCAACGATTGCTCGAAATGTGGCGCGATGTGGACTTTTCCAGAGGCTAACCCCTTGTGCGGGGAGAGGCGCTGTCGCCTTTCGAATACGAGATATTGAAATACGCCACCGGAAAGAGCACCATCGCCGAGATAACCGGCATTCTCTACGAGCGCTTCGGAAAACCATTCGGAGAGACGGAGGAAGAACTGATGGAGCGGATCATTGCAACCATGAAGGCGTTCGATGCAAAATACTGGCTGCTTGTGGTTCCGTACTAGAAAAAAGGTGATGCGATGAAGGTGCTTCTCTGCAACGTGTCGAAAACGTCGGATACCAATGACCATGATTATGTGGGGCTCTTTTATCTGGCGGGGGCCTTGGAAGAGGCCGGATTCGAGCCGCTGGTCTTTCACGGAAAACCGGAACGTCTCCTGGATGAGATAGAAAGGAACCGGCCCCGTGCGGTGGGGTTCTCCTGCGATTTCGACAATGTCCGGATCATCGAAGACATTTCCCGGAAAATAAAGGAGCGCTGGGGATTTCCGGTCGTCGTGGGCGGCCCCCAGAGCATCGCATTGGGAAGGACGTTTCTTGAAAACAGCGGCGTGGACTATATCCTGCGGGGCGAAGGCGAAATCTCCCTGCCCATGCTGCTCAATGCGGTCTTGAAGGGCGAGGGGGAACTCGACGAGGTGAAGGGACTGGCGATGGTCAAGGACGGCGTGTTTCACGAAACGCGGCCCGAGATCATCGACGATCTGGACGTTCTGCCCCTGCCGGCGTACCATGCATCGCTGCATACCGACCATGCCTACGGCAACCTGATTTTTACCGGCCGGGGGTGCCCGTATCAATGCGCCTACTGCGCCCCGAGCCCCGGCAAACGGAAAGTTCGCCTCCGAAGCATGCCGTTGGTGCTGGAGGAAATCAAAACACATCTGAAAAACAACCCGTCGCTGAAGTGCCTGATCGTTATGGACGACACCTTTACCCTCGGCCGGGAGCGGATCGAAGAATTCTGCCGCGGCATGAGGGAGTTGCGGCAGGAGCGTGACCTCGTCTGGTACTGTGAATGCCATGTCGGTCGAATCAAGGACTTTATGGATATCCTTCCCGCAATGATCGACGCCGGGCTGATCCGTCTGCAGATCGGGATAGAATCGGGGGATCAGAACGTCATCGACCGGTACAACAAACACGTGCGCATCGACGACATTC
>CAYOVG010000531.1:0-3410 GCA_964407285.1 uncultured Syntrophobacteraceae bacterium
TTTTATCGTACCACCGATCCCTTTTCAAGTCAAGAGATCTTTTACCCTCTCGGGCTTTTTTCCACCCCGAAGACTTCCGCCTCCGGGTTCCCTGTCCGCCATTCCCGGCGAACAAACAATCTTAACTCTTTTTCTCGAAACGTCAAGCATTTTTTTTTAATCTCTTTCCTAACCCGCCCTGACGTTCCCAGCCTCACCGGGGACGCTCACTGCCTCCCCGCGAGACTCGGGCTATATATCTCCGTCGCTCGAAGATGTCAAGCCCCTTTTTTCCTTCCCCGCTCCCGCGCCTTTGAGCGGCGCCGTCAGTGAAACCGTCGTACCGCGGCCGGCCTTCGAATCTATGTCCATCCATCCGTCCACGTGCCTCAACCGCTCACGGATGCTGAAGAGCCCAAAGCCGCTCGCCTTGCTCCACCGGGAGCTTATTTCGGAGATATCGAACCCCACTCCATCATCCATCACGCCGACCCGAATGTAATCCCCTTCTCTTTTGAGCGTCACTTTAACGTTGCGGGCCCGCGAATGTTTGGTCGCATTGACGAGAATCTCGCTCACCGCCTGGAACAGGAGCACGCGAATGTCCTCATCCATAGGCTTCGGCCCGCCATCGTTTTCAAAACTACAGGAGATCCCGCGCCGTTTCCGCGTCTGTTCCGCAAGCCATTCAACGGCCGCTTCGAAACCCAATTCATAGAGAATGGGAGAGCTTATCTCGAATATGAGGGACCGGGTATCCCGAATAGCCGACTCGATCAGCCCTCGCACTTCATCGACTTCCATCCCGGTTTCCCCAGGGCCCAGCCCCTGCCGCAGCACTCCGAGCTTTATTTTGGAGATGGCCAAAGTCTGCCCCACGCGGTCGTGAAGCTCGGTCGCAATGCGCCGGCGCTCCCTCTCCTCGGCCAAAGCCAACTGCGATGCAAGAGACCGGAGTTGCTCCTGGTACTCCATGAGTTTTTCCTCGGCCCGTTTGCGCGCCGTGGTGTCCCTCATGATTCCCTGCAAATACCGGAGTCTCGTGGACTCATCCCCGACCACCACGGCCTCGTCGTTGAACCACAGCAGGCGTCCGTCCCTGGCATAGATCCGGTACACCGAACTGAAAGAGCGAAGATCGGACTTGCTCGACCGGTATGCCGCCAGCACCTGTTCGCGGTCGTCGGGGTGGATGCGGGAGACCCACAGATGCTGGTCCGCAAGCCACTCATCGGGCGAGTATCCCAGGATAGCCTCGACCTGGGGACTTATGTAGCGCGTCTTCCTGAACTCATCGAGCCTCGCGGTGTAGGTAATCGCCGGCAACTGTTCGACCAGGGTCCGGTACCTGGCTTCAGCCTGCCGCAGTTGAACGGCTCGACGCTCCAGGGCTTCGGCCATCTCGTCGAAGGCGTGGGCGAGCCGTCCCAACTCCCCCGCCCCGTGCGAAATACCCGTCCTGGACATCATGTCCCCCGCGGCAAGCCTTTGGGAAGCCTTCACGAGAGCATCTATACGCCTCAGGATGAACAGGTCGCCTCCGTACCACACGGCCAGGAGCGCCAGTACGCTCACCATGCCCATGACGATGAGCTGTTCCTTGAGTACGTTGTTGGCTTCGGCGAGAGCGATGGACAGAGGGATACCCACGCTTATGTAGAGTCCGGTGTCCACGGCGCATCGAAGCGGCGTGAAAGCGTACATGCGCCTGACGCCGTCGAGGCCCGCCACTTCCTCCACGCCTTCCATATCGTTTAGAATGATCTTGACCAGGGGGGATTCCCTGAAGTTCCTCCCGATCCATTTGTCCGGGTCGGGCAACCGGGCCAGCACGGCGCCGCCTTGATCCATCAGGATAAACTCGGCTCCTTCGGGCATCTGGACTTCCGAGGTAAGCTGGTTGAGTTGCTCCAGATCCAAGGCGGCGAAGAGCACGCCCGTCAACCGCTCCGATTCGTCCACTATCGGGCAACTGAAACGCAAAGTGGGCATCCCGCTCACACGGCCGACCTGGTAGCCGCCCACGGTAAATTCCCGGCTTTCGACCGTGCGCGTGAACCACTCGTCGCGGGCAAGGCTCATCGGCTCGGAAACAGGCCTGGCGCTGCAGAGAAGCTCTCCGTCGGGCAAGACGACTCCCAGGTTCAGGTATTGCGGGTACTCCCGCAGCAGATCGCCCAGGCGCTGCCTGCACCGCTCCCCGTCATCCCGGTGCACGTCGGGCAACTTCGCCAGGGTGGTCAGAAACTGCCGCGCCCCTTCCACGAGTTGTTCCTGAGTGCCCGCGGCGAGCCATGCGAGCCGCTGCACGCCCTCTTCGGCATCGGATATGATGTACGCCCTCTCCTCCAGGTCGGTATAGATGGTAAGACCGAGCAAAGGCGCCATGGCGAGGAGAATGAGCAGCGCGAGCCGGGTCCTGAGGCTTGAAAACGGTTGAAAAGTCTTTCTCATGCGGGCGTCTTCAGTCGAATTCTTTCCCCACCCACCGGACACGGCCCAGTACGTAGGCTTTGAGACTTTTCTCCGGATCGAGCACAAATTCGAAGGGACGATAACCGGCCGTATTGTCCGAGAGGCACACGAGTTTGAACCGGTCTTCCTGTCTGCTCAGAACGAGCCGCTTCATAACGGCTCCACCATCGGGCATCGTCACCAGGTATATGTGGCCATTCCTCACCTCGATCCGTTCTCCTTCGTAGGTATCAACGAGGGCGACCTCCCCAGGGTTGATGGTGGGGCTCATGGAATCGCCCCGCACCCGTATGAGGAACAGATCTTTCTTTCTGTCGGTCCGCCTGCCGACCAGCTTCTCGACCCACCACTGCTTGAACGGATACAGGTCTTCTATCCCCTCGTAGAGAATTTCTCCCTCGGGACCCGCCGTGACACGAGACCTGAGGAGAGGCACATAGTCGTATTCATCGTTGGAGTGGGGGGCCCTTCGTTCCACTCCATACACGATCCAGTCCAGAGACACATCGAACTGGTGTCCGATCTTGATGATCCAGCCGGTGGGAATCTCGCCGCGTTTTCTGGCGCTCGTAATCGCCTGCCCACGCACGCCCAGCATTTCCGCCAGATGCTTCTCCGACCTCGCTCCACACACGCTTTTGAGACGATGCAGCACTTCCTCGAATTGCGCCAACGGCATGGAATGCCTGTCACCGGCGGATTCGTTAGCAGCTTCTTCCGTTTCACCAATCATAATCCAGTCCGTATCCTTCCCGGCGCCCGGCGCCGGCAGCAAATTTGGTCAATCGGGGTACGCGTTGCGGGTTACGAGTTGCGAGTTTGGGCTCCCGCAAAATGCGTTGCGAGTTGCGGGTTGCGAGTTTGGGCTCCCGCAAAACGCATTGCGAGTTGCGGGTTACGGGTTGCGAGTTTGGGCTCCCGTAAGTCATAAGTATATGTATAATGTTCATGGGTCC
>CAYOVG010000532.1:0-3401 GCA_964407285.1 uncultured Syntrophobacteraceae bacterium
ATCTCAAACCCGGCAATGAAGTGGTCCTGGAACTCGGAGAAGGCGAAGTCGAATTAAGAGCCACAATCATAGGAACGGAAAGGGCGGATGCACTGATTCTCAGGGTCCCTACAGGCGTGGGAATCGGTGAGCACCTGCGCGCGGGCGCGGAAATAGCCGTAAGATACCTCCATGCGGGCGCCACCTGCAGTTTCAGGTCCATTATCCGGAGTTATGTATCCGGTCCCGTACCGCACATCGTTCTGGCCCATCCCATCCATCTCGACAGCCTGGTAATGCGGAAGGACTTGCGGTCCGACTGCCTTGTCCGCTCGCAGGTCATTATCCATGGGATTCGGTTTCTCGGGGTCATTTTGAACATCAGCAAGGGCGGATGCCGGGTAGTACTGAAGTTGACGGATGACACCGCATTTCCCGGCATAGGAATCGGAGACGAGGCGCGCATTCTCATCAACCCCTCGAACGACTGCAAGACGCCGGTGATTCCCGGGACGGTGAGAAACCTGAACATGTCGAAGGGAAAAGCGCTGCTGGGCATCGGGTTCGCGGAGACGGGCGAGGAGGCGATGGCGGCCATCCGGCGGTGCATCGACGCCGACGACAGCCGGCTTCACTCATGAAACGAAGCGATGAACGGCCCTGAAGGAATGGATGCCCCGGGACCGCGCTCATCATAGCGGCGTACATACGGAGAATCCCATATCTGGAGAGAAAAGATCATGCCGGCCTACTCGCCTTCGGTTGAGACTTTCACTGGTGGAATGGACCGCGACGCCGTCATGTCGGATGACGATTACATACCGGTATCCGGTCACGCGTTCGTCTCGCTTGGCGGTTTTCCATGCGACCTTCTCCTTCCCGTAACGACCGGGACGGGAGAAGTCGAGTTGAAGGAGATAATAAAGGAAGGGCAGCCTTTCGATGAATCGGTCCGACGCTTCCTTGACCGGGACGTTCCGCAACTATATGCGCGAGATGAGGATGAGAATAAGATACTTGAATTCTTGCGCGCCGGCATCGACCATACTTTTGTTTCCGGTAACCTGTCGGTCCGGGAAAAATGCCGGATTGTATATTGCCTCGCCGAGTGCGTCGTCCGGAAGGTCTTCAGGGAGCGCCCCACCTCGGACAACGTAGCGCTCGGACGCGAAGTCGCCGCAAACATCTCATTTCTACTCTCCTTGGGAAAAGTAGTCCCCGGAGATTTCACGGGCGCCTTTTCGCCGGATTATCACGTGTTTTCCCACTGCGCGAGAGTTGCGGCCCTGGGGATGACCTTCTGCCGTTATCTCGAGTTGCCGAAGGAACAGGTGCTGGATTTTGGGATGGGAGCGCTCTTCCACGACATCGGAAAGAGTTCCATGGAGAGTAAGCTGTTGACCGATTCCTCGCGATGGGACATCGAGGATTTCGAGGTGCTGAAAAGACATGCCGTGGTCGGTTATCAGCGTATTCTGAGTACGGGGAGCATGACCGAAAGCCAGTTGGACGTAGTGCTCCATCATCACGAGGCCCACGACGGCTCCGGGTATCCGGATGGATTGAAAGGCGACCGGATCGGTGAGTTGTCTCGAATAGCACGCATCGTTGACGTTTATGACAGCATCACCACCAGGCGGCACAAGAAGGCGCTGCATCCTTCCGACGCCGTAGCTCGCATGAACGGCGACATGAAAGGTACGTTCGACCCCGTGCTGTTGAAATCGTTTATTGAATTCCTTGGTATGGAAGAAGAGATGACGGGAACCATGAACGGAAAGCACATAAACCTGGAAATGGGAAGCCGGATGCACATTCAACTCGGCGGCGACATCCAGTTCAAGTCTGTTCTCGTGGGAATAGACGCCCAGGAATCCATCATCCTCCGCAGTCCGGCGAGCGCGCAAATCAGGAGTGAACTGTACGAGGGCCGGCCCATAATCGTCAAGTGCGTGCAATCCGGCAGCGTTTACGGATTCAGGTCCAAGGTGCTGTGCAATGTGTTGCACCCGAATGTGCGTATGCTGGTAATCTCTTACCCCAGTAAGATCGAATCCGTCAATCTGCGAAAGCATCCTCGCATATGCTGCTATCTGCCGGTTGAAATCAGCACGGAAGAGGCGCGACACAGCGGAATCATCATAGATCTGAGCATGGGAGGATGCAGGATGGTGACGAAATTCAGCAGCATGAACAACCGCCTGCGAGCAAGGATAAACGCCGGTGTGAACCTTCACATTCCCATGTTCGGTGATGACGATTCCGCATTGTTTTCTGGAGAGATCAAGAACATGGACATAAATGAATGCTCGGCTAAGATGGGGATAAGATTTACCGATCTCTCGGAACAGAACAAACGGAACCTGGAGCAGTTCATCGGAAGTATTCTGGATGTCGTCAGCAATGACCTCACTGTCTCCCGGGTGTCCGGCATGCAATCGTGAAGACACCCACAACTGTTCCACGAAATATTGCTTCTACAATGCCGCGGCTTCTCTTCCGCCTCACTACGGGTGTCGGCACAGCGGCGCTCGCGAAGGTACTGGGTGGAAAGAGCCCTGTAAGGATGCCAAGAGATTGGCCGTCCATCGAGCATTGACCGATTCATCTCCGGTTCCCGGCAGGACCGCTCGAAGTCGAATGCCGCACCCCGATGCCGCGTTTATCCTTGTTTATCCTTTTAGTTCACTTAGTTCACACCGAACAAATTAGAAACTAAACTCTTATAGTAATATAAGGTTACGAATCAGCCGCGGGATTCCCGATTTTTTTTCATTCAGCGCCGTAAACCCGCTCCAGACCTACATTCAATGATCTATTTGCGACACTTATGTGGTGCGTTCATGGCGCCCTAACGATCCGACATGAGCCCGATACCCCCCTTTTTAATGCTGATAAGATGTCGATGAGAGGGTTGGGCGTTATTTGGAGCTTTCTCAAATATTGACACCTTTAAAGACAGAGCCTGTGATTGATGCCCTATTGAGCACGGATCCAGGCAATGGAGTGAACCAATACCCTCGTCCTCGAAGCAAGGGAGAAGAGCAGGATGAGGGGCCAAGGCGTTGTTTTCCCGGCTCCCCCATCCCTGTATCTTTTCCATTTGATGAGGCCGGGGCGTAAAACCCCGGAAATACGGAACGCTATATTTCCGCAATGACCGAGGAGCGGAAATGTTTCAATGAGGCCGGGGCGTAAAACCCCGGAAATACAAGGTAGTGATATAAACTTAATCAACAAGGCAGGGAACGTTTCAATGAGGCCGGGGCGTAAAACCCCGGAAATACGGTTGCTATAGCCGACACACCCCATGAAATCAGCGTGTTTCAATGACGCCGGGGCGTAAAACCCCGGAAATACAAAGGATTTCCGAATCTAATAGACTGACACTGTTAGAGCGGCAGAGAGTCGGGGAGGGAAAT
>CAYOVG010000533.1:0-3389 GCA_964407285.1 uncultured Syntrophobacteraceae bacterium
TCATACATGTCAATACATTGTGACCTCGTTTATGCAGCCAGTCCCAGACACTACCACGATGTGGACTTCGAGCGAAATCTGGTAACGCTCAGACATCCGAAGGGCGGAAAGACCACGACACTACCCATTAACGAGGAGGCGGTCAGCGTAATTCGTTTTCTGCCGGTGACATCGTGCCGGTGACATCGACCTTTGTTTTTCCGGAAGACGACGGCAATCAGTGAAAAGACTTCAAGGGACCGTGGAAGAAGATCCGGAAGGCGGCGGGGCTACCCGATGATTTCCGTTTCCACGGTTTGAGACACCATTACGCTTCAACGCTTGTGAGCAACAGTGTGGACCTGGAGGTCGTTCGGGAACTGCTGACGCATAAGCACGTCGGAACGACGGAGCGTTACGCACACTTTGCGCCTGCCGCCATAAGGGATGCCGCAAATAAGGCCGGGAAGCTTATGAACGGGCCGAAGAAGGCCGATGTTGTTGAAATGAAAAAGTAACTCAGCAGTTCTTTGCTCCCTATCACGCTACAAGGGCTGTACCTCGGATGCCGGTACGGCCCATTCACGGCCCCTTCCTTCTTCAGCATCTGAACCCATGTTTTCAACGTGCGGGAAGGATATCGCCCATCCTGTCGGTTTTCCATCCGCCCCCCCAAGCAACCCCATCACCCCGACTTCACACCCCCTCCGCAATCCGCAATACATAACCACGCTCCTCTTCCCCAAACCAGGGTGGATTCCCGGCGGCCGCATTCGCCTCCATGTGGCGTACACTCGATGTTGCCGGAATTTCGACATGGCAACGCCGATCACTCAAGATCCACTTGAAGAGTCTGCGGCCGAGTGTTCACCCCGAAGGACTTCAGGGGAGCGAACTTCTCATCGGATGGCGATTGCCGCCGCAGGAGACTCCCTTCGCCGAAAGGGCGCATCACGACAACTCCAGGGTACAAATCTGCGGCCAAGGACAGAATCTCCCGTTCGACTTCTCTCAGGTGAACACTATAGGGAATCTGGATTGCCGTAATTCGGCCGGTCTCCAGGGTGATTTCTGAAAACGCTTTTCACCCGCTCACAACGGATAATCAAGATCATGCTTTAAGAGCCGGTTGCGAAGTTCTATTAGTCGTACGGGACTTGCTATTTGCCAATATACCACATGAGACGCGCATCCTCCGGATGGTGCGCCGTCAGGAGAACATATACGGTCTTTTGGGAATTTCCAAGTCCCTGAGGTCTTGAAGAAATCAATATCAAAATGGTACTCTCGCAATCAGGAGCTTGCGCATAAACCTGAAGAGCAGGGACCGGCCGGTACGAGCAATTGGTGTCCAGCGGAAGGATAAGGCAGGTAAGTTATGAGCGATCGGGACAAAACCAGGGAACAACTCATCGAAGAGCTTGAAGCTTTGCGTCGAAGGCTTTCACAATCGGAGGACAGGCCGCGGCATATTGCCCCTTGCTCTGGAAGCACGGGCTCCGGCGAGGAGCCATACCGACAACTCTTTGAGAACATGACCGAAGGCTTCGCCATCGGCGAGCCTATCCTGGATGGGAACGGCGTCTCCCGTGATTTTCACTTCATCGAGATAAACGACGCATTCGAACGACAGTCCGGACTTACACGGGAAATCCTCGGAAAGCCCATGTCACAGGTTCTCCCCTTCCTTGAAAATCACTGGATCGAAACCTACTGCGGGGTTGCCCTTACAGGAAATCCGGTGAGGTTTGAAAACTACAACAAAGATCTCGACAAGCATTTCCATGTCTATTGCTACAGCCCCGAGAAGGGCCGCTTCGCCATTCTTTTCTGGGACGCCACCGATAGAAAGCGGGCCGAGGAGTGGAAAGAGCGGCGGATCGCCGGGTTGAATGCGCTCATCGAGGTGGGCGCGCATGTCCTTCAATCGCAGAGCATGCAGGAGCTGCTCGACAAGGTGGTCGATGCGGCAAGGATGCTTACCGGAGCAAAAGTCGGCACTTCAGGTCACGGCTATAGAGAGGGGCATTTTCGGGTCGGGGCGACGTCGAAATCGGAAGACAGCCTTCCGTGTCCTCCAGGGTCTGTGTTTGCAGTGGAAAGAGGCGGGGTTTATCTCGATTTGATTGAAAGCACGGAGTCGATGCGCCTCAGTGATAAGGCGCTCCCGGCCCATCCCCGGTGGTGGGGGCTTCCCGAAGGCCACACTCCCCTTCGCGGACTCCTGGGAGTCAGGCTTGCCGACAGCAGTGGACAAGCCAAGGGCCTGATCATGGTATCCCAAAAGGAGGAGGGAGATTTCACCCAAGAGGATGAGCTTCTCCTGAAGCAACTTGCATCCATAGCCTCCATCGGGCTTCAGCATCTCGAAGCCCGAGAGGCGCTCTTGACGGCTTACGAGGAACTGGAGGACAGGGTCCGGGACCGCACCGCCGAACTTATTCATGCCAACCAGATCCTCCAACTCGATGAGGCGCGCTTCGAGGCTCTCTATCGATTGAGTCGCATGGGTGAAGCTTCTCGAAAGGAAATAGCCGATTTCGCTCTGGAGCATCTGGTAACCCTTACGCGGAGCAAGATGGCTTGGGTTGGGTTCATGAATACAGACGAATCCGCCACTCTCGTACACTCCTGGTCCAGAACCGCAATGGAGGAATGCTCCATCATGGACAAACCCATGCACTTTCCCGTGGAGAAAGGAGGTATCTGGGCAGAGTGCATCCGGGAGCGAAAGACGGTTGTGATCAATGACTACAACGCTGCCCATGAGGCTAAGAGGGGCTGTCCCAGAGGCCATGTGGAACTGCGCAGGCTCCTGTGTGTACCTGTCCTTGACGGGGGCAGAATCGTGGTTGTCGGGGTTGTGGGCAATAAGGAGGAGGACTACGACTCCAGCGATATGCGCCAGATGTGGCTGCTCCTCGACGGCATGTGGAAGCATGTAAAACAGAAGGAGGCTGGAGAGGAGCTGCGGGCCTATACCCGAAAGCTTCAGGAGAGCAATCAGACCCTTCAGGACTTCGCCTCCATTGCCTCTCACGATTTGCAGGAACCCCTTCGAAAGGTCAACTCCTTTGGGCATATGCTCAACGACCAGTATGGCGGTTCACTCGGAGAAAGAGGAAAGGACTACCTGAATCGCATGCTCTCGGCCACCCGCCGGATGCAGACCCTTCTGGAGGCGCTCCTCAACTACTCCCGTGTGAACACCCGAGTGGAGCCTTTTACCTCCGTCAGGGTGGGCGATCTTATTCGAGAGGTGCTCTCGGACCTGGAAGTGAGGACCGCTCAAACCGGAGGAAGGGTCGAAGTGGGAGACCTTCCCACGATCGAAGCCGACCCCACCCAGATGCGACAGCTCTTCCAAAATCTCATCGGCAACGCCCTCAAGTTCCACAAGCAAGGGGAGA
>CAYOVG010000534.1:0-3387 GCA_964407285.1 uncultured Syntrophobacteraceae bacterium
GATTCCGCTTCTCCCGGGGGCTCCTGGGAAGGTGGGAGACCCCGGACCGAGGGTGGCGCCGCGGCCGTTTTGGGGACGGCGGCAGGGGACTCGGCGGCATTGGATCGAATGGACCGCCCGGCGTTATTATCTCCCTCGTGTGCGGGCTTTCCGCCTGCCGAAGGTCCCGGATGCCGTCGATCCCCTGCCGCGTTCTCATTTTCTGGTGGAGGGGCGGGGGCGTCGTTCTTCGTATCCGTAAAATTCGGGAATTCGTCGCGCAGTTTTCCGATGGGAGCGGGCGGAAGTACAATCGACAAAACGAGGAGCAAGACGGTGATTCCCCTCATGATGGGCAACCGGGGCGTGGAGAGTTCTATTCCTCTCATGACCAGGGAAATAGCGGCGGAACGGGACAGAATCATTCCGAGAGCGTACGCGGTTCCCAAACCCGCCGCAAAGCCGGAATATCCGAAGAAGATGGAAAACGGAAGCCCGACGATGGCCGCCAGGAGAGGAACGTGGTAGCTTCTGAATGCTCTTATTTCGATATCGCAGTTCCAGAGAGCCTCCAACTCACCGGCCGATTCCAGCATTGGAGGAGGAGAGGGAGTCACTGCCGGCGGCCCCTCGACATCCCCCTTACCCCCCTCGAGTTCACCGGCGGGAGTTGCGGAGGGACTTTCACACCCGGCGATCTTCATCCTTATTGCTGCTATCCGCCCGTCGATCCGCGACAGGGAAATGCTGAGTTCGGATAACCGCAGGTAGAGCGGCTTCAGCCTCTTTTGGAACATGTACATCGCCATGTTCCGGAATAGAAAGACCAGCGGGAGCGCAACAAGGACGAACGGGCACCACGCGATCGAGATCACCACGGGCAGGAGAATCGCAATCGAAACGATAACGCGGTCCGGCCTTTCGAGCTTCGCGACTTTCCGGTTTATATCTTCAATGGAGCGCTCCGTTGCGAGTTTTTCTTCGGCGAGGAAAGGCCGGTCCGTATCGACAAGTTCGTCAAGCTCGCTTCTTAGGTTCCGAATATCCTCCGCTTCTTCAGCCGTCGTGGAACAACCGTGATTGCCGTTCCCGTCGGGCGCGTTCGAATTATGAAAATACGCCCACGGCTTGGGAGGCCCCAAACACGCGACCCGTAACTCGTGACCCGTAGCCCTGTTTTTGATGTCGAAGTCGTAAGGAATGTGTCCTGCGCGTCCGGCGTACATGCATGTTTTGGCCATCGGTTCCCCGCATTCCGAAGTATCTGGATTGGTACGGCAATTGAAAACCATTTTTCATGTGAGAGCCATCCCATACCTATTTTTCCAGATAATTCCTCGCCTTAGTGAATGCAAGCGGGCGCCCGGCCTCCGCCGCTCTCAACATCGGCTCGAGAAGACGGGCAATTGGGCCAGTTTGAACCAGAAATTGTAGATCAGTCCGGCTGCATCGATAAGCTCCCGGTACTTCATCGGTTTTACGACATAGGCGCTTGCCCCGGCGCAGTAGCAGTCGGAGATGTCCCTTTCATCCGAGGATGTGCTCAGCACCACGATGGGGATGCCTTTAAGATGCTCCAGCGCTTTTATCTCCTTGAGCACCTCCTTGCCGTGTTTGCGAGGCATGTTCAAATCCAGCAGGATGAGGTCCGGGCGGGGAGACAGGTACTCATCCGCGTATTTGCCGGACTGCTCGAGGTAGTCCAGGAGTTCCACGCCGTCGGAGACTGAAAGGAAGGTGCTGTGGGCCCCCGCCTGCTCGAAGGCGTCCCTTACCAGAAAGACGTCGTCCGAGTCGTCGTCGACCATAAGGATTACTGCTTTTTTCCTTTTCATCAGCATGTGCCTCCTTCCAGTTGGCGCAGGGGCAAATTAACGACGAACGTCGATCCGACACCCGGATTGCTCCTGACCATGATGGTCCCGCCGTGCCGCTCGACGATCTTCTTGCAGATAGCCAGCCCCATGCCCGTTCCCTCGTAGCTGCTGCTTTTGCCGTGCAGCCTCTGAAACGGGGCGAAGATCTTGTTGCTGTACTTTTCCTCGAAACCGATGCCGTTGTCCTCGATGGAGATCTTACAGCACCGGGAGCCGTTCTCGACACTGAGGATTCTTACAAAGGGCTTTTCATTTTCTTTGTGGAACTTCAATGCATTGCCGATAAGATTCTGGAAAAGCTGATGCATCTGAGTGGGGTCCGCCTCAATTACGGGCAGTTCACCCACCTCCACCTGGCCTCCGGTCCTCTCCAGTCGTACCTCGAGGTCCGAGAGCACGTCCCGGACGGTCACTCCCAGTTCAACGATGCTGAACGGCGCGGCCTTGCTCGTCACGCGCGAGTACTCCAGAAGGGAATTGAGGAGTGAATTCATGCGATTGGTAGCATTGAGCATGCGATCCAGGTAGTCTATTCCCTTCTCTTCCAGCGCTTTGGCGTACGATTCCTTGAGCAGGTTCCCGAAAGAGATCACCTTGCGGAGCGGTTCCTGCAAATCGTGAGAGGCTATGGATGCGAAGTCCTGGAGGGTATGGTTGCTTTGTTCGAGCTTCGCCATGTACGTCTTGAGTTGTTCCTCGGCCTTTTTGCGCTCTGAAATATCGCGGTTGATCTCGAGAATGCTCGTTACCTTGTTATTGGAGTCCCTCTGGATCGCCCAACGGCTTGCCACGACAAGAGTCTCTCCACTTCGCCTTTCATGGTGCAACTCACCTTCCCACTCGAGGTTCTCTCGGAGACCGGCGGTTATCTTTTCCAGGGATTGCGGAAACCGCGTGCGCAACAGCTTACAGTAGTTTTCCCCCAGCGCTTCATCTCCGGTCCATCCGTAGGTCTTTTCCGCCCCTCTGTTCCAGTAGAGGATCTTGCCGTTCGGGTCGCGGACCAGAATGGCGTCGTGGGCAAGCTCGAGAAGCGCCGCCTGCTCTCTCAATGTTTTATTCGCTTTCTCCAGTTCGGCCGTCCGTTCCCGGACGCGCATCTCGAGTTCGGCATGAGCCGCCGCCAGCGCCCGCTCGGCCTGACTGCGCTCGGTGATATCGCGAAGAATGACGAGTTTTGCCGATTCCCCGCGCCACTCCGTGTCGGATACCCGCATCTCTACCGTGCGAACCTGACCGTCCTGGAAAGGCACGTCCAGTTCGGTCGCATCCGGGCTGGTGATGGGATAGCCGAATGATTCTCCGACCAGGTCTTCACACCGGACAAGAAAGAGTTGCCTTGCCGCCGGATTGGCGAAACGGATCGTCTCCGACCCGTCGAGCACGAGGATGGCGTCCTGGGCTTCGGCAACCAGCCTCTCCAGGCTCTGCTGCGCGACCAGGAGTTCCCGTTGCAGCCTGGCTTCCTCGATGGCGTTGTGCACGGTCCGCGGCAGGAATTTTTCGATTTCCCCCCCGGCGAGAAAACAGA
>CAYOVG010000535.1:0-3372 GCA_964407285.1 uncultured Syntrophobacteraceae bacterium
AGGTTCTTATCATCCTTCAGTCACTGCTGTTAGCTGCCCAACGGCAAAAATCACCAGCAAGACGCGAAGCTGATTGTCTGGTGCATTTTATTGTTAGAGGGACCGATGTTACACCGACACCATACCGTACTTTGCCTTGAACTCGCCAATCCATTCATGTTGAGCGAATGATTCGATTTCATCAACAAGTTCCTGTACAGTTACATAAGATACATGCCGTTGGAGTTCATCCGGCAGGAGGTTAACTAAAAACGGCATGACACCTCTTGGACCCTTTGGACCATCAGAATAAAAGACCGGACTACGTTCATCGCAGAGCAGAAGAAAAATGCCTCCATGTTCGAACGCAAAGATAGCTTCTCTGAAGAACTGGTAGTGATTTGCGAGAATGCACACTGCGTCTTTGCCAATGCGGCCATTGTCGATCCCGTACTTCTGTATCAATGACCAATACCTGCGACCGATATGATGAAGGTAGCACATGCTCTTATCATCAGTAGGATTCTGACCATCGCAATCACCCGCGCCGTAAACTGAACAGCCTCCGAATTCTTGCTCAACGAACTTCGATTCAATGAATATCTTCGGACGGTTGCGGGCATCCAGTACAACAAAGTCGATAGATGTAGGCTGACCGCTATCTTCATTGAAGATGTCGCGGTCTTCATACTCGAACATAGCGCGCATCCCGTCATCGGGCCATTCAAGTCCCTTTCGTTCAATGACATTTCGTAGAGGTAAGAGATCACCTCGAACCAGTAGTGGGCCTGCCAGATTGAACAACATCGCCTGGCTGCTCAGCCCATGGTGGACGTACTTGTGCAACGGGAAGTTCAATCCATCAGCACGCTGAGACTCGGAAATTTCATCGATGTATTTAGCAACCTCCGCAAGAATGATATTCTTTGGCCAATCTCTCCACTCAGCGAGGATGTAAGGGTACTTCGAGTTGACCGGCATCTCCTTGGAGCGAAACCACGCTGTCGCAGCAGTTCGGACTTGGTCGACGAATCGCCGATATCTCGGATAACCCCATGTTTGCGACAACGCGCGACTGCTTTGCGTCATCATAATTGCTTCTTCCTTATCCACATCGGGTAGCCAGGAGCTGTCTCCAGCTCCAAGCCCCCTAGGAACCGTGCGTGCGACTTTCACCGCACACGGCTCGAGCATCTCTGAAGGCAGCCCTTGTGGGGCGGCCCGGCTGTGTCACTTCCTATTTTGCACCGTACCTGGCACGCAATTCCCGAGCCGACCGGGCAGGAAGAAGCTTGCTTTCCTTGTTGTATCTTCTTTTGGCAAAGTAGGCGGCCTCTTCCGGCATGTAAGGATTGGATGCGGCTCGGATCTTCACGTATCTTCGAATGCCAATGGAGCTGACCCGGATCAGGTGATAGACCTTGGTCTTGCCATCGGCTCTCTTGACTTTTACGGCAAAGGTGTGCTTTCGTCCAGTGGCTGACCAGTAGTGCTTGATGAGCCAGCCCTTGGATTTTTTCGGATGCCGTTTGTGGAGCAATCGCCAGAGTTCCTCGAAGACATAGGTGTCGATGCGATTGAAGGCCTCCGATGCTACCGAGTACCTGTGGTAGTTGGCCCAGCCCCGAAGGATTGCATTGAGCTCTTTGATGAGGACTGGCATCGGAGCGCTGACGTGTTGTCGGATCACGTCTCCCACCTTCTTTTGCAGGGCGAGAACTCCCTGAGGCGATGGCTTGAAGCGCAGCACTCCGCCATCTTTCCTGAAGGTCTGCCCGAGGAACGTGAATCCATCGGTTATGTGCGTGATCAGGGTTTTCTCGGGTGAGAGGGATAGACCACGCTCGCGAAGGAAGGCTTCAACCACCGGCTTGATGGCCTCTTCCAGGATGGTTTTCGATTTTCCCGTGATGATGAAGTCATCTGCATAGCGGATGAAGTTGATGCGGCACCTGCGGGGGACTGCGCAATGCACGGCTTGCTCCAGCCCGTCAAGCACCAGATTCGAAAGGGTGGGTGAAATGATCCCCCCTTGCGGTACTCCCTTGCGTGTGGGATAGTGGATGCCGTTTTCCACATATCCTGCCTCCAGCCATTTCTTGAGAACGACTTTGTCCATTGGGATGTTGTCCAACATCCATTGAAAAGAGATGTTGTCATAGCATCCCTGTATGTCCCCTTCGAATACCCATGGTGCCGAGTTGGGCTTGGAGAGAGCATTGAAGGCAGCTGCTATGGCATCGGCGCACGACCTGCTTTCCCGAAAGCCGTAGGAGTTCTTGTCGGCTGTCGTTTCGGCGACTGGTGCCAGTGCCAGCTTGTAGAGTGCCTGCTGTGCTCGATCAGCCATGGTCGGGATCGAAAGAGGTCTTAATTTGCCGTTTTTCTTAGGAATGTAGGTTCTCCTAAGGGGCTGGGGCTTGTAACCACGTCTGCGAAGGCTGCATGCAGCCCGCCATTTGGCTCGGGCGCCTTTCCATCTGACGCCGTCAACGCCTGGGGTGTTTTTCCCCTTGTTGGAAGTCACTCGCTTTACAGCCAGTAGCTTGGCGTGGAACGAGTGGGTGAGTAGGAATTGTAAAGCTCTAACCTTGTTCCACCTATTTTCCTTCACAGCCTTTGCGATACGCACTTGCAGCCTTCTGACCTGCCGTTGGGCTTCCTTCCAGTCGATGGAATTCCATGCATTGTCTTTGAGTGCACCAGCCTTTTGGGCCATCATTTGCTTTCTCATCTACGAAGGTTCTACCAGCTCTCTCGCAACGAGACACCAGTTGGACGTCAGCACGCTCATTTACCGGGGCTGAGGCTCACCGGCTTTGGCGACTAAGCCATGTTTCAGGCTCTATCCATGCGGCTTTCCCGCAGGCATTCGCTTTTTCCAACCTCTCTCACCCGCCTCTCCATGGGCATGCCTTACGGTTTGCTTGCCTGGAATTGCTCCAGGCGGAGGACGGGGTTACCACGTTCCGCACAGTTGATCCTGTGGATGACTTAGGTGCGCCCTCTACGCCGGAGGTACTGCGGTTCCGTGCAGGGACGTTAGAGACCTGCAACCTGACCCCTTGCCACTCACACTGGGGAGCAGCCTTCGACCAATAACCCTCGTAGGTCTGTAGCGCTTTAACGACGCTTGGAGGCATTCAATTAGTTTCACCATATCACCCGTGTCCCTAGCCCTTAACCGGAGGAGGGTTCCCGGAGGGGTTCTCCTGTCGCCATTCGAACCCGATTCGGTACATTGTCCGTGGGGCTTCGCACCAACCACACAGCGCGTGGCAAGCACGCCCACGTAGGGAACCGGCAGGAACATGCCGGGTACTCCTCACAGTCACCCTATGTAACTGCTTGAGTACACTCAACTATGCGACATCGTGTCGCACCTAACGCCCG
>CAYOVG010000536.1:0-3372 GCA_964407285.1 uncultured Syntrophobacteraceae bacterium
ATCATGTCATGCTGCATGAGGGCGTCGAGTATCTGGAAGCGCCACGGAAGCCTCAGGAAGACATCCAGGGGAGGAAAGGGAATGTGAAGGAAGAAACCGGTGTGCCTCTTGGCGCCCAGTTCCTTCAGTTCGGCCGCGACCAGCGCGAGCTGATAGTCGTGTATCCAGACGTAGTCCTCCTCATGCGTGAACTTCAGGACTGCTTCCGCGAACCTCTTGTTGACCGCGCTGTAAACCTCCCAGTAGCACGGATCGAAGTTGCATCGCGAGGGAAGATCGTGAAAGAGGGGCCACAGGATTTCATTGGAAAAGCCGAAGTAGTACTTCTGCACTTCTTCCTCGGAGAGGTGGACGGGTTTCAGCGTATATCCCGATTCGGCAGCCCCCTTGGAAAGAAGATCATCGAGGAATGAAGAGTTCAGCAACTCCGGGGAACTGTTGCCAAGCCAGCCGATCCAAAGTCCTCCACGGTCGCGGAGCACCGGGCCGAGCGCCGTGACGAGGCCCCCGGAGCCCGGGCTGATATCCCAAGCCCCCGCGCTGTTCTGGTTGACTACGATCGGCAGACGGTTCGAAACAACTGCAAGTCTCCTGGTTTCCATACTCTCACTGAACTCCTTTCACTTACCGGCAATTCTCATTTTCTCCACTGAACGGGAAATGCTCCACAAAGCACTCGAGACGGCCATTACGCGGCCGCGCGGCTATCCCCGATTCGCGCGTTTGCGGATGCCGGCCGAGAGATATCGCGTTTCGACAGCCCGGCCGCGCCTGAAAGCCGTAACCGCGCGAAGCGCTCCAATCGGGATTCCCGGCATCGGCTTCGTCATTACGATCTTAAGCGCCGGGTCAAAACGAGAACTGCCTTTCACATACCAGGAAGGAAAGCCAGGATTGGAGAAATGCCCTGACCCCTTCACAATCCGGCAGGAATCCCCTTGCGGCCGTAGTCTCCGAAAGGGTCCCTACTTTGATGCCGATTCCGGTCCCGGTTTCCCGAAGCATCCGGAAAGCATCTTCGTCGGTCGTATCATCTCCTATGTAAACGGTGAGCGTTCCCTCCTGCCTGCCAGCGATGAGGTCGCCGAGCGCATCCGCCTTATTGCGTCCGGTGCAGTAGATTTCGACTCCTCCATTGAATCTGCGGCATCGAAGGTCGAAGAGGCGAAGCTGGGACCAGTCCCTGAACACCTGTTCCTCTATTTTCAGCGCTTCGTCCGCCGGCATTCCTCGCGTATGGAGAGCGATGCTGCCGGTTTTCAGCTCCATTTTGCCCTTGAATCCGTAACGGCCGGCCATTCGCACGGCATCTTCGATTCCTTCCGACTGCAGCGGACTCGGGCTTATGGCGGCGATGTTTCCATCCACGTCCATACTCTCGAACCCATGGCAGCCGACGAACGTAATGCCGATGTCTCCCAAAAGGGAAAAGACCTCGCGGACCGGTCGCCCCGAGATGACCGCCACGCTGATGTAGCGGACCTTGTTCAACGAAAACAGGGCGCCGGCTATCCCCGGCAGAGGATAGGCCTGCATGGGATCGATATGAAAAGGCGCAAGAGTGCCGTCGTAATCGAGAGCGAGCAGAATATTCCTCGATGCGTTGACTTGAAACCAAAAATCAGTCAAATTGCCGACTTGAACCAGTTTATCCGTGCTGCAAGGCATAGAACTCCATTCCTTAATCTATTTCACCGGAAAGCCGGGAACCGGCATTGTGAAAATCCGATAGTCCACTGATCCTGACCGGGATTTCAAGCAATGCCCATGCCATGGTTCGGATCGCCCGGCTTCCCGTACAGCCTCGAGAATTCCTCCGGGCCCCCAAACGGTGTTTGCCATGGGAGCGCCGGTTTGGTACTTATACAATATAAGACACATGACCATTGATTGTTGTCCCGGTTGGAGATTCCGTCGTCACTTCCGCTTTCGCGCGCGGGCTTCGGTGCACGGATTCCTCTTCGACCGGTGAGTCGAGCAGGAGGAAAATGTCCAACATTCTGATCATCGATTCGAATGAAAGTTTTATTGCGGCGCTCCATCCCGTGATTTCCCGCATGGGACACAATATCGAGATATCTCCGACGATTGCGGAGGGACTGGAGGAAGCCGGTTCCTGTGAGTTCGATGTAGTGTTTCTCTACGCGGGCATGCCGGGCGGCAGGGGCATAGACGTGCTTTTCAAAATCCTGGAAACCGAATCCTCACCCGAAGTGATCGTCGTGACCGACGCGGGTGACCCCGATGAAGCGGAACAGGCGATTAAAATGGGCGCCTGGGACTATCTCGAAAGGCATATGTCCCTGGACGCCATGGTGCATTCGATGGTTCGCGCCCTGGACTACCGCGCGGGCAAGGCTCACAGTGAGCCGTGCCCGCTTCGAAGGAAGAATTTCGAAGAGATTATCGGCAAGAGCCCCCAGATCAAACGATGTTTGGAGCGGCTCACCCTGGCGGCGAACGGCGACGCCAACGTTCTCATCACGGGAGAAACGGGGACCGGGAAAGAGCTGTTCGCGCGGGCCATTCACAGCAACAGCAGCAGGGCGGGAAGCAAGTTCGTCGTGGTCGACTGCGCCGCACTGCCGGACACCCTGGTGGAAAGCACTCTTTTCGGTTATGAGAAGGGGGCCTTCACGGGGGCCGAGAGGACGCAGAGCGGCCTGGTGAAACGAGCGGACGGGGGAACGTTGTTTCTCGACGAAGTCGGAGAGTTGCCTCTGTCCGCGCAGAAATCTTTCCTTCGCGTGCTCCAGGAACGCCGTTTCCGCCAAGTGGGCGGGGGAACGGAAATTCAAAGCGACTTCAGGCTCATAGCCGCATCCAACAGGAACCTCGACGAGATGGTCCGCCACCATCAGTTTCGGAAAGATCTGCTGTTCCGGTTGCGCGCGTTTACCATAGATTTGCCCCTTCTCAGGGACCGTCCCGACGACATAAGGGAAATTGCGGTTCATCATACGGCCAGGTTCTGTGAGTATTATGGACTGCGGCCAAAGGAGTTTTCTCCCGACTTCTTCAGCGTGCTCGAACGCTATCACTGGCCCGGAAACGTGCGCGAACTCGTCCACGCGCTCGACAGGGCCGTTTCGGCGTCGAGGCACGAACCGGTAATTTTTCCCAAGCATCTGCCCATCAGCATCCGCATCTGCCTGGCCAGATCTTCCGTCGGCCGGGAGGCGGTCCCGAAGGACGGGAGTCCGCACAGCCGGGAGGGAAGCCTGGAGATGCATCCGACGCTGCTGGAGATGCGAGCCGCGGCGATCGCCGAAGTGGAGCAGCGCTACCTGAGAGAGCTGATGGCTCGCACCGACGACATGCGGGAGGAATGCAGGATATCCGGCCTGTCGCGCTCGCGCCTGTACGCCCTCT
>CAYOVG010000537.1:0-3331 GCA_964407285.1 uncultured Syntrophobacteraceae bacterium
TGCGGTCTCAGTACCCCTAACATTGGGCCTGGACCAGTTTTTCCAGGGCAGGTCAATCAGGCCCTGAATGGTCCCGACAAAAAGCGAGACGGCGGCGGAAGTTGAGATCTCCGCATCCACCTCGCCAGCGGCTTTCCCCTGTTCCAGCGTTGCAGACAGAAGATTACCGTACCGCTCAAGGAGAGACCCTACGGCGATCTTCGCTGGGGTAGCTCCCGGTTTTTGTAGCTCTCCAAACAATATGCGCGGAACACCCGGGTATTCCACGGCAAAGGCCACGTGAGCCATAAACATAGCCTCAAGAGACGAGATCGGGCTGACGGAAGTTTCCGCTGCCGTCGAGACGCGGGAAAACAACTCCGCGGCGACCCACTCCATAACTGTCTGCCATATCTCATCTTTTGTAGAAAAGTGTCGAAATATACCGCCTTGGGACAATCCCATCTGTGCAGCAATTCCGGTTGTCGTGATCTCGCTTGGATTCTGGATGGCGGCCAGTTCAAGGACTGCCTTGACGGCCATGGCCCGCCTCTCCTCCGTCGATAGATACTTGGGTGCTGAAGTCATAAGATCCCCACAAAAAAAAGCGATTGATTACTTACATTCGTAACGCTATCAGTATTTGTCAAGACGCCAACAAGTTATCTTTGATCACGAGATACAAATATGGCCCATACACGAAGAACAACACATTGAAATGAAACAAACTGTTACGTAAAGAAGACTACGCGGACTCGATCGATGCCGGCTTTGCCTGAAGTCGACTTCGACCACATTCCCATACAGGAAGGTAGGCTTGTCACATTTCTAGCAGGAGGGACTGATGCATCTTGAACAAAAACCACCCACAAAAATGAGATGGAACCGTGTACTCCTGTAGCCCTCCCCTAGAATCGGTCCATTGAAAAATAGAGATTTCTGATCAAGATTGCCTCATGGAGTGCAAAATGAAGAAATCTCGATTTTCTGAAAGCCAAATCATCAGGATTTTGAAAGAAGCCGATGGCGGTCGCAAGGTCGTTGATATCTGCCGTGAAAACGGCGTGGGCCAAGCCACCTACTACCAGTGGAAGGCCAAGTTCGGCGGCATGGAAGCTTCGGATATCCGCAGGCTCAAGGAGCTTGAAGAAGAGAACAGCAAGCTCAAGCGCATGTTCGCCAATCTCAGCCTCGAGAACGAGGCATTGAAGGACGTCATTGCAAAAAAGCTTTGAGGCCAGCCGAGAAGCGCGATTTGGCGGATTTCATGCACAGCGAGCATGGCCTCAGTGAGCGGCGGTCATGCGCTGCGCTGGGGCTTAGCCGGACAGTGTACCGGTATGAGCTCAAACCGAGAGATGATTCGCCGATCATTGAAGCGCTCCTGTGACTGGCCGACAGGTATCCTCGTTACGGTTTCGGCAAGCTGTTCGCGGTATTGCGCCGACACGGTTTTCGCTGGAACCATAAACGCGTCTACCGGGTATATTGTCTTTTAAAGATGAACCTCCGGCGCAAAGGCAAGAAGCGCCTGCCCTCGCGAAACCCGCAACCACTGGCGGTTCCGCCATGCGCCAATGTCTGCTGGTCCATTGACTTCATGCATGACGCATTGGCTAGCGGTCAGAGGTTCAGGACTTTCAACGTGTTGGACGACTTCAGCCGTGAGTGTTTGGCTATCGAAGTTGATACGAATTTGCCAGCGGCACGAGTCTTGCGAGTTTTGGACCGAATAGTGGCTTGGCGCGGGCTGCCTGCCAAATTGAGAATGGATAACGGGCCGGAGCTGATTTCGGTGCTGCTGGCCGACTGGGCCGAGAAGAACGGCGTGGCATTGGAGTTCATCCAGCCAGGCAAGCCCACACAGAATTCGTACATTGAGCGGTTCAACAAGACCTATCGGGAAGAGGTTCTGGACTTCTATCTGTCCAAATCCCTTACAGAAGTGAAGAAAATTACGGAGAACTGGCTGCGGCAGTACAACGAGGAACGACCCCATGAGTCTCTTGGCGATTTGACCCCGGCAGAGTTCCTCATCAAAAATTCACCCAAGGAAGTCTCTACTTTTGGATGGCACTAACTTGGGGAGGTTTACACTACCATACACCATCGAGCAAAAAACAGAAGTCAACGACTTGTTTAACAGCATACTAGAGGGCATTGCGCTTACCAAGGCTCGTAATAGAAGTGGGTCCTGTTTTTGGACCACTCGGCGGCAAAACTAAGGTGGACAGGTTCATGGGCTATGCCGCCTTTTCTGGGCAAGCCAGAGGGGGTACCCCCTCTGGCTTGAGCACTTGATATATCTCCATCGGCTTTCTGCCGTCAAAGGTCTTATGCGGGCGGCGGTTGTTGTAGAAATCGAACCACCAGGACAAGGCCTGCCGCAGCTCGCTTCCCGTTTCCAGTTCGCGCAGATACACGCATTCGTATTTCAGTGAACGCCAAAGACGTTCGATCATCACGTTATCCATCCAACGGCCTCGGCCGTCCATGGAGATGCGGACTCCGGCTTCTCGGAGAGTTCGCGTAAACTCGTAGCTCGTGAATTGCGAGCCCTGGTCCGTGTTGAAGATTTCTGGCACGCCATAGCGGTTCAGAGCCTCCTCCAAGGCGGCCACACAGAAGTCCGCATCCATCGTATTTGACAAACGCCACGACAGCACGGCCCGGCTATGCCAGTCCATGATCGCCACGAGATACAGGAAGCCACGCCGCATTGGGATGTACGTGATGTCCGCGCACCACGCCTGGTTCGGCCTTGTGATCGCCTTGCCCCGCAGCAGGTACGGATACGTCTTGTGCTGTGGATGCGGCTGGCTTGTCCTCGGCCTTTGGTAGACCGCCATCAATCCCATTCTGCGCATGAGCCGTCGCACACGATTACGCCCGACTGGATGGCCTTCATCCCGCAGGGTGTTGCGCATCTGCCGGGAGCCGAAGAACGGTAACTCCAGGAACAACTCGTCGATGCGCTTCATGAGCGCCAAGTTGTACGTGGACTCTCCGATTGGCTGATAATAGTACGTTGAGCGTTGCAGCTTGAGGATTTCGCACTGCCGCCGAACACTGAGCACCGGATGGCCCATGTCGACGATTTTACGCCTTCGCTCGCAGCTCAAATTCTGGCGAAGGCTTGCTGCAAAAAATCCTTCTCCACAGTGAGTTGGCCAATCTTGGCGTGAAGCTCTTTGATCCGCGCCTCGTCGTTTTGTTGGGCCTTTTGGGCCTTGCCCGCAAAGCCGACCGCGATCTGCTCCTTGCGCGAAGTGGTACCGTAAGTTAAGATTGTTTCTGACCTAAATCGAGCGGAGGGGGCCCATTGAAGCCTTCCTCGGCAGAAACCGGGAGA
>CAYOVG010000538.1:0-3311 GCA_964407285.1 uncultured Syntrophobacteraceae bacterium
CTCCTCGAGCACCTGGTGGTATTCCCGGATTTTCCTCTCCAGCCCGGAAACGACTCTTGTCGGATAGCGATAAATCAGAAGAGCGATGCCGGCGCCCGCGACCGAGCAAATCAGGAAGTAGAACAAGGTCCTGACCAGGATGCCGCGGATTGAGACCTTCACTTCCACATGTCCGATCTGTTTGTTGTTGAACCTGATCGGGGCCGGCTTCCCGCGAACGCTCATCAACGTGGAATGAGTATTCTCCGGCGCCGTATGTTCGTACTGGCTGATCGGGAGTCCGGTTTCGTCCAGAATGGAGATTTGCGCTATTTCTTTCTGAAGCGTGAAGGAGTGCATGATCTCGGCATACTTGGTGGCCTGGTACTTCCAGAGCGCCGGAGACCCGGCCGCCAGTCCGGCGATGTCACCAGCCAGTACTTCGGCATGTATTTCGGCTTCGTCCTTGACTCTTCCGGATTCGAGGACGAGGTAGACGGTCGGGGTCACAAAGGCGATGAGCAGCCCTACCATGACCGTCAACGGACCCAGCCGGACGGCGAGCTGTCTTGACAGAGAGGTTTGCTCTACTTCCGCATCGGACATTACATACCCTGGTTTTCAGGAACGTATCCCATGGATTTCAGTATTGCGGCGCCATTGTCCGAACGGACGAAATCCAGGAAAGATCGGGCTTCTTCCGATAGTTTGTCCTTACGATAAACGAAGGAGAGCGTCCTCGCCAGGGGATACGCGCCTGCGGCGAGGTTTTCCGGAGTCGGAAGAAGACCGTTCAGCTTCAGGATTTTCACCTGGAGTCGTTCGGTAGCGATCATTCCGATATCCGTCGCCCCGATGGCGTAAGGGACCGTTGTGAGCGCGCGGTTTGCATCCTGGTCCGTGAAGAACATTGACCACCTCCTGGTTTTTCTGGCCTCGGCGAGCGCCTCCTTCAGGCCCGGAATTTTTTCTTCGAGCACCATGAAACCGCTGTCGAATTGATCTCGGATCTGAACGACGATATCGTTGCCGTCTTTCCAGGTGGTCTTCGTCCCCTTGTAGATGTTGACCAGGTCGTCGTATGAAAGCTCTTCGTCCGGCACGTTCGGGTGAGCGGCCACGACGATCCCGGTCCTGGCGTACGGCAGAACGGCAAGTCCCAGCCCTCTTTCATCTTCCTTCAGCGGCCTCGACATCAGCCCGATGGATATCGCTCCATCAGCGGCCGCTTTTATTGCTCCCTTGGAACCGATGCTTCCGGGGACCTCGATTTTGATTTCTGGGTGGTCCTTCATGAAAGCTTCAGCCAATTCCCGCGTTATCCCCAAATTGACCCCGGACCCGGCGGCAATCACCTGCGGCGGCGCGGACTCCCGTCCCGTCGACTGAGCCCCGGCCGCAGGAACACAACACGACAGCACGAGGAAAAAAGCAAAAACGGTCCTACAGCCCGGTTTTCTCATGGTTCTCCTCGCGGTTCAGGTCCATTCTCAATTCAGATTCATTCACGTTACGACGAAATCCCGCCATGCGAACGAGGGCGTGATACCCGGAACGGCGCAACGAGGCTGAAATCAATAACCATAGCCGCCCGCATCGATACGCACCACCTTCCCGTTCTCGATCCGGAGAATGCGCATGAAAGAAGAGGGTCCCTGGTTGTACGTCCATTCCCTTATCAGAACCGTCTTCGGGAGCAGAATCGTTTTTCCGGTGTTGTTATCATAGGTCTGAAGATACACCATTTCGGTCCATTCGTTCTCATACGCGGGCGGACCGCACTGGTTGAGCACTTTGCTCTCCGAGTCTCCCACCGATATGATCCTCCCGTTGCACCAGAAACCATACGCGGGTCCCGTCCCCGCCAGGACGACCGACAGGACGAGCAGCAGCCCGGCCAATGCGAGCGTTCTGCATGCATACCCTTTCATAGCGCCTTCTCTCATGAGCCGTTACCTCCAATTGAAAGACTGTCCGGAATGATTCTGAATCAGCTTCGAATGTAAGCCCGCACTCACGGCTCACGTCCTGCAAATGCAACGTACTGTCGGCAGAGCATAGGGCTGATTTCGACAGGTTACAATCATCCCCGAATGAAGTCAATCGGCAAGTTACCCGATCGAAGCGCGCCCTGATCCGGAAGGCGGTTTCAAGACCGTAGCCGGGGGAGGTCGCGAAAATAATCCAGTGCCTCGGGATTGGCCAGCGCGTCCGCGTTCTTGACCTCCCGGCCGTGGATCACCTCGTGCACAGCCAGTTCGACCTTCTTGCCGCTGATGGTGTAGGGAATGTCGGGGACCTCGACGATTCTGGCCGGCACGTGGCGCGCGGTGGTATTTCGGCGGATCGTGGTATTGATGCGTTCGGCCAGTTCGTCCGTGAGCGTCCGGCCCTCCTTGAGCTTCACGAACAAAACGACGCGAATATCGTTGTCCCATTCCTGGCCGACCACCAGGCTGTCCAGGATTTCCGGAATGCTTTCCACTTGGCGGTAGATCTCCGCCGTGCCGATGCGGACGCCGCCGGGGTTGAGCGTGGCGTCGGAACGGCCGTAAAAAATGACTCCGCCGTGTTCGCTGATTTCGATATAGTCCCCGTGACGCCACACGCCGGGATAGGCGTCGAAGTAGGCGCTTCGATACTTCTTCCCGTCCGGATCGTTCCAGAAGCCGACGGGCATGGAAGGCGCCGCCATGGCGCACACCAGTTCGCCCTTGCGGCCGACGACCGGCTTGCCGTTCTCATCGAAGGCTTCGACCTTCATCCCGAGCCCGCGGCACTGCAATTCTCCCGCATACACCGGCCCGATGGGATTCCCGAGAGCGCAGCAGGAAATGATGTCGGTCCCTCCGGAGATGGATGCGAGCATCACGTCTGATTTGATGTCGCGGTAGACGTACTCGAAGCTTTCGATGGAAAGCGGCGACCCGGTGGACAGGACCGCCTTGAGGGGACCCAGGTCGTAGTCCTCGCGGGGTTTGACCCCCGCCTTTTCCAGGGCCGCGAAGTACCTGGCGCTCGCGCCGAAGATGCCGATTTTCTCCTCCTGCGCCATTTCCCACAGAGCGCCGGGGTGTCCGGCAAAGGGCGATCCGTCGTACAGCACCAGGCGGGCGCCCTGGGTGAGCGAGCTTACCAGCCAGTTCCACATCATCCAGCCGCAGGTCGTGAAGTAGAAGATGGAATCCTCGCGCTTTAGGTCCGTGTGGAGTTTCAGTTCCTTGATGTGCTGCACGAGGGTCCCGGCCGCTCCGTGCACGATGCACTTGGGCGCGCCCGTGGTGCCGGAGGAGTACATAATGTAGATCGGATGGTCGGGGGGCGTCTGCTCG
>CAYOVG010000539.1:0-3305 GCA_964407285.1 uncultured Syntrophobacteraceae bacterium
AGCGCCTTCATTTTCCTTCGTCGCGCCTTCCGCGCCTTGCGTGTTTTTTCTGCTTTCGCGCCTCTTCCGGTCTTTCCTGAAGTCTTCGTGATTTTGGCGGTTTTCGCGCCCTTCGCGGTAAACGGAAAGGGAAGCGGAGAAATAGAGGACCCGGCTGGTCGCCGCAACTCCCCCGGAGGGACTGCCGTAGCGGCAATCGTAATCGCTTATGAGCCTGGCCAGTTCCGCGCGGTTGAGCGGCAGGCATCCGCGCATGGCGGCCCCCGTTACCCCCTGCCTGTTGAGACTTCTCAGAAACGCGGCGGCCGATTCATACCCGGCCTGCAGGAATTCCTCGCGCATCTCGGTCAATGTCAATCCGGCTACCGAAACGGCGTCGGCCACATCTTCCACGGACGGCAAGTCGATGCGAACGGGTTTCGCCGGAGCCACGCGCAGACGCGCCGCATGCAGTTCCGCGAACGTTCCATCCACCATGAGGGCGGCAGCCAGCCTGCCCCCCGGTTCGAGCAGTCCTTTCAGCCGCTTTACGGTCTCGGCCAGGGGCGTCATCCAGTGCAGAGCGGAACTGCTGACGATCAGGGGGTAGGACTCGCCGGCGGCGAATGCGCGGGCATCGCAGACGTGCAGGCGAACGCGGGCGGAGCGGCCCACCGCGCTCAAACGTTGGCGGGCGCGCTCGATCATGGCCCCGGATATATCGACCGCATCGATGAGCGCTCCGGGAAAACAACGCACCAGGCGCTCCGTGAGGGCTCCGGTTCCGCACCCGACTTCGAGGATGCGATGGATTTTCCGCGTTCCTTCATCTCCCGCAAGGGAGGATGCGAGCCTTTCAGCGACTGCCCGCTGGACCCCGGTCTGCTCGTCGTACGTTGATGCGGCGGCGTTGAAACGGGCGGCGATGGAAGCGGAAACCGCTGCATGCGTATTCGTATACGTCATAGGACATCTCCCAGGAATTCCGCGATACGCGGTATAACGGCCTTCCGGCAGCATTCCCGTTCGGGAAGGTAGTGGCCCGCATCGGGCAGGAACTCCGAAACGGATCGAGGAAGATTGCGGCCCAGGAACTCGCCGGCTCCGGACGGGATGATGCGGTCCTTTTTGCCGTGGACCACGAGGCAGGGCAGGGCGATGGACCCGAGCGAGCTTCGAAGGTCGGTGTTTTGCAGGTAGTCCAGACCGTGCATCAGCGCCTCCACGCCTTGAGCGAGGGCGATGTCCACCCTGGCGGCTCTTTCCCCCGCGGGAAAGTCGAAGGGATGGGACGCCTGCTCGAGGAAGGCGTCGAGCACGGAACGGGGGTCTTTTTTCATTCGCCGGCGCATGGCTCGAAGCGACGCCGGCGCGGCGCCCGGCGCGTAATCGTCCGATGAACAGAATCGGGCTGTCGCGGACAGCAGCACGAGGCCCGATACTTTCTCGGGGACGGCGGCAGCGGTTTCGACGGCAACCATCGCCCCCGTGGACCAGCCGATGATGCACACCGGCCCGGTCTCGCCGCTCACATGGTTTCTCAGCGCACGCGCGTAGGAAGACAGCGCCGGAGCGTCGTCTCCACCGGCTCCGCGGCTGTTCGACTCTGCCTCTCCCATGGCTTCGGCTTGCGAAAGCAACTGCGCGAGCGTGAGAGAGCGAACCCGGCAGCTTCCGGAAAAGGCCGAGGCAATCGAGGCCATCGGCTCCGTTCCGTGCCCCCACCCGGACACCAGTATGACGGCCGGGCGGTCGCGTCCTGTTTCTTCGTATTCCGTTCCCGACGGCGAACGCCCGCCTGCAGGAAAGCTCATTCGGTCTCCTCCCGCGTGACGGCCGCTATGATTTCATCGGCTGCCCGCTCCAGGTCCGGCGGACTGTGCGCCAGGGTGATCGAGAGTCTCAGGCGCGCCGCGCCTTCGGGGACCGTCGGAGGGCGAACCGCAACAACCAGGATGCCTTTCGACCGGAGCTTGCGCGCTACTTCCAGCGTCCGTTCGTTGTCGCCGATGATCACGGGGATGATCTGGCTTTCGGAGCCGCCGGTGTCGAGTCCCGCGTTCCGGAGCCGGCTCCGGAACCGGGCGGCGTTTTCCAGCAGCCGTGCTCCCGCGTCTTCCAATTCCCGCAGGAGCTCGACGGCTCCCAGGGCGCTTCCCGCAACCGCCGGGGGCAGGCCGGTGGTGTAGATGAACGCGCGCGCCCGGTTTACGAGCAGGCGGCGAAGGGCAGGGGAGCAGGCCACGAATCCGCCGTACCCGCCAAGGGCCTTGCTGAGCGTTCCCATGGATGCGTTGACTTTACCTTCCAGACCATGCATGCGGACGAGTCCGCTCCCTCGGGGGCCGAACACTCCCGTGGCGTGCGCTTCGTCCACCATGACCATTGCGCCGTGTTCGAGCGCCGCTTCGGTAATTTCCGGAAGGGGCGCCAGGTCGCCGTCCATACTGAAGACGGATTCGGTGACGACCAGTTTACGGGAGGAAGAGGAGGAACGCTTTCGCAGCAGCGCGCGGAGGTGGTCCGGATCGTTGTGGCGAAAGCGGCTGAGGTCGGCTCGACTGAGCAGCACGGCGTCGATGATGCTCGCGTGCGCCAGCCGGTCCGCAAAAACGTCGTCCCCGCGTCCCACGAGGGCGGGTATCGTTCCGGCGTTGGCCAGGAAGCCGCTGCCGAAGACGACGGCGTCGGGGTATCCCTTCAGGTCGGCAATGGCGCGTTCGAGCTCGGTATGGATATCGAGGGTCCCCGATATGAGCCGTGAAGCCGTTGCGCCGCATCCGTAGCGTTCGAGGGACTGCCTTCCGGCCTCGACGACTTCGGGCCGGCGCGCCAGATCGAGGTAATCGTTGGAAGACAGGTTGAGCCATGCAACGCCTTCCTCCATCCCGATCTTTCCGCCTGCCGAGGGATAGGAGACAATTCGCCTTTCCAGGCCTTTGGCCCGAAGCCTCTCCAGTTCCTTCTCGATCCAGTCCTCAGAATTCATACCGTTCTCCGGGGCCGTCGGGCATGGAAGGCGGTGGCGGGTGCTTGCTTTCCGCATTTGCCTTATTCAGGCCGTTCAGCTCTTCCTCCACCGTGAGGGGTCATTCGTTAACCTGTCCAAGAAAACAGGTTAACCATTCCGAAACTCTAATACCAGCCACGGCCGATAATGTAAATACACAAATCAATCACTGAATCGCTCCTTTCGGCTTTGTCCGCGCTTCTTCGAGATTCTATTCCCGGTATCTGCCCGAACCGTCGCCGTCCTCGCGCAACGCCCTGACCGTGGCCGATTCCGGCGGAGCGGAGAGAATGAGTTCCTCGGGCGGGCCTTCCGC
>CAYOVG010000540.1:0-3289 GCA_964407285.1 uncultured Syntrophobacteraceae bacterium
AGGAGACCATGGTGGGGTGGGGGTATTTCACGGTTCCCACGCTCCAGCGCATGCGCATCAGTCCTACGGATGCGTTCACCTCTCCCCCGGGGCGGGGGAGAGGGAAGGGTGAGAGGGGACCAAAGCGGCTTACCGGCGCCCGCCAGGGGGGAGAGGAAGTCTGCGCACCCGCCGTAGATCGGCCCTGCATGTAATCCCTCGAGTCAACGCTCATGCGCTCCCGCCGCGCACCACTACCGAAGGCGCCGGATTATCCCAATTCTCTTTTGGTTTCCTCATCCTCCAGGCTTCCATTGCCGTTGCCGCTGCCATTCGTCGTCATTTCATCCAGTTGAGGGTCGGACAACAGGGGGGCGATGTCGGAATGCTTGAAATCCAGGCGCTTCCATCGGCCCTTGTCGTTAATGATTCGCTCCAGTTCACGGCGCACCTCGGATTGGCTGATGAGTTCGGATAAGAGGACGCGCTTGTAGCTGATGTGGCGCATCTCGTTTTTGAGGAATTCGTCGCGCTCCTCTTTGAGCTTGAGGTTCTGGAGGAACAGCTTCTCCTCGAGGGTTTCGTTCTCGACGAGAAGCGAGATGAGCATGTCCGTCATCTTGCTCTTCCGAAGCCCCATGATGCCGATTCCGGCTGCTTTCCTACGGTACTGGTTGAGGCGCTCCTCCAGGAACTGGATGTGCCGCTGCAATTCCTGTTTTTCCTGCTGAAGCTTCTCTCTTTCGTGATCCCAGAACTGCTTCAAAGCCCGCTCGATCGTGAGCATCTCATCACGGTCATGAGCGCTCCGCAAATTGTATTTGCGGGTGCTCGTTCGCTGCCCCAGGAAATAACCCGATGCGAAAAGCGCCGTTGCAATGAAAGTGGCGGATAAGATTTGATATATGACTATCATGTCCATTGAGATACATGTCCTCCCGCGCCCGAAGCCGGGTCCTAATCGAAAAATTTTCAGGTTCAGCCGTTACATTCAAGCCAATCAAAAGACAACCATGTCCCGGTTGTTTTGGAGCATCCGGTCCGGCGAGGTCCCTTGAGGAGCCGTGAGCGGGATGTCCCATCGTGTTCTGAAAGGCTGGTCCCACCAGAACGCAAACCAACCGGGGCGATGAGATGCGGTTCAGAAATTTATAGAAATATTTAGTGGATAAGTCAATATAATTGAATCGGCAGTGCTAATGAGTATGATTTGGCAGAGTGGGATTGCGGCGAAGCGGTTGGAATGCCGGCGCGGCAGGTTGGAAAAAAGAGAAGTGGCGCGTCGGTTTCGCGAAAGGAGATCTGAATCGGGTCCATATTGTCAGCCCTGGCGGACGATGAAAGAATGCCCTGCAATTGACGTTGCGCCGGCATGGCGATATGCTGAATAGGGACGTCGGTACAGGCGCATTCACTTTTCAACCTAATTTGAGGGATGGACGTCGATCAATGCTCCACTTATTCGCGCCGAATGGGACGAAGGGGCCAATGTGTGGGTCGCAACAGCACTTGAGCGACAAGGTCCTCGAAGCCGAGAGTATGGAAGAGATTCGCACCCGGCTTGAGAACGCCTGCAGGAACCTATCGCCGGTCCATCGGTAAATCTTACAGTATTTCCGCAACCACAAAGCCACGAAGGGACTCAGATGAAAGCGATCACCGTTCAACAACCGTATGCATTCGAGATTATGAGCGGCCGGAAGACCATCGAGGTGAAGACATGGGATACCCTTCATAAGGGGGACCTTCTCATCTGTTCGTCCAGGAAGCCCGCTCTATCCGGGGAGGAAATGGAAGAACTGGAGGAAGAGTACGGCGGCATATTCCTCTATGGACAGGCGCTTTGCGTTGTTCGTCTTGTGGATGTGCGGATGATGAGAAAAGGGGACGAGGATGCGGCCCTGGTCGATGAGATCGACCCCGAAGCCTTCTCCTGGGTGCTCGAGGACGCCCGTCCCGTCATCCCGTTCCCCGTGAAAGGAAAAGAAGGCGTCTTCGACGTCGATGACAGACTGATCGAACTGTCGCCGTTTAAATTCGATGAACCCGTTGTCGTGAAGAACGGGACTCGCGCTCTGGACTTTGGGGTCGATTTTTCCGGGTGGCAGGGCAGGGCGGCGGATATCGTTCCCACCGAGGGCGGGGAACCCCGCATAATGGTGGTATGGGACAGCGTGTCGCTACGGGCCATACCCATCGAAACGATTGAGGCATGCGTCAGGGATGGACTTGACTGGACCGCCGTTCTCCTGCGGCTCACTGAAATTGAACATGCGGAGCCCCGAGATACGTGGGAGGACACCGAGAATACCATCGATGCGATCATGGAGGAGAATCCCTCCATCTTCGAGGAATAAAGAACCTCGAGACTGGAACGTATGTCCGGCGGGCATCTGGGCGTTCACACTCTCACCCGCGCCAGGCGGATGCCCAGCACTACGAGCGCCGCCGCGAAGAAGCCCGCAACGAGGAGCGATCCTTCCGCGCGCGCGTGCGCCAGCATGGCGATGATTCCGCCCATGGCCGCCAGAAACTGCAGGCACAGGACCGTGATTTTCTCCGGAATGCCGAGTTTCACCATGCGGTGCGAGGCGTGGTCCACTCCCCCTTGAAAGGGAGACCGGCGCCTGCATATGCGCGTGAGGGTCACCAGGGTGGTGTCGAAAACAGGCACCGCCATGATCATGACGGATACCAGGAGTGGGAGGACCGGCGCCACGGCCATTGCAGCGGCTCCCGTCTCCAATGTGGCCGCGACGGATTGAATTTCGCCGGAAAGCGGCAGTCGATCGGAGGGGCCGGGTATGGACAGCACGGCCAGAATGAACCCGGTGGAAAGACTGCCCGAATCGCCCATGAAAATGGATGCCGGATGGCGGTTGTGCACGAGAAATCCCGCCAGGACTCCGGCCAGGACCAGTCCCAACGGAACCAACGGCGAGACCGGTATGCCCTCTGCTCCCGTACTCCGGCCGAACCCCAGGGCAACGAGAGCGATCGCCTCGATTGCGGCTGTTCCGGCCGCGAGACCGTCCATGTTGTCGAGCATGTTCGTCGCATTGGTGATGCCCACGAGCCAGATGAAGGTCAATGCGGAGTCGATGATCGGCGGCCACACGCCTCCCCCCGAGAACGGGAAACCGCCGGCCAGGAACATGAACAATCCCGCCGCAGCCGCCTGTCCCATGAATTTGCAGGCGGGGCGGAGTTGCTTCACATCGTCCGCCAGTCCCACCAGGAACATGACGAGCGAACCCGCCAGCAGCCCGGCTTCGACGCTCGGATATCCGAACGGACTGTACGGTGCCGG
>CAYOVG010000541.1:0-3283 GCA_964407285.1 uncultured Syntrophobacteraceae bacterium
GTTGACAGCCAAATTTGAACCATTACAAAATCAAAGTATTAGCGGGTGAGCACCCAAAGTTCTACAAAATGCGAAAAGCCGGACCAGGTTCCATTCAAGGTACCCGTCCGGCTTTCTCGGGGGGATGAAGGAGGCGTATTCCGAGGATCTTTGGTGGGCCTCATCTGGGTCCGGATAATACCAGATTTTCGTTTCCATGAAATAGGGTGGAGGCAGTATAAGCATATGGGGAAAAACCCCATTTGAGAAGTAACGGATAAACAACCCGTTCCCCGGTCCGCGACCGCGCTCGTCGAAAGTCCCGCTGTTATCAAAAGCTTGAAAACCAACACCGCAAAATGCTATTCTGCTGGTCCGGCATCCGTGCGATTGTATTGGAAAAGGCCGGCAAGATGAGGCGCGAGGGCGAAATCGCCTTCGGACTTCCGTGCTCGAATTTAGCCGTTCCCCGTTCGACCGGTCCGCCTTGCGCTTCGCGCGGGGCATCCGGGACCGAAGACGGGTGATGAGTCATGGGTCAATTCCTTTTCATCTCATTTCACAAGATTGCCGTCGATGACCGAGAAGATTGGAAAGCAAAAGGTGTTTTCGGAAGAGTTGGATTCACCCCGGCGAACGCAGGTCGAACCCGAACGGACTCAGACCGGTACGGGCCGTGGAGACAAGGGCTGGATAACGATCCAGGTCCTGAACCGGATCAAGCAAGGGATGACGACCCCGGAACTGCTCAAGGAGGTGGTCGGGCTCCTTGCCGGGTGGACCGGCTTCGATGCGGTCGGGCTGCGGCTCCAGGAAGGGAAGGATTACCCGTATTTCCAGACGATAGGGATGACCGAGGAGTTCGTGCTGCTGGAGAACAGTCTCTGTCCCCGGAAGCACGAACCGGCGCATGGGAGCGGAAGCGGCGGCGCCGATACCGAACTCGAGTGCGCCTGCGGCGCCGTGCTGCAGGGCAGGATCGACCGGTCCCAACCGTTCGTCACCGAGTACGGGAGCCTACTGTTATCCGTCGAATGAAGGGCTTTCCGTCTACTTCCGGGATGTCACCGAGCGCAAACGGATGGAGGATGAACTTCGGGAGAGCGCGGAGAGGTTCCGCACTCTTGCCGACAACATGAGCCAGTTCGCCTGGATGGCGGACGAGAAGGGCTGGATCTTCTGGTACAACAAGAGGTGGCGCGACTACACCGGAACGACGTTGGAGGAAATGGAGGGCTGGGGGTGGAAGAAGGTCCACGACCCCGCGCATGTGGACCGGGTGGTCGAAAAATTCAAGCGCTCCCTGGACACCGGTGAACCCTGGGAGGATGTTTTTCCCTTGCGGGGAAAAGACGGCGGCTACCGGTGGTTCCTGTCCCGGGCGCTCCCCATCAGGGATGAGAGCGGCAAGATCATCCGGTGGTTCGGCACCAACACGGACGTGACCGAGCAGATCGCGGCGGAGGAGGCTCTGAGGCAAAGCGAAGCGGGCTTTCGACTGCTCTCGGAAACCGCGGGGCGGCTCCTCGCATCCCCGGACCCGCAGGGAATGGTCAACGAGTTGTGCCAAAAGGTCATGGAGCGCCTCGACTGCCAGGCCTTCTTCAACTTCCTGGTGGACGAGCGGGCTGGGAAGCTCCATCTCAACGCCTGCGCCGGCATCCCCGATGAGGAGGCCCGCAGAATCGAGTGGCTGGACTACGGGGTGGCGGTGTGCGGGTGCGCGGCCCAGACCGGGGAGCGCATCGTCGCGGAAGACATCTTTCATAGCTCCGATATCAGGACCGAACTGGTCAAGTCCTACGGCATCCAGGCTTACGCCTGTCACCCTCTCAAGGTCCGGGGCAGGCTCATCGGCACCCTCTCCTTCGGAACCAGGACCCGGACGCGCTTCTCTCCCGACGATCTGGCTCTCATGAAGACGGTGACCGACCAGGTCGCCTCCGCCATGGATCGCATGCAACTCATCGAAGAGCTTCGACGCTCGCGGGATGAACTGGAGTTCAGGGTCCAGGAGCGCACCGCGGAACTCGAAGCCTACATGGAAAAGCTCGAACAAAGCAACCAGGCCCTCCAGGAGTTTGCCTCCATTGCCTCGCACGATCTGCAGGAACCCTTGAGAAAAGTCAGCTCCTTCGGGGGGAGACTCCAGGACAGGTACGGCGCGTCACTCGGAGAGGACGGGCGAGGATACCTGGACCGGATGCTCAATGCGGCGGACCGCATGAACGCTCTGCTCAAATCTCTCCTCGACTACTCGAGGGTCACGACCAAAGCGGAGCCCTTCCGGGAGATCGAGCTTTCCGCTCTCATCCGGGACGTTCTTTCGGACCTCGAGGTGAGAATCGAGCAGACCGGCGGGAAGGTGGAGTTGGCCGAGCTTCCCGCGATCAAGGCCGATCCCAGCCAGATGCGGCAGCTCTTTCAGAATCTCATCGGAAACGCCCTCAAATTCCATAGGAAAGGCGAGCGGCCGGTCGTCAGGGTGAGATGCGCGGCGACGGATGGCGACCGTTTTCGGATCGTGGTCGAAGACAACGGGATCGGATTTGAAGAGAAGTACCTCGACAAGGTTTTTGCCCCCTTCCAGAGGCTTCACGGAAGAGGCGAGTATGAGGGGACCGGCATGGGCCTCGCGATCTGCAAGAAGATCGTCGAGCGGCATGGGGGAAGCATTACGGCGAGGAGCGAGCCGGGAGAGGGCGCAACCTTTTTGATCGAGTTGCCCGCCAGGTACGACGGCAGGTAGCAACCGTTTCGGGGTCCCGGGAGGCGCGCCGCGCCATGCCGCCATGCGTGCGGGGTCCCGCGCGCTGGTCCGCGCACTGGCGCCGGTGGAGCGGGCAAAAACCGGGCGTTGCCCGGCAAGGGGGAAGCCGGTGGTCGGAAGCCGGGTCGACTCCACCGACTCCACCTCTTCCGGAAGCGCGATAAGCCGGTCGATGCACCGGAATGGCTCCGGGATGTCCTGCTTGTCACGGCCCCGAGAAACCGGGATGCGGTCCGGCGTCGTTCTCGCCCCTGTCGTCGAGCGTTCTGGTCGTGGCCCGCCCTGGTCGTCGTCCCCCCGGCATCTGGGCCCTGGCATCTGAGCCCCGGTATCGGAGCCCCGGTCGTCGCCCACCCCGGTGTCGTAGCCAGTCGCGGTGTCGTCGCCCGATCGGATGCATTCAGCGACGGCGGAGACTTGAAGGCTTGAAGGCTGAGTTGATTTGTTCGTGGATTTGCGGATGCATTACCGGCCCCGGTTTAGAGGATATCCGGCACATCTTTTGCTTAACTCTAAGCGGTTTTGGGGTGGCAT
>CAYOVG010000542.1:0-3280 GCA_964407285.1 uncultured Syntrophobacteraceae bacterium
CCGGCCGCAAGGAAATGCTGGAGCGCGCCACGTCGCGGGAGTCGTTCCGAAAGATCGTGGACAGCCTGGGAAATCCGGACCAGGCGGCCGTGGTGGCCGCCCCGGAAAACGCAAACATGCTCGTCCTGGCGGGGCCGGGGTCCGGGAAGACACGGGTGGTGGTCCACAGGTGCGCGTACCTGCTGAGGGTCCTTCGTGTGCCGGCGCGGAGCATCCTTGTGGTATGCTTCAACCATTTCGCCGCGATCGAACTCCGGCGACGCCTGCTCGCCCTGGTGGGAGACGACGCTCGCGGGGTCGTCGTGCAGACGTATCACGGGCTGGCGATGCGCCTTACGGGAACGTCGTTTGCCGAACTGGCCGAAAGCAGGGCGAGGGAACGGTGCGGAGCGGGCGATGCGAGGGGCGGAGCGGCCGGCGGAGGCGGACGAAACGAGCGAAAACGAAAAGAGGGGGAAGGAAGACACGGAAGCCGCGAGGCGCACGGGCGGGCGCGGACGGCGAACAGAGTGGAGCCGGGCAACGGCGGACGGACGGAGGACCATTCCTTCGATGCCCTGATTCCGGAGGCCATCCGGCTGCTGCGGGGGGGAACGGACCTGCCGGGGGTTGAAACCGACGAACTGCGGGACCGTCTGCTGGCGGGCTTTCGCCATATCCTGGTGGACGAATACCAGGACATCGATGCGCAGCAGTACGACTTCATATCCGCCCTGGCGGGGCGGACCGAGCAGGACCCCGACTGCAGGCTGAGCATCCTCGCGGTGGGGGACGACGACCAGAACATCTATACCTGGCGAGGGGCCAATGTCGCCTTCATCCGCAGGTTCGAAGCCGACTACAAGGCGAAGCTCCACTTCCTGACCGATAACTACCGATCCACCGAACCCGTCGTCGCGGCCTCCAACGCGCTCATCCGGCACAACCGGGACAGGATGAAGGTCGCTCACCCCATTCGGGTGGCGGCCTCCGGGGCCGGGACCGGGAAGGGGAAGTCGAAGGGGGAGGCGGGAAACGGAGCGAGCGGCAGGGACGGCGCGACGAGCCGGGACCGCGCCGGGAGCACGGGAGCCGCGGAAGGGATGAGCGACGCGCACTGGGACCCGCTGACCGGGGGCCGGGTTCAGATCCTGGAGGTCCCGGGCGAAGCGGAGCAGGCCGCGGCGCTGGTTGCGGAATGCCGGAGGCTGCGGGACCTGCGGCCGGATTTCGCATGGTCCGATGTGGCCGTGCTGGCCCGCACCCACGAGACGCTCGCCCCGGTGCGGGCGGTGCTGGAGCGCCTCGGAATTCCCGTGGCGTGGTCCCTCGAAAAGGAAAAATCCCCTGCCCTGCACCGGCTACGCGAAATCGCCGCCTTCCTGGACCGGCTGAAAGCTTTGCACGGGCAGTACCGCAAGGCGTCGGAACTGGAGGAGCTTTGCGTGGAGGTGTTCGCCGGCCTTCGCGACGCCGCCGGAGGCGACGCCGGGAACGGAGCCGGCGGCTGCACGGGCGGTGACGGCGGATGGGGTGACGGTGGATTGCGCGCCTGCGGATATGGTGATAGCCGATGTAACGCCCGCGGATGTGATGACGCGGCAAATCCCGGAGAGGGAGACGGATGCGATGCCGGCAATGATGGAAGAGGCGGCGCGAGAAGCTCGCCCCCATCCCCCTGGCTGCGACTTCTCCTGGATATCCTTGCCTCGTGGCGGGAGGAGACCGCCGACGCCGCGTGTCCGGTCGGTCAGGCCATCGAAGCCCTCTACGACGGTCTTGCCGAAGTCCGGCGCGAGCAACGCATGGGTGACGGCGTATTCCTGGGGACCGTGCACGGGGCCAAGGGCATGGAATTCACCCACGTCTTCATCTGCGACGGCGACTGGACGCCGAAGCCGGCGGGACCCAAAAGAGAGGAGGAGCGCCGCATCTTCTACGTGGGCATGACCCGCGCACGCGAAACCCTCTGCATCTTCCGAAGAAAGGACAGAGCGAATCCCCACCCGGGTATCATCGAAGAGACCGAAGGGGACTTCCTGATCGAACGTCCCGGGGCCACCCCGGCGGTCTCTCCGCCCCTGGACGTGCTCCGTCTGCGCTACGACCTCCTGGGACCGAAGCACCTGCACCTGGGCTATGCCGGGCAGTTCCCGGAAGACCGCCCGATCCACCGTCGGCTGGCGAACCTTAAGCCGGGCACGCTCCTGACGGCAGCGGTCCGAAGCTTCGGGCCGGGGGCCGTTGCATCTCACGCCGACGGTAACGGCAAAGACGGCGCTGCAGCAGGCGGCGCTGCACTCGCTCCCCCAACCGGTGGTGCGGGTCTCACCGCGAATGGGGCGCAAACCGCCGGTACCCGCATCGAACTCCTGGATGCCGGAGGCCATTGCGTGGCGGTCCTCTCCCGCTTCGCGGCGGAGCAGTGGACCGGCCGCCTGGACCGCATCAAATCGATAAGGGTCCTCGGAACGTACACACGCAAAAGAACCGATGAGGCCGAAGGCTTCCAGTCCCGCGCCCGCACCGACCGCTGGGAGGTCCCATGGGTAGAGGTGATATGGGAATCAGGTACTCTCAACATCTCTTCTGGAGATGCCGCTGCCGGAGGTTCTTCAAATTCACGTGAGCCTGACGCAGTCGATACATGCGCACCGCGGATGCTTTAGTTGGTTTGAGTTCGGCTTTCGGTTTGACGGATACATTCCGGAAATCACCTGCTCAGAAAGACAGGATTTGAAAGACCGGCTTGCTTGAAAATCGGGTGGTGTCCGGGATTGGCTAACCGTTGCGAAGATGCTGCCTTCAGAGGATCAGCGAGTTGAATTTTGCTAAATTTGTAGCATGTTCTACGAATTTTGTAGCTACGAAACGCCTCATCACCTAACGATACTGCGATTGTTGCGTGCTTCGCGCTCTGTGAAGCTAATCCCGGACACTACCCTTCCTCCGGAGAAGGTCGGTTTTCCAGGAGTTCGGCCGGCCCCAGTATCGGATCTTCAAGGATAGGTTCTCAATTTTCAAAGCAACGTATGTAAATCCATCCTGCACGCTCCGGCGCATCAGGTTGACAACAATTTCTTAGAGAGCAAAGTGATAAGCCTTTCGGCGTATTTTGATGCCTCCTGAACTTTGGAAGGATCTATTTCAGCCAGTATATCAAATGAATGACCGCCCTTGCTATATGCGCCTTTCCTCGTGTCCTTGCTGGCTTTCGCCAAACCATTCAAGATATCCTTCAGCGCTAAATTGAGAATTCTGGTCCGCAGGAATCCGTTGAAATTCAATAGACTTAGGAGTA
>CAYOVG010000543.1:0-3280 GCA_964407285.1 uncultured Syntrophobacteraceae bacterium
AAATTTTATGATGAGCATCTTGGTGATCTGATCGAGGAGGATGATGGCCCCCCCGACCGCTAACAACAACTCCATAGGTCACCCCCCTCGAGGCATGAAAAAAATGCCGGATTCACGCGACCGGTTGAAAACGAAACCCCATGCCGCCGGAATCCGGCATCTCCCCTACCCTTTTTCGCTTACCCTTCGCCGGCCATAACGCCGTGGCATCTATCGCAGATGGCGGGATGGTCCGGCATCTTGCCCACGCTCTCGGAACGGACCCAACACCGCTGACATTTGTCTCCACCGGCCGCATCCACGGAAATCTTCAGGCCGGGCATTTCGGCGCTTTCCACGAAATTCCCCGCGCCGTCCGAGTCCGATCCCACGAATTCCACTCGGGACACGATGAACACGGTCCTCAGAAGTTCCTCGTTCCCCGAGAAGGTTTCCCGCAGTTCGGGCGGGAGCACGAGCCTCACGCCCGCGTCCAGCGGATGGCCGATGGTCTTCGCCTTACGGGCATCCTCGAGCACTCGCGCGACTTCGCTCTTCAAAGCGAGCACCGTCTGCCACCGCCTGTTCAGGTCTTCATCGGCCGGCAGATCGCTCATATCCGGAAAGGCTTCCAGGTGAACGCTCTCGGTGGGCCGGTGCGGAAGATGCCACCAGATCTCATCGGCGGTAAAGGAGAGCACCGGGGCCATCAGCTTCACCAGGGTCGTGACGATCCGGTAGAGGACCGTCTGGGCGGACCGGCGCTCCTCCCCTTCGGTGCGGGAGGTGTAGAGCCTGTCCTTGAGAATATCCAGGTAGAACGCGCTCAGGTCCACCACGCAGTAATTGTGGATCGCGTGGTAAACGCGATGGAATTCGAAGCGTTCATACCCCTTGAGCACCTTGCCCACGAGGTCCCGAAGCTGCTGCAGGGCGAAACGGTCCAGTTCCGCCATCCGTCCGTACGGAACGGAGTTCACGGCGGGGTCGAAATCGTAAAGGTTGCCGAGGATGAAGCGGCAGGTATTCCTGATGCGCCTGTACGCTTCGCTCAGCCGCTTCAAGATGTCGTTGGAAATCCGGATGTCGTCCCGGTAGTCCTCGGCGGAAACCCACAGCCGGAGCATTTCCGCCCCGTACTGGCGGATGATTTCCTCCGGCGCGATGACGTTGCCCAGGGACTTGGACATCTTATGCCCCTGGCCGTCGACAACGAACCCGTGGGTCAGCACGGACTTGAAAGGCGCTCTGTCACGGGTGCCCACCGATTCCAGGAGCGATGAATGGAACCAGCCGCGGTGCTGGTCGCTTCCCTCCAGGTAGAGGTCGGCCGGGCTTTGGAGGTCAGGCCGCTGTTCGAGCACCGCCGCGTGCGATACCCCGGAGTCGAACCAGACATCCAGGATGTCCATTTCCTTTTCGAACCGGCTTCCTCCGCATTTGGAGCACACGGACCCGGGAGGCGCGAGTTCCTCGACGGGCATCTCGAACCACGCATCGGCCCCCGCCTTCTCGAACAGGCTCACCACGCGTTCGAACACTTCCCGGTTCGCCAGAATCGTCCCGCAGTCCTCGCACGTGAAGACCGTAATGGGCACTCCCCAGGATCTCTGCCTGGAAATGCACCAGTCGGGGCGGAAGGCAACCATATTGTGGATGCGGTCCCGGCCCCAGGAGGGAATCCACTCGACGCGGTCGATCCATTCCAGGGCGTCCTTGCGCAGCCCGGTCTTGTCCATGGAGATGAACCACTGCTCAGTGGCCCTGAAAATGATGGGGCCTTTGCAGCGCCAGCAGTGAGGGTAGCTGTGGGTGATTTCCTGCTCCAGGATGAGTTTGCCCTCTTCCTTCAGCTTCGCGTTCACGGCCGGATTGGCCTTGAAGACGAATTGCCCCGCAAAAAACGGCACATCGGGCGTGAAACAGCCGTTGTCGTCGACGGGCGAATAGACGTCCAGGCCGTATTCGAGCGCCATGTCGTAGTCTTCGCGCCCATGGCCGGGAGCGGTATGAACGCAGCCGGTCCCCGCATCGAGGGTTACGTGTTCGCCGAGCACGATCACCGATTCGCGGTCGATGAAGGGGTGGCGGGTCTTGAGCCCTTTCAGTTCGCCCGCATTGAAGCTTCGAAGGACCCGGTAGTCCTTCACCCCGAAGCTTTTCATGCAGCTTTCCACGAGCCCTTCCGCCATGATCCAGATTTCGCCTCCGACTTCCAGCGCCACGTACTCGAAGTCGGGATGGAGGGTGATGGCCAAGTTGGCGGGCAGCGTCCACGGAGTGGTCGTCCAGATAACGACGTACGCCGGCTTTCCGGAAAGTTCGGGGAACCGTGCCTGGCTATGGGCCTCCATGGGGAACTTCACATAGATGGAGGGCGAAGAGTGATCGTAATACTCGACTTCGGCTTCCGCGAGAGCGGTCCGGCAACTGGCGCACCAGTAGATCGGTTTCTTGCTCTTGACGACGCTTCCGCGTTCGAAAAAGCGCCCAAGTTCACGTGCGATGGTCGCCTCGTAGCCGTAGGTCATCGTCAGGTAGGGGTCGCTCCACTCTCCGAGGACCCCCAGCCGCTTGAACTGCTCGCGCTGGACATCGATGAACCTCTCGGCATATTTGCGGCAGTGCCTGCGGATTTCCACCTGGGTCATCGATTTCTTGCGTTCTCCGAGTTCTTTGTCCACCTGGTGTTCGATGGGCAGCCCGTGGCAGTCCCATCCGGGAACGTACGGAACATCGAAGCCGCTCATCCGGCGGCTCTTCATGATCATGTCCTTGAGGATCTTATTGAGAGCGGTGCCCAGATGGATGTTCCCATTGGCGTAGGGCGGACCATCGTGGAGGATGTACTTGGGACGACCCTCGCTCTGCGCTCCGAGGCGATTGTAGAGTTCCATCTCCGCCCATTTGGCCAGGATTTCCGGTTCGCGCTTCGCGAGATTGGCCTTCATCGGGAAATCCGTTTGGGGCAGATTCAACGTGTCCTTGTAGTCCATTTCTTGCTCCTTGTAGGGCGACGGCCGGCGTTGCCGGATGCTCGATGCATGCATGATACCGAAGCCGGTTGCCGGATTCCTTATGCCTGATGGAGCATGGGAAAAGCGCGCTCGTCCCTGTCTTCCATCCGGGATAAGGCATCCGGCAACGAAATCGTATAAGCTCCGAGACTCAGAATTCGAAACCGGAAACTAATCTTTTTAACATAGCTCCAGCCGGATGAACAGGACAAATTATCGCGCCGGGCGGTCAGAAACTTGGACGGTACTGGCAGACGAAATCCCAGGTTCGAGCGAGTCCTATG
>CAYOVG010000544.1:0-3272 GCA_964407285.1 uncultured Syntrophobacteraceae bacterium
TTTGAAGCACAGGTGGAAAGGACCCCCGACGCCGTGGCCGTGGTGTTCGAAGACCGGCGGCTGACCTACGAGGAGCTGAACCGGCGGGCAAATCGGCTCGCCCATCGGCTGATCGCTCTCGGCGTCGGCCCCGACACCCTGGTGGGCCTTTGCATGGAACGGTCCATCGAAATGGTCGTGGGGTTGCTGGGAGTGCTCAAGGCGGGCGGCGCGTACGCGCCTCTCGATCCCGAATATCCCACGGACCGTCTGGCGCTCATGCTGGAGGACTCGGGCGCGCCCATACTGCTCACCCAGGAACGGCTGGTTGCGGAGTTGCCCGCCGGGGTATCGCTCATACTGTGCGTGGATAGCGACGGCGGGGAGGCTTTCCCGGACGAGCCGGAACACAATCCCGAAGGGGGCGCCGCAGCCGCCAATCCGGCGTATGTCATCTACACTTCCGGTTCCACTGGAATGCCCAAGGGGGTCGTGATACCCCACGGGGCGCTGTGCAACCACATGCTCTGGATGCAGAGGGCTTTTCCCCTCGGCTCCTCCGGCAAGGTCCTGCAAAAGACCCCTTTCAGCTTCGATGCGTCGGTGTGGGAGTTCTACGCTCCGCTGCTGGCGGGGGGGCAACTGGTCATGGCCCGGCCGGGCGGACACAAGGATGGAGCGTACCTCTTCGGGATCATCGAGGAGCAGGGGATCACCACGCTGCAACTCGTGCCGTCCCTCCTGAAGATGCTCCTGCAGGAGGGGGATTTCAGCAGGTGCGTGAGCCTCGAGCGGCTGTTCTGCGGAGGAGAGCCGTTGACCGCCGAGCTTCAAAGCGCATTCGCGGGCAACTCCAACACGACGCTGCACAACCTCTACGGACCCACGGAAGCCTGCATCGACGCCACGGCCTGGAGCTACCATCCGGGCGCGGGGGGGCCCAGGCCGATTGCGCCTATCGGCCGGCCCATCGCAAACATGCGGGCCTATATCCTGGACCGGCGGCTGCGGCCCGTCCCCGTGGGAGTTCCCGGCGAGCTGTATCTTAGCGGCGCGGGCCTCGCCCGCGGCTATCTCAACCGTCCGGATCTGACCGCCGAAAAATTCCTTCCGGACCCCTTCTGCAAGGAGCCGGGCGCGCGCATGTACGCGACCGGCGACATGGCCCGCTACCTGTCCGACGGCGCTATCGAATTCCTGGGCCGGACCGACCACCAGGTGAAGATCAGGGGCTTCCGGATAGAGCCCGGTGAGATCGAAAGGCGGTTGCTCGGCTTCGGATGCGGGGATCGCGGCGTTGCGGGCGCTCGCACCTCGGGTCCGGGAGTCATGGATGCCGGCGGCGTGGCCGCTTCCGTCCCGTGTTCGCGCTGCATACTTCCTTCCTCCTATCCCGGCGTTCGTTTCGATGCCGACGGCGTTTGCAGCGTGTGCCGCAAATACGACGGCTACCGGGACCGGGCGTCCGCGTATTTCAAGACGGAGGATGATTTCACGACGCTCATGGAAGAGGCCGGAAGCCGGAAGCGAAGCGCGAGTCCATACGATTGCCTCCTGCTCTACAGCGGAGGCAAGGACAGCTCCTATGTGCTCTACAGGCTGGTGGACATGGGATTTCGGGTCCTGGCCCTCACCTTCGACAACGGCTACATTTCCGGCGCCGCAATGGACAATATCCGAAGAATCACCCGAAACCTGAAGGTGGATAGCGTCATCCGGAAGACGGAGGGAATGCGGGAGATCTTCCTCGAAAGTCTGCGGTCCGACCATACGGTCTGCACCGGGTGCTTCCGGGCTTTGACGGCCGTCAGCACCAGGGAGGCTTATGAACGGGGGATCAACGTCGTCGTCACGGGACTTTCCAGGGGCCAGATCTTCGATACGAAGCTGCAGGGGCTCTACGAGCAGGGAATGTACGACGTTTCGGAAATAGAGAAACAGCTCCTCCTGTTCCGGAAGATGTACCACCTGCGAAACGACAGGACGGCAAAGCTCCTCGACGCCGGGCTGGACGACCAAGTATTCGAGCGGACGTACTTCGTGGACTTCTTCAGGTATGACGACGTTGCCCATGACGGGGTACTGGATTACCTGAAGAGGCGTGACGAATACTGGGCTCAGCCGGGGGACACGGGCTTTTGCTCGACCAACTGCACGATCAACGACGCCGGCATTTACGTGCACCTCGGGAACAGGGGATACCACAACTACGCCTCGCCGCTTAGCTGGGACATCCGGTTGGACCGGAGCACAAGGGATGCGGCCCTGCGGGAGGTGAGCCCCGACCTGGACATTCCGAGGATTTCACGTATCCTCGACGAGATAGGCTATTCGACCGTCCGTTTGAAGGATGCGGTCGTGGTGGACAAGGTGGACGGCCGCGGCAACAGGTACCTGTGCGCCCATTACGTCTCCGAGGGCGACAGGAAGGTGGATGCATCGGAACTCAGGAAATACCTGCGGGCGAGGCTTCCCGATTACATGGTCCCGTCTCATTTCGTGCAATTGGACGGAATACCGCATACGCCGAGCGGCAAGGTGGACCGCCGCAGCCTTCCCGACCCGGACCGCGACAGGGGAGAAGATGCCTTCGTAGGGCCCCGTACTCCCACTGAAAAGCAAATGGCCGACATCTGGCGCGAGGTGCTCAACCTGGGAGAGATCGGGGTGCGCGACAACTTCTTCGACCTCGGGGGACATTCCCTCCTGGCCACTCAGATCATCTCCCGCGTCCAGAAGACCTTCGAGGTGCAACTGCCTCTGAAAGCGTTATTTGAAGCGCCCACCGTGGCGGGGCTGACGGAACTGGTGGTGGCGGAGCAACTGGCGCAAACGGATGCGGAGGGACTGGAAGACATCCTTGCCGAGGTGGACGGGCTTTCCGAGGATGAGGTGAAACGGTTGCTTGACGAATAGAGGGGAGATTAATTCGAAATGAGCGATCTTCAGAAACGTCTCGAGAATCTGCCTTTGGAGAAGCGTGAACTCATCCTCAGGAAGTTGCGGGCCCGGAAGTCCGAAATCCCGGAGGACGGAAAGCGCGGGCTTCCACCCGTCGTTCCCGTACCGAGGGACCGGCCGATTCCTCTCTCGTTCTCCCAGGAGCGGTTGTGGTTCATGGAGCAGTTGGAGGGCGGGGTCGCCATCTACCACATTTCGGGGGCGCTGCACATCCAGGGGCGGATCGACGTTTCCGCGCTGGAACGGAGCATCAACGCAATCGTGGAGCGCCACGAAGCGCTTCGGACCACGTTTGTTTCCATGGACGGCCGGCCCGTGCAGGTGGTCTCTCC
>CAYOVG010000545.1:0-3243 GCA_964407285.1 uncultured Syntrophobacteraceae bacterium
GCACAGAATGGCTCCAGGAGCCAAGTTAACTCTCCAACCCAAAAGGGCCAGACTCGGTTGCAGTTTGTCTCATGCTGGTTTGCGTGTTTTCTCCGCGTGCGGACGGCAAGGAAATTGATCCTTCGATTCTGAAGGACGTGAAATCGGCTTTGCAGAGGCTGGAAAAGGACGGTCCGGAAGAAAACGAGCTTTTCGAGGAGATGAAGACGGCCGGCGCATCGTACATTCCCGAGCTTTCCGCCGACCCCAAGAAGATCGATTCCCTTGTCGGTCCGGAGCAGCAGCGCACGATGGTGGGAGTCTATCTCATGGATATGAGCTACGCCTTTGCCTTCGGCAAGAACAAAGAGAGCTTGCAGTATGCGGACGCCACCAACAGGCTCACGGACAAGCTCGGCTTCGCAAACGACAAGATAATCAAAGAGTATCAGAAAGCCGTGCAGGACCCTGATTCCGCGGAGGCAAAGGCAGTCTTCAAGAATCTTGAAAAGACGATAGAGAATTCATTCGAAGAGGTAATCAGCACCCCGGCAGGTTTCGATCTCGCCGTCGATGCGGTTTACGGCTGGTTGATCGAAGGACTCTATATAAGCAGCGAAATAGCCGCGCAGACCAATTACGACCCGAAATTCATCAAGTTCGTGAACGACCAGAAGCCCACCATCAATGTGATGACCGGTCTTTTCAATTCGATAAAGAATTCTCCTCACCTCGAGGAAATCAGTGAAAAGGAGGAACGCCTGGCCGTGCTCTCCAAAATCGCCGGCGCTCTTTCCGCTCCGGCAATCGGCAAGAAAGAAATCGATGAGGTGCGCGCCATAGTCACCGAGGTACGCAAGGCCATCGTGCTATAGAGCATCTCCCGAACAATGGACACGCCCGCATGCCGCGACCGCCGCCGTCGGTTCGTTCCGACGGCGGCGATGCGGGATGCGCGCAACTTCGATCGGTAAAGCGTTTCCATCCATGGCGAATATTTTGATCCTGGACGATGACCCCGACGCCGTGGTCCTGATGCAAAGGATCGTGCAGCGCAATGGCCATACGGCCTTCGGCTTCACGGAGGAGGAAGAGGCTATCGCTTTTGCGGCGCGCAACAGCGTGGACCTGGCGATACTCGATATAATGCTCAAAAAGATCAACGGAATAGAAGTACTAAGAGAACTGAAGAAGATAAATCCCGGGATACGCGCCATCATGATCACCGGTTACCCTTCCGTCCAAACGGCGCGGGAGGCCGTCAGACTCGGCGCCGCCGAGTACTGCGTCAAGCCCGTGGAGATCGACGACATTCAACGGAAAGTGGAAGAGGCGCTGGCTTCCGGGACATGACGGCAGGTCCGCGCCTCGCCGCCAACGTCATGCGGCGCCCGCGCTCCGACGGGGCCGGAGGGCCGGGACACGCCATGGCGGAAAGATGGTGGAACGACGGCCGGATGATGGCGGAAAGCAGGTCGAACCGCTCCCGCTTCTTCAGGAAGCTCCGGATCCTTCAGGAACCCGCCGGTTCGGGTTCCAGGGAGCGGAGGCGGTCCCGGAGGCAATCTTCGGCCCTATGCTTCTCGAGTCGTGCAAGGTTTACGAGGGTCAGCAACAATTCCCCGAACACCTCGGCCGAAACCCGGTCGCCGCCGGAAAAGTCTTTCACGAGCCGTCGGCTCATGGATTCGAATTCGCGGACGACCGCGCCTGCATCGTCCAGTCCGGATTCGTTCCGCGCGCGCCGTGAGAGTATGCGATAGGCGCGCATCAGCGCGGGAAGGCTCTCCGGCACTTCGGAACGCTCCTTTCCGGCGGACGCCTTTTCACCGGCCTTTATCTTCTCCCAGTTATCGCGCACCTCGTCGGCAGTACGCACAACCGTGTCGCCGAAAACGTGGGGATGGCGGCGGACCATCTTCTCTGAAATCCAATCGCACACATCTTCCAGCCGGAAGCTCCCCTGCTCCTCGAACAGATAGACCATGAAGAACACCATGAACAGGAGGTCCCCCAGTTCTTCCCCCGCTTCCCCGGTCTGTCCCGAACGCACCGCCGCGGCCGCTTCGTGGGCTTCTTCAATGAGATAGGTCTGAACGCTTTCCGGGGTCTGCTTCCGGTCCCACGGACATCCGCCCTCGCCTCTCAGGCGCTCTATGATTTCCCAAACGCGGCGAACCTTGTCCCACCGCCGGGCTTGCTCTTCCGTCATTTCAAAATTCTCCGTTTCCGGCAACCTTCCACGATCGATTCCACTACTGGTCCGATTACCGATTCCACTACCTATTCCATTGCCGATCCCACTACCTATTCCATTGCCGATCCCACTATCCCGTTACCGATGAAATCCCAAGATGAAACCCTAAATGGCTCCCTTTCGTTTCTCCCAGTAGCGCTTGAGTTCTTCCCTCTTCTTGTCGAACGAATCCCGCAGACTCTTCGGAGTCGCTTCCAGAAGCAACCGCGACCCCTCGCAAACGTACGGCGCAAGGACCGACTGGCGCAGTATGAGATTCTGGGGCGGCAAGAAGAACGTGAGCAGGGAAATGGCCACCGACGCAATCGCGAGGGCCTTGACCAGCCCGACCGCCAATCCTCCCAGCCGGTCCAGGGAACTCAGGCCCGTCCGGCGCAAAAGCCCGCTCAACCAATACCCGGCGGTCCCGATACAGAACCAGGCCAGGAAGAAAACCAGGAGAAAGGAGGCCATCCGGGGTTGTGTGAGTTTGGGGAGAGCAGTGTGCAAAGGGACTGCAACATTGTCATGGAAATAGGCCGCCAGCAGGAACCCCCCGAGCACCCCAGCAATCCCGAACACCTGGGAAATAGCTCCACGCCAAAATCCGCGCATGGCGCAAAACAAAATAACAGCCGCAAGCAACCAATCGAGTGCGGTTAAGGTAATCACTTCCCCTGTTTCCCCTCCGTGCTTTGTTCCGTCTCCCGAACCTGTAATTCACTCTCAAAGTCAAACAGAATCGAGTCGAACCGGAATCGAACAGAACCCGATCGAACGGACTCGAACTCGAACAAAGAAAAACACAGCATTATCATCAATCGCGGGGCTCCCGCGCATCCTCCCGTCCCTCCGCCATTCCGGCGACCGCGCGCCAGAGGCTCAACGCCAGGCCATGGTAACCGAGAGCCAGGGAGGCCACCGCCAGGGCTTTCAGCGTGGTCTCGTCCGGGTACATCCTGACCGCCCGGAGGGCATCCCGGAAGGCTTCACGCCGCGCCTCCGCCCCCTCCATGAGTTCGGCATTC
>CAYOVG010000546.1:0-1770 GCA_964407285.1 uncultured Syntrophobacteraceae bacterium
CCGGATCTTCTCGCAGAGGTGCCGCGCCGCCCGCTGCAGGAGGCGCGTCTGATCTTTTTCCTGGATGATGGTGAGCATAGGTTCCCCTCTGGCCGCATGTGAAGACAGCTGGAATTTGTAACTGGTCGGCAGGATCAGTTTTCCGGCATTCTACAGACCAAAGGCTACCGACACAGTCCCGCACCTCCCTCAGGGGCGAGAATTCCGAGTGAGTGACCTGGAATGAGGTTGGTGCAGTGCTTTTCGTGGTGACGAAGTTGGCGAATATCTCATCAACTATAGGACCAAGGTCCAATATCTTCACTTCTCAATAACATGCTAAGCGAATCAAGAGCCAAAAAGGCTCCGACACCGATCACCGACGTCGCGCCGGGTTCGCGGCTTTTGCGGCCGGCCTCTAGAAGAGATAGGAGATCGTTCCCTCGTGCTCAACGGGGGCAAATGAGTTCATGAAACTGCGGACTGCATGCAGGACGTCTGCGAACATCCGGTTCAGATAACTATTGAGGAGCAGTCACATGCACGACGAGAAAGTTTTTCAATCGATGCGGTTGCCAAATGTTCGGCGGAGATTCCTGCCGTCAGCCACCGAACATGTTTTTACAGTTTTTTGCCTGGCTGTCGTTCTGTTTCTCATTTCCATGGGCTGCAAAAAAGAGGAGGCTACGACCGCGGCACCGCCCCCGGTCGAAGTGGAAGTCGTTCAGGTCGTCCAAAAGGATGTTCCGATCATTTCCGAATGGATCGGCACCACGGAAGGCATGGTCAATGCCACCATACGGGCGCAGGTGACCGGGTACCTGATGAACCAGAATTACAAGGAAGGTTCCTTTGTCAAGAAAGGGGATCTTCTCTTTGAAATCGATCCGCGCCCCTTCAAGGCAGCCCTCGACCAGGCCGAGGGGCAACTGGCGCAGGCACGGGCCAGGCTTGGCAAGACAGAGCTCGACGTGAAACGCTACACGCCCCTGGCCAGGGAGAGCGCCATCAGTCAGCAGGAACTCGACGACGCGATCCAGGCCAACCTTGCAGCCAGGGCCGGCATTCAGTCTGCCCAGGCTGCCGTGGAGCAGGCTAAGCTGAATTTGGGCTTCACTAGAATCACCTCCCCCATCAACGGCATCGCCGGCAGCGCCAACGCTCAGATCGGCGACCTGGTGGGCCCGGGCCAGGGTGGAGCACTGACGACGGTTTCCACAGTGGATCCCATAAAGGTGACCTTCCCCATCAGTGAACAGGAGTACATGGCGGCGGCTCAAAAGATTGCGAAAGGTGAGGATCGGGGGCCGGAAGCCGGCATGGAACTGGAGCTCATCCTGGCTGACGGCAACGTCTTTCCCCAAAAGGGCAAATTCCTTTTTGCCGACCGCCAGGTGGACGTGCGAACCGGGACCATCCGAATTTCAGCGGTCTTTCCCAACCCGGGCAACATTTTGCGGCCCGGCCAGTACGCGCGGGCTCGAGCTCAAACGAAAGTCAGAAACAACGCGCTCCTGATTCCCCAGAGATCCGTTTCGGAAATGCAGGGCGTCTACCAGGTCGCCGTTTTGGGGCCAGAGGACAAGATCCAGATCCGGCCCGTGAAGATGGCCGAGCGCGTGGGTCCCCTCTGGGTGGTGGAGGAAGGGCTGAAGCCCGGTGAAATCATCGTCGTGGAAGGAATCCAGAAGGTCAGGGAGGGACAGGGCGTGCAGCCGAAGCTTCTTGCTCACCCAGATCCCGCCCCAACCGCCCCGGAGGGCCCCAGCGCTTCTTTGGACTCACCCACAA
>CAYOVG010000546.1:1780-3241 GCA_964407285.1 uncultured Syntrophobacteraceae bacterium
CATCCCCCCCGGAAAGTCAAGCCGCTTCGTCTGACCCCCCCAAAAAGGACTAAACGGTCATGGCCAGATTCTTCATCAATCGCCCCATTGTGGCCATGGTGATCGCCATCTTCATGGTCATCGTCGGTCTCGTGGCCATGTCCGCGCTTCCCATCGCCCAGTTTCCCAACATCGTCCCTCCGGAAATCCAGGTAAAGACGACCTACACGGGCGCAGATGCCGTGACTGTCGAACAGTCGGTGGCAACCCCCATCGAACAGCAGATGTCCGGTGTGGACAACATGAACTACATGTATTCCATCAACGCCAACAACGGTCAGATGACCCTCTACGTCAACTTTGACGTGAAGACGGACTCCAACACGGACCAGATTCTGGCCCAGATGCGCCAGGGGCAGGCCGAATCCCAACTGCCCTCGGACGTCCGCAATTTCGGCGTGACTGTGCAGAAGTCCACTTCAGCGCCGCTCATCATGTTCGCGCTCTTCTCCCCCAATGGGACCTACGACGGGGTTTTCCTGGCCAACTATGCGTACATCAACCTCAACGACCAGATGACCCGCGTGAAAGGCATTGCCAGCGTCACGGTCTTCGGCGCAGGACAGTATTCCATGCGCTTCTGGGTGAAACCCGACGATCTCGCAAAGTTGAACATCACCATTCCAGAAATCATCAACGCCATCCAGACCCAGAACACGGTGAACCCGGCGGGCCAGATCGGGGCCGAGCCCGTGCCCCCGGGCCAGGAGTTCACTTACGCCGTCCGTGCCCAGGGGCGTCTCCAGACGGAAGAAGAGTTCGGCGACATCGTCCTGCGTGCGGAAGTGGACGGGTCCATGGTGCGCCTCAGAGATGTGGCCCGCATCGAGCTGGGCGCTCAGACCTACAGCCTCCTCGGCCGCTTGAACGGCAAGTCCGCCGCCCTGGTCGCCCTCTACCAGTTGCCCGGCTCCAACGCCATAGATGCAGCGGAAGGCGCCAAGAAACTGATGGAGGAGCTCAAACAGAGCTTCCCGCCCGATCTCGATTATGCCATCGCTCTGGACACCACCCTGGCCATCACCGAGGGGATCGAGGAGATCAAGAAAACTTTTGTGGAAGCCATAATTCTCGTCATCCTGGTGGTCTTTTTGTTTCTCCAGGGCTGGCGGGCCACCTTGATTCCCCTGCTTGCGGTACCCGTGTCCCTCGTCGGAACCTTCGCTTTTTTTCCCCTTTTCGGCTTTTCCATCAACACGCTTTCCCTCTTCGGCCTGATTCTTGCCATCGGCCTGGTGGTGGACGACGCCATCGTGGTGGTCGAAGCCGTCGAACACCACATCGAACACGGCCTCTCCCCCAAGGATGCGACACTCAAAGCCATGGAGGAAGTGTCGGGGCCGGTCATCGCCACCACCATCGTCCTTGCCGCGGTGTTCAACCCTACCGCGTTCATTCCCGGCATCACGGGGCAACTCTATC
>CAYOVG010000547.1:0-3234 GCA_964407285.1 uncultured Syntrophobacteraceae bacterium
TTCATCTATATCGCCGAACGCATAAAGGAATGTCGGATATAGCAATTATACGGAACAGGCAATAGTAGACGGTATTTGCACTATTTTAGGGGAGAATCGATTATGACCACAAAAGTAATGGACAGCAAAACGATCAGTGGTGTGCAAAAAGAGCGGGAGAAAGGAGTTTCGCTACCCGCAAAACCCAAAAGCAAAATCGAATGGTCCAGGATCTTTTTCCTCTTGTTGGGACTGGCCTTGTTTTTCGGGATCTATTATTCTCCACAGTGGGCGGACGCCGTTGACCCCGCCGGAAAAGCCTTTCAACTTACCAGGGAAGGGAAGGCGGCCATAGCCCTCTTCCTGATGGCCGGTGTGTGGTGGGTTTTCGAGGTGGTGCCCATCGGAGTCACCAGTATAGCCATCGGGGTTATGCAGGCGCTCTTCGCCATCAGGCCCGCGAAGGAGGCGTTCCGGGATTTCATGGACCCGTCCGTAATGTTCATTTTCGGTTCCGTCGTGATAGGTCTTGCCTTCACCAAGTCCGGATTGACGAAGCGCCTTGCGTATAAGATGCTGGAAGTGGTGGGTGAGAGGACGAACATGATTGTCCTGGGTTGCCTGGTCGTTACCGCCGCTCTCGCTCATTTCATGGCTCATACCGCCGCGGCCGCAACCGTGTTCCCCATCCTCATAGCCATCAATGACCTTTACGGAGAGGGCGACAGCAGTAAACCGACCAGATTCGGCAAGGCTATATTCATCGGCATGGCGTATGCCGCGGGAGCGGGAAGTATCGTTACGTTCCTCGGCGCCGCGCGTGGTCCGGCCGCCGCAGGTATGTTCACCGAGTTCACCGGGAGGACCGTGGGCTTTTTCGAACTCACGAAGTACATGTTTCTCATAGGCTGGATCATGGTCTTCCTGATTTGGGGCTACCTGATGATCTTCATCAAGCCGGAAAGAGCCAGGATCGAAGGGCTGAAAGATCGTGTGAAGGAGCTTTCCTCCAGGCTCGGGCCGATGACGAGGAACGAGTATTTCGTGGTTGTCTGTGTGGGGCTCATAGTGCTGGTAATGGGGCTTCAATCTTTCGTCCCCGCCATGCAGTCGCTGGACAGGGCCGCAATCATACTCCTTTCGACACTCGCCTTTTTCATCTTTAAAGTCCTCACCGTCAAGGAACTCGAAGATATCCCCTGGAATATCATCCTCCTTTTCAGCGGCGCCATGAGCATCGGTTTCTGCCTCTGGAAAACCGGCGCGGCCCAGTGGATGGCTGTAAACTGGCTTGTCATGTTTCAAAATGCGTCCTGGATGGTTTTCGTCATGGGCATTGCGTTCTTCGTGCTGGTCATGACCAACTTCATCATGAACGTGGCGGCCATAGCGATAGCCCTGCCCGTGTCCCTCGTCATCGCGCCCTATCTCGGCGTGGCTCCGGATGTCATCCTCTACGCATCCCTGGTTACGGCGGGTATGCCGTTCCTGCTCCTGATCGGCGCGGCGCCCAACGCAATTGCGTACGAGTCCAAGCAATTTACGACTGGTGATTTCTTCCGCCATGGCATACTGATGAGCCTGGTGCTCATGATAATCCTGGCTATTATCGTGGTAACCGTCTGGCCGATGTCCGGAATGCCCATACTGCTGCAGAAGTAGGGTTGCAGCTAACGGCGCCGTTATATAGAAAGGAAACGGATGATGAAGCGCTTATTGGTTCCCGTTCTCTTCCTCCTTCTGTCGATCGCCCCGGTGTCCGCGGGGTATGGAGCGGTGGAGCACAAACAGCCCTCCGGTCCCTCCGACATTCTGATCGTGTCGGGGACAATCAAGAATGCTCAAGGGAAACCCGTCAAGGAAGCAGTCTTAAGCTTCTTCGTCGATGGCCGAAAGTTGGAACTGGAGGAGGAAGTATCCACTTCCAATTCCGGCGGGTACGAAGCCGAAATAACCTTGCCTCGCGGTACCCTGCCCGCTTCAAAGGTGGAAGTCCAGATCGACAAGCCCTGCTATAAATGCTCCGATAGGGTAGCGCTTGAACGAGTGGTGAAGGAAAGCAACCATCCCGAAGGCGATGCCCGTTACCTGGCTCACTACAGCACTATCATGGCGCGAAGCGTTACTCCGGCATTCTGGATCGCCGCCCTGATCCTGGCCGTCGTGTATGCCCTGATCGCTTTGGAACTCATGCACCGGACCCTGGCGGCGCTTCTGGGGGCCGCCCTGCTCCTTACGCTTACCTACACCATCGGGACCTTCAATCCGGACTACGTTATCCTCACCTTCGAGGACGCCATTCACGCCATCGATATGAACGTCATTTTCCTGCTCATGGCCATGATGATCATCGTGGGAGTATTGAAGAAAACAGGCGTCTTCCAGTGGATGGCCTACAAGTCCTATCAACTGGCGAGAGGAAACGTTTACGCCCTTTCCGCCATTCTGATGATCGTTACCGCCGTTACATCGGCCTTTCTGGACAACGTGACCACGATGCTCCTCATCATCCCGGTGACCATCCAGATCGCGCTGACCCTGAAAATCAACCCCATAACCCTTCTCATGCCGGAAGTGTTCGCCTCCAATGTCGGCGGGACCGCCACACTGATCGGCGACCCCCCCAACATCATGATCGGCTCCTATGCCAAGCTCTCTTTCGTCGATTTTGTCGCGAACCTCGCTCTCGTCAACGTGATAGGCCTGGCGATCACCGTTGTCTACTTTATCTACTGGTACAAGAAAGACTACATGACGGCGCAGGTCGGGGATGTTCAGCAGATGATCGCCCGTCTGAGGGATGAATACAAAATCACCAACAAGGGACTGCTCATCCAGGGCGGGATCATCCTCGGCATCACCATCTTCCTTTTCATCATCCACGGGGTACTGAAGATGGAGCCCAGTATCGCCGCACTGATAGGCGCGGCCATGCTCATGGTCATCAGTCGCGTGGATATCGTTGAGATGCTGGAGCACGAAATCGAGTGGCCGACCCTCATATTCTTCATAATGCTCTTCATCGTCGTGGCGGGCGCCGAGGAAACCGGGCTCATCCAGGTCATTGCCGACTGGGTCAAGGACATGTCCCAGGGCTCCCTGGTGGTGGCCATTCTGATGGTCCTCTGGGTGGCCGCTATTGCGTCGGCCATCATAGACAACATTCCCTTCACGGCGACCATGCTTCCCATTGTGGCCTATTTGAACACGACCATTCCCGGGGCCGAGAGCGGCATTCTGTGGTGGGCATTGGCG
>CAYOVG010000548.1:0-3225 GCA_964407285.1 uncultured Syntrophobacteraceae bacterium
GAGGAAGTGAGTCCTCCCAAATGGAACCTGGGGCACACGAGCTGGTTCTTTCAGCAGTTTCTGCTGAGACCCGGGGGGTTGTCCGAGCCCGAAGACGACACGTACGCCTACTTCCTCAATTCATACTACCACCGGGCCGGTCTCAGGGGCGAGAGGGGCAAGCGGGGACTCGCGACCAGGCCGACCGTCCAGGAAATCTACCAGTACCGCTCATCCGTCGATTCCCGAATGGAACGGCTCATCGCTTCGGTTCCGGAGGAAGAACTCGAAAGGACCGCATTTCTCATCACCGTCGGCGTCAACCATGAGCAGCAGCACCAGGAACTCTTTCATACCGAGATAAAGCACATCTACTACGCGAACCAGCCGCACCTGAGGCCCGTGTACAACAGCACGGCGCTCTCCCCGTCGTCCATGGCGCTCTCCCCGTCCACGGCGCTCCCGTCGTCGTACCGCCCCTCCGCGGAGGCGCGCAACTCCTCCTTCATCGACTTTGAAGGAGGGCTCTTCGAATTCGGCAACGTCGAGGGCGGATGGTGCTGGGACAACGAACTCGCCGTGCACAAATACTACCTGCACGATTTCTCGCTGCTGGACAGACTCGTGACGAACGGAGAATACCTCGAATTCATGGAGGACGGGGGCTACGCCGACTCGCTGTTGTGGCATGCCGACGGCTGGTTCGAAGTGGAGCGGCGCGGGTGGACCGCCCCCCTGTATTGGGAAAAGATAGACGGCAAATGGCTTATTTTCACGCTTTCCGGAATGCGGGAGGTCGATCCCGCGCAACCCGTCTGCCATGTGAGCTTCTACGAAGCCTTCGCTTACGTGAAATGGAAATCGCAGGTTGACGCCGGGTACAAGAACGCCCGGCTTCCTTCCGAGCGGGAATGGGAGTATGCGGCGAGAGCGTCGGGGGCCGATCCGGCCGAGGGCAATTTCGTCGAGGACCGCCTGCTGCATCCCGTTCCCTCGCCGGGTGGAGCCGCCGGGAAGCCCCGCCGGATGTTCGGCGACGTGTGGGAATGGACGGCAAGCCATTACGAACCGTATCCCGGGTTCCAGGAATTCCCCAATGACCTCTCCGAATACAATGGAAAATTCATGAACAACCAGCGGGTGCTCCGGGGAGGCTCCTGTGTTACGCCACGAAATCATATCAGAGCGAGCTATCGCAATTTCTGGCATCCGGCGGCCCGGTTCCAGTTCAGCGGCATTCGTCCCGCAAGGGGAGAGTGAGCGGGCCGCCGGATGCTCCTCCGTCCGGATGTTTAACGTCTATGGACGACGGGCCGTTTCGATTTCCACAAGCGAGAACCACTCCTTCGGGTCGGTGTACCACTCCCGCACCGAGAACCCCGCCTGCCGGACCATCTCATCCACCTTCTTCCTGCTGAACTTGCGGCATATCTCGGTGCGAATGGTCTCTCCCTCCCGGAATTCGAGCGTCAACCGCGCGTCCGGGACCTCCACCCTCGATGCGCGAACGGCGCGAAGATGCATCTCTATTTGCTCTTCCCGTTCGTTGAAAAACGCCCGGTGTTCGAAGTCGTCGAGCTTGAAGTCCGCATTCAATCGCCTGTTGATGTGCTTCAGCACGTTGAGGTTGAATTCCCGGGTAATCCCTTCGCGGTCGTTGTATGCGGCCTCGATGACCGGGACCGGCTTGAGCATGTCCATACCGATGATGAACCGGTCCCCCGGATTCATAATCCGTCTCATGTTCAGGAGAAACTCCCCGCATTCCTCCCGCGGGAAATTGCCGATCGTGCTTCCCAGGAACATGATGGTCTTCCTCCCCTTCGGCAGCACATTCATGTGGCGCGAAAAATCGGCCAGCAAACCGAAGGTCCGCAGGTCCGGATAGAACCGCTCCAACTCCTCGAGGCTCCCGATCAGGCACGCTTCGCATATGTCCATGGGGATATAGCGAAGACCGGACAGGACGGTGGAACCGGCCTCGTCGAGGATTCTGCGCACCTTCGTCGGAGAACCGCTGCCGAGTTCGACGAGGTCGCCTCCCTTTCCATCAAAGAAGGACGCCACATCCCTGCCGTGGTTTTCCAGGATGGAGATCTCGGTCGCAGTCGGATAATACTCCTCCATTCGAGTTATCCGATCGAACAGCCGCGATCCGGCGGCATCGTACAGATACCTGGAATGTATGAATTTTTGTGGCTGCGTGAGACTGAACCGAACGCTCTTCTCCATCTCCTCGCGGTAATCCACGTCGATGTAATTATATATTTTCCCGCTACTGCTAATGGTCGGCGAGCATAACGTAAGGCTTTCCATGGTCGGATTTCCCAATGAAGCGTGTTATTGCATTGTTCGGGCGAAATCCACGGCATGCGGATTCGTGTTCGCGCTATAAAGCCGTGGGAAATGCGAGTCACTGACTCTAATACGAAAGCTAAGGCCGTACGAGAGGGTGTCAAGCATGGGGAAATACACAATGATACGAACGGGAAAGCGCAATCCAGGGTATTGACTTGTCCCATTGAAGCGCCCATTCAAGCGCCGGAAGGCCGCGCCTCGGGTCCGGGCGAGCCCGCCCCTTGCCGTCGGCGCTCCCGCGGTGGATAATACAGTATTGCACTTGGATCGGAGCTAAGGAATCGAACGATGCCGGCGGCATCGAATGACGACACGGAGACGCGAACACGAGTTGACTCTCAACCGGGGTTTTGAATATCGGGAGCAAATCGGCAGCCGGGGGGCAGGGGCTACGGTCCTGGATTACCTGTCCCGGCGCTATGCTCACTCCTCACGAGAAGAGTGGAAAATGCGCGTGGAAGGCGGCGAGGTCTTCCTGGACGGAGCACGGGCGCGATGCGATACGCGCCTGACGCCGGGCCGGCGGCTCACGTGGCTCCGTCCGCCTTGGGACGAACCCGATGTTCCGATGTCCTACGCCGTCCTCCATGAAGACGAGGACGTCCTGGCGGTGGCGAAGCCCCGCGGGCTTCCCTCCGTTCCCGCCGGCGGTTTTCTCGAACACACCCTCCTTGCGCTGGTCCGAAGGAATTATCCTGAAGCCGTTCCGGTCCACCGCCTGGGGCGAGGTACTTCCGGAGCGCTTTTGCTCGCGCGAACCGCTCCGGCCCGTTCGGCCCTCTGCGCGACCCTGCGGCAAAACCGGATGCTGAAATTCTACCGGGCGCTGGCCTCGGGAATCGTGGAGAGGGACTCCTTTTCGATCGATGTCCCCATCGGCCCCGTGCC
>CAYOVG010000549.1:0-3223 GCA_964407285.1 uncultured Syntrophobacteraceae bacterium
GCGCGGTATGGAGTCGATCCGAAGAGCGTCAAGCTGCTCTATGTGGGAAGGGTGTCGAAGGAGAAAGACCTGGTTCTCCTGGAAAACGTGTTCAAGAAAGCGGTCGAATCGACGCGGGAGAAGATCGAACTCATTGTCGTGGGCGACGGCCCTTATTTGAATGAAATGCGGGGGAATTTGGACGGACTGCCGTGCGTGTTCACCGGCTATCTCAAGGGAGAAGAGCTCGCCTCGGTGTATGCGTCGAGCGATTTCTTCGTCTTTCCCAGCGCGACCGACACCTTCGGCAATGTGGTGCTGGAAGCGCAGGCGTCAGGCCTGCCCGTCATCGTTTCCGATTCCGGGGGGCCCAGGGAAAACATGCTTCACCTGCGAACGGGACTGATAGCCCGTGCGGGAGATTTGGAGAGTTTCCTGTTCGCCGTGCGGTTCCTCACCGATGATGCCGACCGGCGCGGGAAGATGGGGAAGGCTGCCCGCCGGTACATGGAGGAGAGGTCCTTTGACAGCGCAGTCGACGAGACATGGAAGATCTATCACGAGAGGCGCGTCGCATAGGCGGCGGCAAGCTTTCGACCGCCCGCCTTCGGGGGGCGCGCACGCTGGAAAGCGCCCGGGGGCTTACGAAAAGGCGATGACCCGTAACGCGCAACGCGCGCCTTTTTCCATGTAATGTGAATGGCGTATCACGCAATCCGCAATCCATCGGCCATGTAACGTGAATGTAACACTGGAGACATAGTGTCGTCATTGAAGCGTGCTTTACTCGCTCATGAATAGGAGGAGGGCGCAATGGCAGGCGGATGTATTCTGGTGGTAGAGGACGATGCGGATATTCTCCAGCTTCTCTCGTACAATCTTCGTGCGGCGGGATTTGATGTCCAGACCTGTGTCGACGGCAATGGGGTGATGGAGCTGATCCGGACCTTTTCCCCCGATCTGGTTATCCTGGATCTGATGCTTCCCGGAGTGGACGGACTGGAAATATGCCGCAGGCTGAAGCAGGACTCCGGGTTGAGGTCCATACCCGTTATCATCCTGACCGCCCGGGGCGAGGAGATCGACCGGATCGTCGGGCTCGAACTGGGGGCGGACGACTATGTGGTCAAACCGTTCAGCCCCAGGGAACTCATCTTGCGGATCAAGGCGATTCTGCGGCGGTCCGTCTCCATACCCGACAGGGACGCGGTGCTGCAAAGCGGCGGCGTCCGGGTGGACCTCGACGGGTACAAGGTAACCGTTGACGGCGAAAATGTGGAACTGACCGCGACCGAATTCCGCCTGATGGTGGAACTCATTCGAAATCCCGGCAAGGTGCTGACGCGGGACCAGCTTCTTCATCATGTATGGGGGTATGAATTCGATGGATACGCTCGCACCGTGGACACTCATATCAGACGGCTGCGGCAGAAACTCGGCGACTATAGCGCATGGATCGAAACCGTTCGCGGAGTGGGTTACAGGTTCTCACGAGGGAAAAGCGAGTGAGGGGAGTACCGGCAGGCGGCCTTCCGGGGCATATTTCATCGAAGTCGCGGCCGGTCCGCATTGTGGGAACGATTCATTGCATTTATCGGCAAGCGACGAACCCTAGCAGACAAAGAGTACGACAATGAATGAAGTGAGAATGGCCTCAAAAGGCCTAAATCTTTACTATGGTGATTTCAAGGCGTTGCACGACATCACGGTCGAGCTTTTTCGCAACCAGGTTACGGCCCTGATCGGTCCGTCCGGTTGCGGCAAGAGCACTTTCCTGCGTTGTCTCAATCGGATGAACGACCTTATTCCCATCGTGCGCATCGAAGGCGAGGTGCTTCTTGACAGCGAGAACATCTACGATCAAGCGATCGATGTCGTTACGCTCCGCAGGAGAGTGGGAATGGTCTTCCAGAAGCCCAATCCCTTTCCGAAGACGATATTCGACAACGTGGCTTACGGTCTACGGATAAATGGGGTGAGGAGCAAGGACTTCATTGCCGAGCGTGTGGAGGAGAGCCTCAAGCGCGCCGCGCTTTGGGAGGAAGTGAAGGACAGGCTGGACCAGTCGGCCCTGGGGTTGTCCGGAGGTCAGCAGCAGAGGTTGTGCATAGCTCGCGCCCTCGCGGTGGAACCGGACGTTTTGCTGATGGACGAACCCGCTTCGGCGCTGGACCCGATCGCCACTCAGAAAATCGAGGAACTCATCCACATGCTCAAGACCAACTACACGATTGTCATCGTTACGCATAACATGCAGCAGGCGGCGCGTGTTTCCGACTACACCGCATTCTTCTACATGGGAAAGCTCATCGAACTGGATTCGACGGAAGTGCTCTTTACGCGCCCGAAACATAAACAAACGGAAGACTATATCACCGGCCGTTTCGGCTAGGAGAACACTTCTCATGGAAAACCATTTACAGCAGGAATTGGAAGATCTGAAGATGGCGGTTCTCAACATGGCTGCTCGGACTCACAGGACCCTCGAGAAAGCCGTCGCATCGCTCTTCGAAAGGAATTCGGACCTTGCCGGCGAGGTTATCAAGGAAGAACCCGACATCAACCGGCTCGAGATCGACATGGACAGGACCTGCCTGCGGTTGCTGGCCCTGGATCAGCCTCTGGCCGGTGATCTGCGGTTTATCATCGGCTGCATGCGCATAACCACGGATGTGGAACGTATCGCGGATGAAGCGGTCAACGTGGCGGAGGCTTCGCTGTTTCTCGTCGGGCGTCCTGCTCTTCCGCACAACCATGCGCTGAAACTCCTTGGAGAAACGGCGATGGAAATGTACAGCGCGGCGGTCTCCGCGTTCATCCGGTTGGATGCCGGGAAGGCCGAGGAAGTGTGCCGGATGGACGATCGCGCCGATGAATTCAATGTCCAGGCCTTGAAAGCGCTGATCGATTACATGACGCGTGAATCCCCCGCGGTGGAGCGCTCGGTGCGGACGATCATCGCATCGCGCTCCCTGGAGCGGGTGGCCGACCTTGCCACCAATATCGCCGAGAGTGTGATATTCATCGCGAAGGGAATCAATGTCAAACACCAGTTGAAGAACGATGCGGCGAGACAACAAAGCATGCTGTGAGCAACAGTAAGGTGATTTCCGGAAATGGATTTGCCCGGACCCGTATTACCGGCAGGCGTCGCGGAGTCGCGGCGCCGGCAAGCGCCCTGCCGGGAGTCGCCTTGCATGCCCCCGGTCGGCTTCGCCCCGGAATCCGACCGACCCGACCGCAA
>CAYOVG010000550.1:0-3206 GCA_964407285.1 uncultured Syntrophobacteraceae bacterium
TCGCCGACACCGCCAGCACATGGCGCGGACGGTCCCTCAACCCATCCGAAGCGCCCGAATCACTCGATACGCCCGTTACGCCGCCTTTCGCCCGGTCGGCCCGCTCGCCCTCAGCCCCATCCCCCGCGCCATCCGGCGCTTCCTCCAGCACCACATGCGCGTTCGTTCCCCCGAAGCCGAACGAACTGACCCCGGCGAACCGCCGTCCTGCCGAACGCTCGGATTCACCCGGGCCACCGGAGCCATCCCCACGGTCCGCCCCCTTCGCCGCGCCCCCTCCCGGCCACGCCACTCGTTCCACGGGAATGGAAATAGGAGCGCCTTCCAACCGGATATGCGGATTGAGTTCCTTCAGGTGCAGATTCGCCGGGATCTCCCCATACCGCAGGCAGAGCACGGTCTTGATAAGCCCGGCTATTCCGGCCGCGGCTTCGAGGTGCCCTATATTCGTCTTCACGGAACCGATCCAACAGGGCTCATCCGGCGAACGGCCCTGCATCAGCACATCCCTCAGCGCGTTGACTTCCATGGGATCTCCCAGGGACGTCCCCGTTCCGTGCGCTTCCACATACCCGATGCGCGCCGGGGCCACTCCCGCGTCCTCGAGGGCTTTGCGGACGACATCCCGCTGGGACCGCCCGTTAGGGGCCGTCAGTCCGTTGCTCCTGCCGTCCTGGTTGACCGCGGACCCCCTGATCACGGCCAGGACCCTGTCCCCGTCCCGCAACGCATCGCGGAGCCGCTTCAAAACGACGAGTCCGCATCCTTCCCCCCGCACATAGCCGTCCGCGGAAGCGTCAAATGTCTTGCAGCGCCCGTCGGGGGCCATGAGTCCCGCCTGGGAGAGCGCGATGGTCCACTCCGGGGTCAGAATGAGGTTCACCCCGCCCGCCAGGGCCAGGTCGCACTCGCCCTGCCGCAGGCTCCGGCAGGCCTGGTGCACGGCCACGAGAGACGAAGAGCAGGCGGTATCGACGGCGCAACTCGGCCCGCGCAGGTCGAGCGCGTAGGAAAGGCGATTGGCGGCGATGCTCAGCGCATTGCCGGTCCCGGCATGCGCATCGGCGTTCTCATAGCGGCTGAACTGCAGCCTGGAATAATCGTATCCGCTGATACCGACGAAAACCCCGGTCGAACTTCCGGCCAGGCGGTCGGGGTCGATCCCGGCCCGCTCCAGCGCTTCCCACCCCACTTCGAGCAGAAGCCGTTGCTGCGGGTCCATGCTCTTCGCCTCGCGGGGAGAAATACCGAAGAAATGGGCGTCGAAGAGGTCCACGTCGTCCAGGAAGCCGCCCCAGCGCGTGTTCATCTTGCCCGGAGCGCCCGGAGAGGGATCGAAAAGCGCATCGGCGTCCCACCTGGAAGCTCCGACCTCCGAAACGGCGTCGACGCCGTCGAGCATCAACCGGCGGAAGGCTTCGGGACTGTCGGCGCCGCCCGGAAAGCGGCACCCCATGCCGATTACGGCAATCGGCCCCGCACCCGCCGTGCCCGCTCTCTCCCCGGATCGAGGGGCAACTCCACGCGCAGCTTCATCCGCACCCCCGGCCCGCACGCCTTCCGGAGTCCCGCGGCGCGGACCATCCTCATCCTCTCCCGCGAGGTACAGGGCGAGCGACTCGATGGTCGGATAGTCGTAGAGCAGAGTGGGAGGAAACCGGCGTCCCGACAACTCCTCCAACTCCCCCGAAATCCCGACGGCATCTTTCGAATCCAGGCCGTAGAACGCGAATGGCTTGCGGATGTCCACCCGCCCGGCGGCAACGCCCACCCGCCCCGATATCTTCTCCACCAGCAGGCTCCGCCAGTTCTGCAGGCTTTGGAGGCTTTCGAGGCTTCGCCGGCTCTCGATTTCCCGGTCCCCTCGGCACGCCGTGGGACCGCCCTCGGCGCTGCCGGCCGGCCCCGGCCGCTCCGCCCCGCCGCGTCCTTCCGCGCGGACGGAGCCGGTCGCCGCGCGCTCCTCTTCGAGAGGCCGCGTCCATTGGCCCACCACGTTGAACTCGCCCTGCAGAAAAGCCGCCCTGCACGCCCCGCGCTGGATCTTCCCGCTCGACGTCTTGAGGATACCCCCGGTCTTGATCAGCACCACCGCGTGGAGCTGAAGCTCGTGCTCCTCCGCCACGGCCTGCCGTATCGCTCCCGCCACCTCGTCGAGATCGAGCTTGCGCAGGAAGGTGCGCTCCACTTCCTGCACCACCACCAGCCGTTCCTCTCCCCCCGCATCCACCGAAAACGCAGCGCCGCAACCGATGCGTAGCGCCGGGTGGCAACTCTCGACAGTCAATTCGATATCATGAGGGTAATAGTTACGGCCCCGGATGATGATGAGGTCCTTGAGCCTCCCCGTGACGAACAGTTCGCCGTCTCTCCAAAAACCCAGGTCTCCCGTTCTGAGGAACGGCCCTTCACCCGAATCCGCAAGGCGGGCGTGGAAAGTCTTTTCCGTCTCTTCGGGCCGCTCCCAGTAGCCTTGCGCTATGGACGGCCCCGAAACCCAGATCTCCCCCACCGCATCGGGTCCGCACGGAACCAGGGCGTCGGGGTCCACAATCACGATTCTCGATCCGATTTCGCTACGGCCGCATCCGACCAGTGTTTGCACGCTTGCGGCTTTTATCCCATCTGCGGGCTTTCCGGCCGCGCTCCCAGCCTCCGTGTCCGCCGTCGCTCCCGCGCTCGCACCCGTTTCCGCGCCCTCATCGGCCGCCGGAACCACCCGGTTTTCCTGCAGGGCGTCCGCATCCAGGCGACGGAAAAGGCATTCCTCGCCGACCCTGGCGGCCGTTACCTTGAGGCTCGCTTCGGCGAGTCCGAAGCCGGGGGAGAACACGGTCGGCCGAAGTCCGCACGGAGCGAAGGTCTCCAGGAACCTCACGATGGTTTCCTCCCTGACGGGTTCGGCCGCATTGAGCGTATTGCGCCAACTGCCGAGGTCCAGCGCGGCGCGCTGTTCGGCTGTGACTCTTCGAACGCACAGATCGTAGGCGAAGTTCGGAGCGGCGCTGTGGGTGCCCCTGTACTTGGAGATCGCCTGGAGCCAGCGGACGGGCTGCTGCAGAAACGAAGCGGGAGTGAGCATGTAGCAGGGGAACCCCTTGTACAGGGGCTCCAGTATGCCGTAGATGAGGCCCATATCGTGGAAAATGGGAAGCCACGTCACCATGACGCTTTCGGGCGTGTGGTCCCATCCCAGGTCGAGGTCC
>CAYOVG010000551.1:0-3118 GCA_964407285.1 uncultured Syntrophobacteraceae bacterium
AAAAAACTACAACAAGAAACGCCCGAGTCGGTGGAGTTTTTCAACGGGCAGTTAACGCACGGAAATGTTCTCCTCACACTTAAGAAATACGAAACGACCCAAAATGAAGTATTAGAGGCTTTTGGGCCTCCAAATATCGTCACCTACGATTCGGCTGGCCAAGAAGTTTGGACCTATCAAAAGCATGCACGTGTGACTGCCTCTCAGTCCTCTGGAACCTATGGAACCGTAATTCTTTTTGGGGGCAGCAGCACTACCTCCGGTTTTGAGGAGTCAAGTCGTACGATGACGCTTATAATTAAATTTAATGAAGATAAACTAGTTTCTGATTTTAGGAGTAGGGCAACCTCATTTTGAGTGGGGGCATATTGTCATGAGTCAAAGGCTCAAGTCGATCTTAGAGAACCGTCGAACGGCGTTTGCTTATTTTAGTATTCTTCTTGGATTTATGCTTATTGCGTGCGCCGCGAGAACACCCCATAGAACGAGCCTTGAAATCCAGGCGTTTCAGACCAGAGAGTTTGAAGCGTTGAAACCTATGGCATTTAATTCGACTGTATCCGTATTTCAAGACCTTGGCTACATCATCGAAACAGCCAGTCTCGATACCGGTATCATAACGGCACAAAGCCCCTCAGTACAATCTGGACTTTTCGATCAGAAGCAAACCTATACACGCGGGACAGCATTTGTCGAAGAGCGCCGTCCAGGGTTTTCGACTGTTCGCTTGAATTTTGTCGAAACACAGAAAGTAGTTGGCAAAGGAGGTTCGGATCAACCAATTTTAGATCCTGCCATTTACGAAAATGCATTCAATAAGATTGATGATGCAATCTTTATTCGAACAGCTGATTAGGTTTTGCTAAAGGTCGAGCAGACATCGCAGTATCGCTGACTTTTCTTTGGGAAATTCGTCAGAGCAGTAAGCGAGCGAGAGTCGCGCTTGAGGGATAGTTGTGTTCAGTGTACCCAATGCAGGGTCTTTCAGATTTAGGTGCGTAAACTTATATAGTAGTGCCACAATGTGGATCTGAGGCTATTAGTCGTTACTCCCCATGTGCACGCAAATATTCTGTCGAGAAAGAAAACGGCTGTAGAAGCCACCAAGGATGCCGGTCAAAGCATTCGTCTCTACGGCTTGCATCCTCCGCATGGCCTGTAACCAGCATCAAGCGCATCTTCCCGTGTTGAGAACCTCGCAGTACAGTTAAGGCAATTGTAGTCCTTGCATCCTGGCCTGTGGAATACCTTGCTCCTCACATTACCATGGTACACTATGTCAGCAGATTCCAACGTGGAACTGCTTTTTCTTTCTCGCTCACCTCTGCGCCATTCCCACGGCGGGACAGGGTTCTTGTCAGCCCAAAGCCCCCGCTTGGCCTCCCTCGCTTCAAGCTCGAGGGCTTTCAGCGCATCGTCTCGCTGAGCGTATTGCCGGTACCACCACGCATACCCTGCCCGGACGATTTCATGATTCAGGTTTCTGCCGTCTGGCAGAATGATTTCTGCCACAATGGGGCCGTACCTATCTTTAGAGACTTCCTTGAGTGTTACCACTTGGCCGAAAGCCAGCTTCGAGACGAACTGCTTTGCCCTGGAGCCGAAAGCCTGACCACCCTCAGGGCTATCGATTCCGTACAGCCCCACTCGAACAAGCAGTCCCATTGGCCCAAGGCTACTTCTTGATATAGGCGTTAAGCCCGATAGTCAGGGGCTTTCCGTCAACCATGACCTCAGTTGCAATGTTGCCGCGTGTGCTCGCAACAACCAAAGTCTTCCCAGATGAACTTGGAACCGGTTCCTTGTTGAGTTCGATTTCTATATACAGAACGCCATTCTCGATTCTTGCCTTCATAGCCCAATGTCCCCATTATGCTGACTTGTTATTGTCAAATAAACCTGTCATAGAAAATATAAATAGCTAAACATCTCTAACAAAGTCCTTAGATGCCATAATACTATCCTCGCTCAGCTAAATTTAGATTTTGCGGTCACTCCTGAATGGAGAGCACATAGGGCAGATGACCCTGTTGCTTGATGGTCTCTGCGGCTCTCCGAGCCTCCGATTCACTGGAATACGGTCCCACGCGGGTGGCGTGAAGCCTTTTTCCGGCGGGTCCGATTTCCATGACACGGACGGGATACCCGGCTCTCTCGATCCGCCTCTGTATGTAACGGGCGGCGGCTTCCTGACTGTAGGCGCCGATTTGTATGTACCACGCGGTTCGCGGGAGTGTCGGCTTCGCTTGCGGTTTCGGAAGAATTTCTTGCTTAGAATGAGTCCTCCCAAATTGGTGCAGTGGAAGCTGACCTATGGGTTCAGAACTTTGGATCTTGACCGCATATTCGATGGGGTTTGCCGGAAGTTCGGCAAACACCACGGAGAAAGGCACAGTGCTTCCGGGCGGGATCCGCTCATTCATGCCGTCTCTGCCAGCTTTCGTACGCATCGTGTCCTGAATTTGTTGGAGCGGAAGAGATGTGAGTTCCTTTTCAGAAAGAGGGTTGCCAGCGAACAAGAGCGTATCGAGGGATGAGTCCGGGGCTTCTACATGAAGGTAGGCATGCAAGCGGATATGCCGCACGGGAAAAGGATACTGGTTCCGCACGCTTCCATGGATCACGAACAGCCTGCCGGAGTGTTCCGTTTCCAAAAAAGACCCTTCCACTGCCTCCAGGGCGAGTCGCTTGTTTCCCGGATCGTCCGCTGGGAAGGGACTTTCAGATGTCTGAGTATCGAACATCAGCATCACCAAGCGGAGGCCCAGGGCGCTGCCGCGGTTGTCCGGCGAGCCGCTGAGGCGATCCGCCGACCGGCAGCTCCTCGCGCTGTGGAACCAGCTGCCGCCGCGAAGAACCCGGGACGAGCCCGACGAGGGCCCTGTCGGATCCGTCACCGCGCCCAAAGGATACGCTCCATACCAATCCTGGCACCATTCCCAGACATTGCCGTGCATGTCATACAAACCCCAGGCGTTGGGTGAGAAACTCGCCACCGGAACCGTCCTCTCCCGATTTTGCCCCTTGGGATATCCCGATAATGGATAATTGCCGTCGTAATTGGCCTGATCCGTCGAAAGACAGCTTCCAAAAGCAAAAGGCGTCGTTGTCCCAGCAC
>CAYOVG010000552.1:0-3104 GCA_964407285.1 uncultured Syntrophobacteraceae bacterium
GCCAGGATGTCCCTCATCGACGAGACGGGCGGAAGGTACGTGCGCATGGCGCATCCGGCCTGCGTCGGCAGACATGCCATCAACGGGGTGGCGGCGGTCCACACCCGGCTGCTCAAGGAAGACGTTTTGCGCGACTTCCATGAAATGAGTCCCGAAAAATTCAGCAACAAGACCAACGGGGTCACCCCGCGTCGCTTCATGGTTCTGAGCAATCTCGGGTTGAGTCGCCTCATCACCGAAAAAATCGGCCAAGGCTGGGTGAGGAACCCGGAAGAACTGAGACAGCTCGAGAACTTTGCGGGCGATGGCGCTTTCGGGGAAGAGTGGCGGCGAGTGAAACGCGAGAACAAGCAGAATCTTGCACGGGTGATCCTCGATCGCACGGGAATCGAGGTCGACCCCTCTTCGATCTTCGACATCCAGGTGAAGCGAATCCATGAATACAAGCGGCAGCATTTGAATGTCTTTCACATCATCGCCCTCTACAACCGGATCAAACGCGACCCCTCTTGCGACGTGTGCCCTCGAACCTTCATCTTCGGAGGGAAAGCGGCGCCCGGATACTTCATGGCCAAGCGGATCATCAAACTGATCAATTCCTTTGCAGACGTGGTGAACCACGACCCCGATGTGGCGGGGAGGCTCAAGGTCGTTTCTCTTCCCGGGTTTCAACGTCAAAAACGCAAAATTCGTCTATCCCGCCGCCGACCTGTCGGAACAGATTTCCACCGCCGGCAAGGAAGCCTCCGGGACCGGCAACATGAAGTTTTCCATGAATGGGGCCCTCACGATCGGAACCCTGGATGGAGCCAACGTCGAAATCAGGGAAGAGGTGGCTTCCCATCAGAAAGCCGGATACGACCCGACGTCTTATTTTCAGAACAACGCGGAACTCCAGGAAGTTGTCGAACGCATCGGTTCGGGCCATTTTTCCAACGGCGACAGGGACCTGTTCAAGCCCCTGGTGGATTCGCTCCTCTACCACGACACGTTCATGCTCTTCGCCGACTTCGAGGCGTACCTCCAGGCTCAGAAGCTGGTCGACGAAGCCTACCGCGGCCAGGAGCGCTGGACTCGCATGTCCATTCTCAATGTGGCCCGCATGGGCAAGTTTTCCTCCGACCGGGCAATTCGTGAATACTGCACGGACATCCGGCAGGCCAAACCGGTTCCCGTGGTTCTGGACTGGCTCGCAAAAACGGAACCACGGAAAAGAGTTTCCATGTTCGTCAGAGCTCCGCACTTGGCATCCCGTTTCCACGCGAAGCGTGGGAACGGGGAAAGGCCTGCTGCATTCCCGGGGAGCATGGCTCCATGTGAACGACGTGGCCGGATTCATCGGCCCGGAAGTTTTCCGCACACGGGAACAACTGGTCAGGTGCTGTCCGGAAGACATCGCCATGGGGAAACTTCATGGCTTGACCATCGGCCTCGATATATGCCCCACCCACCACATGGCGGTCACCCTGGGCGATCTCGACTGGTGCCAGGATCAAATCATGCCGGCGAACCCCGCCTACCTGATTGCCCTTCCCACCAAGCAAGAACGACCCCATGCTGAGCTATCTCGGCACATCTTCCCAGGATCACGTCCGGCTGCGGGAGAAATTCGGCTACCGGTGAACAATGCCATGTGGAATTTTTACAAGCGGATCGGGGCCGTGGACGCGAACGACAAATACACCGAAAATTTCGGGGAATCCCTCTGGGTCTATTTCCAGTATTGCCGGGCCAGGGGCGACAACCGGTCCAGGGACGCCGTCTATCCCGAGGGCAGAAAGAAGATCGAGGAAGTTGAAGCAAGGGGTGTTGACCTGGCCACCGGTCACGGCAAGAACATCTGGGATTTGAACCCCGACCTGGAGGCCAAATTGAAGTCACCATACGAAAACGCCAAGCTATGCCTCCGGGCCGAATTCAACCCCGATTTCACCAAAACGATCCCCAATGCGGTTTTCGTCAAAACTCTGTCAAAGGACCGGGACGATCACATCTCCCACCCGGACACCGGCGAAAAGCTAAGTCCTGAATCCATTAAAATACTGGAGAAGCTCCGGGAATCCTGGGGAGGACCGAATCCCCCCGGGGGCAGGTCGTCATATCGGATGGTCTCAATGCCAAGGCCATCATGGACGAGGGACACCTCGCGCCTTACCTGGAGGTAGTGCGCAAACTCCTCACAGAGGCGAAAGTCCCCATGTGCGAAAGCAACATCGTGGTCACCGGCGGGAGAGTGCGCGCGGGCGATCGAATCGGCGAACTGCTTTTCGAGAACGCACAGCCCGATGCTTTCCGAGGGATTCTCCACATCATCGGGGAGCGCCCGGGGACCATGCACCATGACTCAGCTCAGCGCCGAGGTGACTTTCACCGTGGAAGAGGACTATCAGGGCCAGGGCATCGCCAGCTTCATCATGAGGCACCTCATCCTCATCGATGGAGTAAAAGGCGTGGCCCAACTTGAGGCGGAGGTGCCGCCCCAAAACTTGTCGATGCTGGCCGTGCCGGCCCGCAGCGGACTCCCCATGCAACAGGCGTTTGAGGACGTGTGGTGCACCTGATTCTTTCCGTAACCGCCGATGGGCCATGAAGCGTGACTGGTCGCTCGTGCCGGAATCTACGCACGGAGGAACGAATTGAATATAGAAGTGCAACGTCCGGTTCTCCAGGACAGGAAGGCGCTGATCACTATGGACGTCGGCTTCGCCTGCGCCTTCCTGGCAACTCCGTTTGCGTGGCGTCTCACCGGCCAGACGCTCTATGCCGACAGCGGCATCCACATCATGGCGTGAAGTCGATAGCCCCCCATTTAGATTGCAAAGGAAATTCAGATGAGCAAAACTGAAAGGGTCAATTCGACGGCTGCTATCAGTTCGCTGACGGAATACTTCATCGACGCGGGCCAGCGAGCCATATTGCACTGGGACGTGATGTGCCAGAGGTGAAAGCAGTACTTGGAACACATGGCGGAAACGGTCCCCCACGTTCTTCAGATCGAGCACGAGTTGATTCTGGACGGACGAACTCTTCCTCAACCCGTCAACTATGGTATTGTCAGGATAAAACCACCTGAGGGGACGATTGTCGACGATCTCAAGCGACCC
>CAYOVG010000553.1:0-3103 GCA_964407285.1 uncultured Syntrophobacteraceae bacterium
CCGCGCAACGGCCCCCGATTTTCCAGGGCAGCTCAGGGGGGGAGACGGCGCCGGGTCCCCAGTTCTGGCTCATGCCCGCAACGGTCATCGGGGTATTCTCGTATGTCCTGTACCGGTACTCGACCCGGCCCGTGGAGCCCGAGGAACCCGCGGAACTCGTGCGGCAGGTTCGGCCCGTTTATCCTGAAGCGGCCAGGCGCAAAGGTCTATCCGGAAAGGTGGTGGTCAGTGTCCTCATAGGCGTGGACGGGAAAGTCAAGCGGGCGTCCATTGTCGAGGCCCGCCCGAAGGGAGTGTTCGAGAAAGGCGTCATGGACGTCGTTTACAAGTGGGAGTTCAAGCCCGCCCGCCACGGAGGCAAGCCGGTCGAATCCAGGGCCGTTTTGCCGATCCGGTTCAAAGTGAAATAGGGCGAGGGGAGTCGTATGCGCAAGCGAAACTGAGCGCCGTGTTTACGCCGTCCGGGGGCCGGTTTTCGAGGAAACGCGCTTTGCGCCATGTACATGGAAGCCTGTAAGTCCGGATGGTGTGGTGAAGTACATTCAACCATACCGGTATACGGGTAATGGAGTTCCAGGTAGGAGCACCCCGGTGCATTCACCTACAGGTATTTCCCTCCCGCGGCGCTTCATTCCCCCCCATGAACTAATATCTATTTTCCCGCCAACTTACGGAAAACACCTACTGGCGTGGCACATTCGACATACATATCTTCAACGTCAGATGAGGCCTATGCCGTCTCACCCGGAGCGGCGCCGCCAACCATACGGCATAGGCAAGGCGCCGGAGTTCACAACTTCCTTCTTGACGGGCATCACAGCCGGCCGTTTTCACCCCTTCGTTCGTAACGGCTGCATAAGGGATGCTCGCTTCCAAATAGAAATCCGAATACCAGCGGATTCTTGTCAGTCAACGCTCCCCATTTAACCGGTCAACAGGGCGCTCGCATTCGATCTGCCCAGGACGGTTTCCAGGCAACTCAATCGGGGAAAAATGCATGTAGCAGGGTTCACGTTAGGGCTCTTACTCGGGCCGCCTTTGGGGAGATGCGCGTCCGTACGGCGGTGGGTCCGTTTCACCGGTCCGGACGGCGCGCAGTCGGGCGGCGACAGGCTGCATCACGCGTTCATGAATCCTGAAACGCTCCGTTGCTTCACCCGGAAAGGAGGTGACCGTGAAGTATCCGCGCATCCCGTCGGGGACGTAAACGCTTCGGCGTGAAGACGATCGTTCGTTGCCGGATGCCGCTTTGCCGGAGAACGGAAGCGCGGCGACGAGCGGGCGGGGATTGTGTCCTTCGGGATGCCTTTGCCGGTGTGGCCGGGTCAGGCGCAACGCGGACCCGGAAATCTGGAAGTATTCGTCCAACTCACAGAGAAGGAGATCCTCCATGTTTAAGATGAAGAAACTCGTACCTTTTTGTCTATCGACTCTTTTGGTTGCGGGACTGGTTTTGGGTGGCGGCCAGGCGGCTCTTGCCAATGAATTTTTCGTCAATAGCGGTTTGGATACGAAAGACGCCAAAACTGGTGACGGCTATTGCAAGGACAGCATCGGGCTTTGCTCCCTGCGCGCTGCAATAGAAGAGGCCAGCAACTTGAGCGGAAGCCATACCATTGTACTGTACAGCGGGTATAACTATCTGAACCCACTGATCAATTACGGTGAACTGAAGGTCCCGGCGAACCCGAAGGCTTCGAGCATCACCATACAGAGCGCCGTTTCCTACTACGCGGGGCAGCACATCTCGGGCATTTCCACTCCTCCGACGGAAAGCGCATGGATTGTCGCCAACAAAAGGAACAAATCCAGGGTCCTGAACATCGGCTACGGCGCTAACGTGACGCTCAAGGATATCGTAATACACAATGGATACAGCAAGTTCGGCGGCGGCATATTCAATTCGGGCAACTTGACCCTCGATGGATGCTGGATCAATGAGAACGAGGTATCGGACTACCTGGTCCAGGAAGATGGTGCAACAGCTACGTACGGCGGCGGCGCCGGGGTCTTCAATAAAGGTGTTCTGACCCTCAAGGGCTACAACATCGTCTCTCACAATACGGCAAATACCAAAGGAGGCGGTATCGCCAATTTCATGGAAAGCAGCGTGAGCAATTCCGGCACCATCTTCGAAGGCAATTCTCCGGACAACTGCAGCGGCTCCATCTCGGGCACGGCATGTCCCTAGCAATGGAGTTGGGTAACCTTTCACCTTCCTGATCCTGATCTTCGGAATCGACTCGGATGGTTCGGAACAGACTCATAATCTCTCCCGCACCACCGGCAGAACGTCCGAACGGTCGGGAAGCACAAAAGCACTACCGGTCCGGGTGCGACTAATAGAGGCAGGTTTCCGGAAGATAGGGAGCCTGCCTCCCAGGGAGACCAAAAAGATGTTCCTTTACCAATACACTCTCAGTATGGCCCGACAGGCATTCCCGGTACGTCCGTTTTCAGATGCCCCCGGTCCATTGTCCCGAAGAACGCATACCACTGTTCACCCTGACTCCTGATGTGGGACGTCCGAAAAGCATCGGAGTTCCAGTCCCCCTTTCTTTCCCACCCCATATCCATCCAAAGACCCGCCGCGTTCATGCCGGCCGGGTCGGCCGCAAGGAAATCAAAAACCAGGGAAGCACAAGTATTTCAGAACATTTCTTCGTTTCAACGCTGTTATCGGGAGGCATTCCTATGAAAGCAAACACTGGATCTTCGTTTACCGCAAACCTGTTCCGCATCGGGTGTGGAAGAATTCCGGCCGCAATTCCGGTCAACAGGAAATGGCTTGGCCGTGTCGGGATGATTGCACTGTTTTTGGTTTCACTTGCAACCAGAACATGGGCGTTGCCGGACCCCCTCAGCCTCAATTTCCAGGCGGGAGACATGACGCTGTCATCCCCCGTAACCGGTTCCGACGGCACAATCTATGCCGGGTCGCTCGACGGCAACCTGTATGCCTACGATCCCAGTGACGGATCGACGAAATGGAGCTTCACGACGGGCCAGGCGATAGTCTCCTCCCCGGTCGTCGGCTCCGACGGCACGATCTATGCCGGGTCGCTCGACGGCAACCTGTATGCCTTGAATCCCGACGGGTCGC
>CAYOVG010000554.1:0-3088 GCA_964407285.1 uncultured Syntrophobacteraceae bacterium
TTGCAGGACTGGCGGGCGACGTTGATTCCGACCCTGACCATACCGGTCTCGCTGCTCGGAGCGTTCGGGGTGCTTCTGGCGCTGGGGTTCAGCGCCAACACGATCACGCTGTTCGCGCTGATACTGGCGATCGGTCTCGTGGTGGACGACGCCATCGTGGTGGTGGAAAACGCCCAGCGGGTCATGCAGGACGAGAGATTGGAATCCAAGGAGGCGGCGATTCGGTCCATGGAGCAGGTTACGGGGCCGATTCTGGCCACCACCCTGGTGCTGCTGGGGGTGTTCGTTCCGGTGGGGTTTCTTCCGGGAATAACGGGACAGTTGTACAAGCAGTTCGCCGTTACCATATCCACGGCGGTATTGCTTTCGGCCTTGAATGCCCTGACTTTGAGCCCGGCCCTGTGCTCGCTGCTTCTTAGAAAGCCGCGCGAGATTCGAAGAGGGCCTCTCGCTTGGTTCGCGAAGGCGTTGAACGCGACGAGGAACGGATACGTTTCCGTGTCGGGATGGTTTGTCCGAAAGTTCGTCCTGACTATTCTAATCTTCGTTCTGGTGTTCGGAGCGACCTATCACCTGTTTTTCAATCGTCCGGGAAGTTTTCTTCCCCAGGAGGACCAGGGCGCGTTTTTCGTGAACGTGCAGCTTCCGGAGGCTGCGGCCCTTGCCAGGACCGACAAGGTGATGGAACGGCTCACGAAGTTGCTGCTGGATACGCCGGGGGTGGCGGACGTGATTTCGGTCAGCGGGTTCAGCATCATCAGCGGGGCCGGAGAAAACGTGGGATTGTGCGTCGTTGTGCTGGACCCCTGGGAGGAGCGAGAGACCCCCGATTTGTGGGTGGACGGTCTTTTGGGGCGCTTGCGCGGGGAACTGGCGGCGATTCCGTCGGCCAACATTTTCGCGTTCAGCCCCCCGCCGATTCGGGGACTGGGTACCACCGCCGGGTTCGATTTCCGTCTTCAGGCGGTAGGCGACCAGAGTCCCGCCGAGTTGGCGTCGGCTACGCGCGCCATGGTGATCGCGGCCAACCAGAACCCGGTTTTGAGAGCGGTTTTCAGCACCTACACCGCCGATTCGCCCCAGTTGTATCTCGACCTGGACCGTACCAAGGCCGAGATGATGAAGGTTCCGGTCAGCAGGGTTTTTTCCACGCTGCAATCCCAGTTGGGGTCCCGGTACATCAACGATTTCAACTTGTACAGCCGGGTGTTCCAAGTGAAGATACAGGCGGACGCCCCTTTCCGGGACGCGGTGGAGGACATCGGGAAACTGTATGTCCGGGCGGACGATGGAGGCATGGTTCCCATGAGCAGTCTTGCGTCATTGAGAACGGTGCTCGCTCCCCAGGCGGTCACGAGATACAACCAGTTCGCTTCGGCGCAGATCAACGGGGAGGCCGCTCCGGGCTTCAGTTCCGGGGAGGCCATGGCCGCCATGGAGAAGATCGCGGCCGAGACTCTTCCGGAGGGATACGCGTTCGAGTGGTCCGGACTGTCCTTCCAGGAGCGCAAAACAAAAGGCCAAGGGCCGATCCTGTTCGCCCTGGCGCTTCTGTTCGGCTATCTGTTCCTGGTCGCCCAGTACGAAAGCTGGACCATTCCGCTGTCGGTCATCGTCTCCATCTCGGTGGCCGCCCTGGGCGCGCTGGTCGGACTCTGGATCGCCAAATTGGACACGAGCATATACGCGCAGATCGGAATGGTGCTTCTGGTGGGACTGGCCAGCAAGAACGCCATCCTGATCGTGGAATTCGCCAAGACTCGCCACGAGGAAGGCGTGCCCATCGTCGAGGCTGCCTTGACCGGGGCCGGAATCCGGTACAGGGCCGTGCTCATGACCGCCTTCTCCTTCATTATGGGAGTAGTTCCCATGGTGATCGCCACCGGGGCCGGGGCCAACAGCAGGCGGGCAATCGGTACCACCGTGTTCGCCGGCATGATTGCCGCGACCATGTTGGGCATTTTCTTCATACCGTCTCTTTATGCGATGTTCCAGACGTGGCGCGAGAAGGTCCGAGACTGGAGACGGGAACGAAAACGGAGTCAGGCGCCGGACGGCGCGGCGGAAGAGACAATCGTGCGGACAGCCGATTCAAATTGATCCGCTGGATTAGGCTTAACTCAACAACCTGGAAAGAGGGACGGAAAATGAACGGGAAATTCGATTCGATATTCTTGTCCGCGCGGAGAAGATTGGTCCGCGGAGTTGGAAGTTGCCTGTTTTTGATTGTCCTGGTTCTGTTTTTGGCGTCCGGGTGCGCCCCGGTCGGTCCGAATTACGTGAAACCGGACATGGACACGGCGAACCAATGGAACGCCGCCCTTGCCGACGGCCTTGTTTCCGCGCCGCCCGATCCCAAGACCATGGCGGCGTGGTGGAAGACCCTGGAGGATCCCGTGCTTTCGAAGATCATGGGGATAAGTCTCGAGGGGTCGCTCGATCTCAGAGAGGCTCGGGCCAGGGTCCGGGAGGCCCGCGCACGGCGCGGTATCAACGAGGCGGGTTTGTTTCCGAGGATTGACACCTCGGGGTCCTTCACCAAAAGCAGAAGCAGCGAAAACGCGGGGAGCGGGACCGAGAGCAAGTTGTACGCGGCCGGGTTCGACGCGGGCTGGGAACTGGACGTGTTCGGAGGAATCAGAAGGTCCATCGAGGCGGCCGACGCGGAGCTTTCCGCCGCCCGCGAGAATTTTTACAGCGTGCTCGTCAGTCTTCTGGGAGAAATCGCGCTTAATTACATCGAGGTCCGCACGTATCAAACGCGCTTGCAGGTGGCCGAGGCCAACATCGGCATTCAGGAGGAGACCTACGAACTGACGAAATCGCGGTTCGAGGCCGGTCTGGTGGACGAGCTTCCGGTGAAGCAGGCGCTGTACAACCTGGAGAGCACCCGCGCCCGGATTCCCGCGCTTCGGATCGGGCTGCAAGCCGCCATGTACCGCTTGGCTGTCCTGGCGGGCGACCGTCCGGGAGCGCTGGACCCGTTGCTGGAAAAGCCGCAACCCGTTCCGGTCCCGCCTGTCGGCGTGGCGGTGGGAACTCCTGCGGAAACATTGAGGAACCGGCCCGACATCAAGCGCGCCGAGCG
>CAYOVG010000555.1:0-3084 GCA_964407285.1 uncultured Syntrophobacteraceae bacterium
CTGGCGCAGGGAGAACCCGCCGCCCGAGGTCAAAGCGGGCTTCGAGGCCGACTATCCGACTATGGGCCGGGTTCCGGATGTCCTGGCGGCAATCGAAAGAAGCGGCTTTTCGCTCATCGGCCACTTCAACCTGCCGGACGAGGCATGGTGGGATGATTTCTACACGCCGATGGAGATTCGCATCGAGGAGTTGCGCGGCAAATACAAGGACGACAAAGAAGCGCTCGCCGTGCTGGAGCAGCTTGCGCAGGAACCCGCAATGCACCGGAGGTATTCGGACTACTACGCCTACGAGTTCTTTGTGGTGCGTCGGATGCGCTTTACCTTCCTTGACCGCCCGATGATCCCCAGCCAGGCAGACGGCAGCGACTTGCTGGGACGACATTCTTGAACGAGGGATTATCGAATGAATGCGCCGGACAGTATTGATGACGTGTTGGGCGTTGAAGATCTGAGGGCCGCGTTCCTTAGTTACACACGTCATGCCTACGCCCTGCTGCCTGCGATGGGCCAGCCACGGTTCTTGGACATCGGTTGTGGAACCGGCCAGGCAACCATCGAGCTTGCGCGCTTGAGCGGGAGTTCGGTTGTCGGCATCGATACGGACGCAACCGCCCTCTCGGAATTGCGGCGGCGTATCGAAGCAGATCGGCTTGGCCATCGCATCGAGATAGTAAATGCGTCGCTCTTCGAGGTGAGCTTCGCGGATGAGAGTTTTGATCTTCTCTGGGAAGAGGGAGTGCTCCACCTGCTTGACAGCACCAGGAGCCTGCCAGTTTGCCGCCGTCTTCTGAAGCCCGGCGGCTTCCTGGTCATGCACGAGACCGTCGTCTGGTTCGAGAGTATCAGGGCGAACCTCTCGGCCGACGGTTTCGGAATCGTCAACGAGTACCTGCTGCCGAAACGCTGCTGGTGGACTGAATACTATGCCCCGCTGGAGGATCGCATCCGTCTGCTCCGAGAAGAACGAGGCCGCGAGATAGCATCGAAGAAGCTGGCCCAGTACGAACGAGAGATCGCGATGGTCAAGGCGAATCCAGATCGCTTTGACTGCGGATTCTTCATCCTGCAGAAATTGTGAGCGGTGATTAGGCGCAGTGGGATGGTCCAGGCTCCTTCGATTGGTCGGCTGGCTTTGCAGAACCCCGGGGAAATGCGACTTGATGTTGTTTCCGCCTCACCGGGAACGGCCTGATCTTGATAACCCATTGATATTGAAGGTTTTCGGTTAGCTGCGGGAGAAAGAGAACGGTTATCAAGAGGGTTGTACACGGTGAGCCAATAAGCAAAGCCCTGCCGGTTTCGGTAGGGCTTTGTTATGCCGTTCGTAGTGTACATCCTGCAAAGCAAGTCTTCCGACCGATTCTATGGCGGCCAAACCCACGCCTTGAAATCCAGGGTTTCTCAGCATAACAGCCCGTGGATAACCAAACTCAAACGTGGATCCGTTTTCGATGATCAAGCCGGCTCAATTCCGGGCTGTCATTCCGATTCCCGAGAGAAGCGGCATTATTTGATCGTTGCGCGCGCTATTTTCGGTCACAAAATGTAATCATAGTTCGTCTAATTGGAAACAGCAACCGAAGACCTCACCAATGACGGAGAGTTCAAAAATGGGTTCCGATCTCAATCGATTTGTGCGGCAGGCGAAAAACGGCGACAGACGGGCATTGGAGACGATCGTCGACCGGATCCAGGACAGAATATACGGCATGGCGTTGCGCATGTTGGGGCAACCGGCCGATGCGGAAGACGAAACCCAGGAGATCCTCATCAAGACGATCACGCATCTGAGCAGCTTTCGAGAAGAGTGCGCCTTCACCTCATGGGTCTATCGAATCGCCTGCAACCATCTTCTGAGCACTCGGAAAAGAAATACCGAAAGGATGAGCGTGACCTTCGAGTTCCTGGAAGGACTGATCGCCGACGAGCCGACGAACGACTGTCTTTCCTCATGCTCGGGGCCCGAGCGGGCCTTCCTCATAGAAGAAGCCAAACTGGACTGTCTGCAGGGCATGTTGAGCTGTCTGGACAAAGAGGTTCGAATCGCGTTCATTTTGGGGATTGTCTTCGGCGTCACGAGTGAGGAAGGAGCCTATATTTTGGACATCACACCTGAGGCGTTCCGAAAGCGGGTTTCTCGGGGCAGAGCGTCGTTGCGGGAGTTCATGTTGAAGCACTGCGGGCTGGTCAACGAGAACAATGCCTGCCGATGTGAAAAGAGGGCCGCCGGCAGAAATCTCAAGCCGGATGCAAGTCAACTGAAGTATGCTTCAAGTCGCGAGGGAGGCGCCGAGAAAAGGAAAGAGGCCATGGTGCAACTGAAAGAGATGGACGACATTGAACGTGTCGCGCTGATATTCCGAAGCTATCAAGAGTATCGGTCACCGGACTCGTTCACGCATATTGTGAAGACCCTGATTGATTCAGGGAAGTACAGAATATTTACGCGGTAGTCGCCCATTATCATTGGATATAACCCTGTCAATCCATATTTAGCTTACGAACAAGGAGGCCCATCATGCCTGATATTGCTTATCCCAAGATTGGACACAAGGTGACGGCGAAGGTGATTGATATGCAGAACAACTGTACTATTGGGATGAAACCCGGCGATGAGTTCGAGTTAAGTATTCATCAATGCGGCGCGTTTTGCGGATTGTTTTATCACAATATTCAGGGTTGGATTTCGACACTGCAATTCGGCGGCGCCTTTCCCATCGGCGACAATCCCGACGTCCAGGTATGGGACTGTCCCAATCCGATGAATCGGGTAAAAGTCGAACTACGGAGAACCAAAGAATAGCCGGCTTCCGCCGGGCGGAATGCAGCAAACAAGACAGCACCGGTCATCTTGAGAACCGACCGCATGCAAAGGCCGTGACGGGATGCGCGGAAAAGGGATCAAGTTTCTCTCGACCCTCATGTCGCCGTACCTCCCGGAACGGCCTTTCTTCGCACAGAGTTAGCGTACAGGCGCCGGAAAAGCCGAGTCACGTTTTGCTTTTCAGCCATCATGTTGTTACTTCGTGAAGACTTGATATGCTTGGTGCCTGGGGCGGGACTCGAACCCGCACGGACACA
>CAYOVG010000556.1:0-3070 GCA_964407285.1 uncultured Syntrophobacteraceae bacterium
AAGAGGTCCATGAGGCGGCGGTCCGCCAGGAACTGGCGCATGAGCAGTTGGATGGGGCGGCGCTTGATGCCGTTCACCGTTTTCTTCAGCTTGTCGAAGAGCTGTTCGGGGTCCGTCGGGCACACCGGCAGGTAGTCCGAAGGGTCCACCTGATCGGTGGGGACGACGGAGAATTCACGGACCTGGAGCTGCAGTTCGTCCCGGAAGAGCTCGCTGCGACCCTGTATGGATACGACCCCCCCGGCCGGGATGCAATCCGCCGCCCGGTCGGCTTCGTCCCAGATGCGCCCGACGACTTCGCCGGTCTTGTCGGCCAGTTTGAGCGTCAGGAACAGCGCGCCGTTTCGCGCCGTCCGCAACTGCTTGTCCGTTACGATGAACTGGGACGCCACGTCCTGGTTGGGTTGAATGTCCGCAACAAATATCTTCGCCACGCTTGCTGCTCCCTGCAGTAAATCATTTGGTTAAGCCGGCGCGGTCCATAGACCGCGCGTTCACGGTTCATAACCGTGTGTTCGAGGCAACGCTCAAGAGGACTTACCGTCATTCGGACTTACCGTCATTCCCGCGAAAGCGGGAACCCGGGTTTCTCGAGGTTTCCCGGACCCCCGCTCCCCGCCTGCGCGGGGACAAGCTTCGCGGGATGACGTAATTCGACGGCACTGCCGCTACCTCTGGAGCACCCGCCGTATTCCCCGGATGGCCTGCTGAGTGCGCATCTCGTTTTCCACCAGCGCGAAGCGGACGTACTCGTCCCCGTATTCGCCGAACCCCAGCCCCGGCGACACGGCGACTTTCGCCTCCTTGATCAGGAACTTGGAAAATTCGACGGACCCCATGTGGCGGAACTGCTCGGGAATCGCGGCCCAGACGAACATGGTCGCCTTGGGTTTCTCGATCTGCCATCCCGCCCGGTTGAGCCCGTCCACCAGGACGTCACGGCGCGACCTGTAGACGTTCACGATGTCGTCGACGCAGGACTGGTCGCCCTTGAGCGCGATGATGGAAGCGATCTGGATGGGCTGGTAGACGCCGTAGTCGAGGTAGCTCTTGATGCGGGTGAGGGCGGACACCATCTCCCGGTTGCCCACGCAAAAGCCCACGCGCCAGCCGGCCATGCTGTAACTCTTGGAGAGCGAGAAGAATTCCACGCCGATGTCCTTCGCCCCCGGCGCCTGCAGAAAGCTCGGGGCCTTGTAGCCGTCGAAGGTCAGGTCCGCGTAGGCGAGGTCGTGGATCACCATGATCTCGTTTTCGCGGGCGAAGTCCACCACCTTCTGGAAGAAGTCCAGATCCACCACGACGGTGGTGGGATTGTGGGGAAAGGAGATGATCATGAGCTTCGGCCTGGGCCAGGTCTGCTTGATCGCCTGCTGGAGGTCGTCGAGGAAGTTGCGTTCGGGCCCGATGGGGATGGAGCGGACGTCTCCGCCCGCGATGATCGCCGAGTAGGGGTGGATGGGATACGTCGGATTGGGGGCGAGCACGACGTCTCCGGGCATGGTGAGGACCAGCACCAGGTGCGAGAGCCCTTCCTTGGCTCCGATGGTGACGATGGCTTCGGTTTCGGGATCGATGTCGACGTCGTAGCGGCGCTTGTACCACATGGAGATGGCCTCGCGGAGCCTGGTAATGCCGCGGGAGGCCGAATAGCGGTGGTTGTGCGGCTTGTTGGCCGCCTCCGTGAGCTTGTCGATGATGTGTTTGGGGGTGGGAAGGTCCGGGTTTCCCATCCCGAGGTCGATGATATCCTCGCCCGCCCACCGAAGCTCCATCTTGAGAGCGTTCACCTGGGCAAAAACGTAGGGAGGCAGGCGGTGCATACGGCTGCTCTGTACGATGTTAAAACTCATGGCGCTTCTCCTGTATCCTGAGTTGAGTGAAATTATATCAGCAATACCGATGTGTCAAAGCATTTTCTCTTTCTTTCCGGGTTCGAGGGCGGGGACGGGGCTTGGGAGGAGGCGGGAGGGATAGAGGGAGGATGGACGAAGGCGCCACACTTCCTCCGGATGGTGGAAGAGGGTTCGGGGGGAGGCGGGATGGACGGAGCGTGGTCCGGTTCGGGGATAGATCATTGCGGACCATGGGCCGCCTGAGGGCGGATCAAGGCTTCGCGCCTTTCATGCCCGCATATCGACATCTCCGCATTCGCATACCGTGAGCGGTTGAAATCCGGATTTCCGACTTCTTTCCGCGGTTACGGCTTCCGGCCGCGACCATGTTGTCGAAACGCAACAGGCCGGAGCCGGTAGAGCACGCACCCTTAAGGTGGACAAAGCGAAGCATTTCCCACCAACAAGGCTGAGTGCTGCATTCTCGCCGACGTCGGCAGGCCAAAGACATTGAACAACATAGAGAAGGCGGCCTGTCTCTATGAAGGGTCTCAAAGCCTTCTCTCCGACGTCGGCATGCCAAAGGAGAGACACACCAAATACCCAAGCCGGCAACTACGCGGCTAACCTGACGATGAGACGGAACCGCTTTGTGCGGTCACGGCTGCCGGCCGTGACCATTTGAATGGCTCGGTGACTACGCAACTAATGCCGATGGCGCAGGACAATAGGGACATTTAATTTGCCCTCGTATGGTAGGGCTCAGCAACCACGCAACCAATTCGATGGTGGAGTGTTTTGTAGGAGCGGCTTTCAGCCGCGACCGGACTGTCGGAATGCAACAGACCGCGTCCGGCAGCCGAAACCGCACAAAGCCCCCCAATCGATATTCCCGGAATTCCCTGCACTGACTTCGCAACAACCATCTTGAGTACTGAGCAGGTAAGGGGATTGAGACGCTCGTCTCAATGCCTTCTCTCCGACGTCGGCAGGCCAAAGGTGAATAGATTGAGTCTTGAGGGTCTTTGTATTTGTCGTCTCAATGCCTTCTCTCCGACGTCGGCAGGCCAAAGTAAGGTAGCGGTTGATATTCCGCGCGCAGTTTATGGGTCTCAATGCCTTCTCTCCGACGTCGGCAGGCCAAAGAACTTTGAATCCGTGGCCGATTCCTGCAATTTTGCGTCTCAATGCCTTCTCTCCGACGTCGGCAGGCCAAAGAGCAGGGAAACCGGGCA
>CAYOVG010000557.1:0-3062 GCA_964407285.1 uncultured Syntrophobacteraceae bacterium
CCCTGGACCGCCAGTCCAGGACCCTTTCCGGCGGCGAGGTGCAGCGGGTGCACCTGACGCGGGCGCTAGGCTCCGCGCTGGTAAACGTCCTCTACGTGCTCGACGAACCCAGCGTCGGCCTGCACGCAAGGGACCAGAAGCGGCTCATGGCCCAACTGCGCCGCCTGGTGGAACTGGGCAACAGCGTTGTCGTGGTGGAGCACGACCCCGATATGATCCGCTTCTGCGACCATGTGATCGACATGGGGCCGGGGGGCGGAGAGCGGGGCGGCGAAGCGCTCTACCAGGGACCGCCGCGGGGGCTCGCCGGGTGCGAGCGGAGCCTCACGGCGCGGTATCTCGACGATGCGTCTCTCGACGGGAAACGGGCGCCCCTTGCCGCCGAAAAGCGCCGTGCTCCGACGCCCTCCAAAGCCCTCGTCATCGAGGGGGTTCGCGAAAACAATCTCAAGAACCTGACCGTTTCCTTCCCCCTGGGGCTCCTGGTGGGCGTCAGCGGAGTGTCCGGCTCAGGGAAGAGCACGCTCGTCGAAAAGACCCTCTACAACAACTGGTTGAGGCAAATGGGTCGCTCCGCGGACGCCCCCGGAGCCTGTGACGGCCTCACGGGCGGGGACCTCGTAAGCGACATGATAATGGTCGATCAACGCCCCATAGGCCGGACGCCCAGGGCCAATCTCCTGACCTACGCCGGAATACTCAATCCGCTCAGAAAGCTGCTGGAACAGACCCCCGAAGCCCGGGCGCGAGGCTATTCCGCGAGCCACTTCTCGTTCAATGCGCTGCCCGGGCGTTGCGAGAAGTGCCGTGGAGAAGGGTACGAGCATGTGGAGATGCAGTTCCTGGCCGATGTCTACATCAAGTGCCCGCAGTGCGGAGGACGCCGGTTCAAGGACGAAATCCTGGAAATCCGGGTGCGGGGGCTCTCCATCGGGGACATGCTCGAATCCACCGCCCGGGAACTGATGGAGGTGTTCAACGACCTGCCGGCCGTGGTGAAGGCGCTGAAGCCGGTGGTGGAGATCGGATTGGATTACCTCAGGCTCGGGCAGCCCCTGAGCACCCTTTCGGGCGGCGAAGCGCAAAGGCTCAAGCTGATCCGTTACCTCAACGAACCCGCGACGGCGACCGTCGCGGCGGCCTGCAACAGCGGCGGCGGGCGGCGAAAGACTCCGAGAGGCAAGGTCTTCCTCCTGGATGAGCCGACCACGGGACTCCACCCGCACGACCTGCGCAAGCTTCTCGATGTCCTGCGCCGGTTGGTCGCTCTCGGCCATACCGTGATCGTGGTCGAACACAACCTGGACCTCCTGCAGGCCTGCGATTGGATCATAGACCTCGGACCGGAAGGGGGCGAGCGGGGCGGAGAAGTGGTGGTTGCCGGTCCTCCCGAAGTCGTGGCCGATCATCCGGAGAGCCGCACGGGATACTACCTGAAGCGGAGGATGGAGGGGACGGAGGCGTCGTGGAGCGAGAAGACGGCCTCTCCCCTTGCCGGCGAGGCCGCCGAACCGTTCCATGGGAACGGCAGGGAAGAAATCACCGTGCGGGGGGCCCGCGAACACAACCTCGATATCGAAGCGGTCAGCATGCCGCGCGATAAGATGATCGTCGTAACGGGCTTGAGCGGCTCCGGCAAATCCACGCTGGCCTTCGACCTGCTCTTCGCCGAAGGGCAGCGCAGGTACCTGGAGTCCTTGTCGGCGTACGTGCGCCAGTACTTTAAGATCCTGGAGAAACCCGACGTGGACCAGATCCTTGGACTGCCTCCCACCGTCGCCATCGAGCAGCGGAGCACCCAACTGGGACGCCGTTCCACCGTCGGCACCATAACGGAGATCTACCACTTCCTGCGGCTCTTCTACTCCAAACTCGGCAAGCAGCACTGCCCGGAATGCGGCAGGGAGCTTTCGGCCCTGAGTTTCGACCGGATACTCTCCATGGTCGAAGGGGAAGCGGGCCGGGGCAACGGCATGCGTCTCCTCGCGCCCATGGTGCGCGGCCGAAAGGGCATTTACCTGGACCTCTTCCAGCGCCTGAAGAAGATGGGGTACCGGACCGTGCGGGTCGATGGGGAGATGCTGCCCCTGGAGCCGCCCCCGTCCCTTGCGCGGAGCCGGGAGCACGACATCGAGGTGGTGCTTTTCGATGCCGCGGGGCTCCATGGCGACGCCGCGCGCGATGACCTGCCCGAAATCGTGCGCAAGGGGCTCTCTCTGGGCGGCGGAGCGTTGCGTCTCGAAGGCGGGGACAGCAGGACCCTCAGCCGCCATCTCTACTGCTCCGAATGCGGAAAGGGGTACGCTCCGCTCGATCCGCGTCTCTTCTCCTTCAACAGCCACCACGGCGAGTGCCCTTCCTGCGCGGGCCTTGGCGCCGTGAAGAAGCTCGATGTGGAGCGGCTCATCGGCGCTCCGGACCTCCCCATGCGGGAGGGGCTGATCCGTTTCCTGCGCGAGAGCCCCAAATCGTGGTCTCAGGGCAGACGCCTGGAGCGGCAGTGGACCGAAGTGTTGGGGATAAATCCCGACGCGCCTTTCCGGCAACTGGACGCCGAAACTCGGGACGCAATCCTTAACGGAACGAATAAGGGAAAAAAGGTTCCCGGTCTGGTGGCGCTGCTGGAGGAGGCGAGCCGCAACGAACAGTCCTGGCCGGGCCTGGACCTTTTCTTCGAAGACGTGGTTTGCCCGCAGTGCCGTGGGGAACGGCTCAACCCCCAGGCGCGCTCCGTCATCGTGCAGGGATGGTCCATAGGAAAACTCGTGGACCTCAGCGTTTCGGATTTTCGGAAGGAGTGGGGGAAGTTCCGGTTCGAACCGGGCGAGGAACTCATCGCCGCCCCCATCGCCGGGGAAATAAACGGAAGGCTTGCTTTCATGGAGCATGTCGGGCTCGATTACCTCCAGTTGAACCGCTCGGGCGACACGCTCTCGGGGGGCGAGACCCAACGCATCCGCCTGGCGGCTCAGCTCGGCTCCAACCTGCGGGGGATCTGCTACATCCTGGACGAACCCACCATAGGCCTTCATCCGACGGACAACGACCGGTTGCTGCAGAGC
>CAYOVG010000558.1:0-3022 GCA_964407285.1 uncultured Syntrophobacteraceae bacterium
GTTCAGGTTGTTCTTGATCTCGTTGAAATCGCCCTTGTAGTCGTCCGTGATCCGGGGCGGGATGATCCCCTTGCTGATGCGATCCACATAAGCGGCCGCAACGTTGAGCGGGCCGATCACGGCGTCCAGGGTCCGGTTGACTCCTTCGATGACCTTGCGAAAATCCCCCTGGTGTCCGGCGGCATCGGCGCGGGTGGCCAGTTTTCCCTCCACGGCGGCTTTGCCGAGCGCATCGGCGTCCGCTACCAGGCTCCGGACGGCCCCGACACACGTGTTCAGCGCCCCGGCTATGGTATCGAAGATCTCTTTCGTAGCCCTGGTATCGTTGTCGCCTTCCGCGGTGACGAGCCGGATTTCCGTGTCGCCCCGCGAAAGTTTGGCGAGGGCCTCCACGACCTTGCCCGTCTCGATTCCCTGGTACTCCGAGACCTTGCCGGCCAGACGCGCGGCGCTCTTGACGGCCGTCTGGTCCATGACGATTTCCAGCGCGCCCATTATTTTCCCATCGGTGTCCTTCAGGGGAACAGCGGTGTACGAGATATCCAGGTCGACTCCCGCGGCCGGATGCGCGTCGGTCTCGCTCGTGCACGTCATGCCTTCACGCATGGCGCGGAAACAGGCGCAACGGTCCGTCCTGCAGTCGGATGTCTTGAAGTGGTCGTAGCATTTCCTGCCCACCACATCCTGAACCGTACGGCCCCCCACCTCGGCCCCGATGTAGTTTATGTAGAGAACGTTCATCTCCTTGTCGATCATCATGGCCGGGGCAGGCATGGTGTTCAGATATTCGACCAGTCTTCCGGCGGCGCTGTTGATCCATTCCGCAATCCTGCCGTAATCGCCGGGGTACTTGGCCGCATCGACCCTCGCAGCCAGCCTGCCTTCGCTCATGGCCCGGGCCAGCATGCCGGTATCGGCAACCAGCGCGTTGATGCTGCCGATGAACCTGTCGAGGTTGTCCCCGATCGCCTGGAAGTCGCCCTTGAAGTCGTCCGCAATACCGGCGGGAATGTCGCCCTTGCCGATTCTTTCCACATATCCGGAAACGATCTTCATCGGTTCATCCAGGGCATCCAGGGTTTGATTCACGCCTTGCACGATCTCCTTGTAGCCGCCCCGGAACCTGTCCACATCGCCGCGGGCGGAGATCCGTCCATCCGACGCGGCGCGGGCCAGCAACTTCGATTCGGCGACCAGTCCACGCAGTGAAGCGACAATCTCCCGAATGGCGGGAGCAATCTCATCCAAGTCGTCCTTCGGAACGACCTCGACGCTCAGATCTCCTTCGGCGATTCTTCCGATGTCCCTCAGAACGGTCCCCTGGAGTTCTTCGGCCAACCGGTCGACGGCTCCGGCCGCGACGCCGACCTCGTCGCGGCGGTCCATCCCGAGCCGGCCGCCCAGGCGGCCGCGGCTCATCTCGCGGAGCACGTGCGCGATCCGGTCCAGGGGCCGGGTGACGGAACGGGCGATAGCCACGCTCAGAACGATGGTCAGCAAGAATGCGGCAGCGACCGCCGCAATGCCGGTCCTGGTGATTCGCGCAAGGCTTGCGGCGCCTTCTCCGCCGATTTCCTTACCGGCGCGCACCTGGACGGACACGAGTTTTTGGAGGGTTTCGTCAACCGCCTTGCGGGCGTTGAACGCCTGACCGCCCTTCATGAGACTGCGTACCGCGGTTTCTCTATCGCCCGTTTTGACCAGTTCCTCGATATCGGCGACGGCTTTCCGGTACGCGGACCAGGTCGAATCGAATTCGGCCGACGCGCTCTTTTCTTCGGGCGTCGGATGGGTGGCGGCGGCGCGGTAGAGATCCACTTGCTTTTTGACTTCAGCCATCGCCTGCGCGATGGTTTGCTCGATGCCGACACGCTCATCCGGCATCAGCACGAGCCCGTGAATGCCCGTCCATGCGTCGTTCAGCCCGTCGCCCGCGGCTTTGAGTTGCTGCAGAGGCAAAATGCGGCCGGCGTAGAGCGCTTCCATTCCGGAGTACATGGATTGAGCGCTGAAATGGCCCGCCAGCGCTACAACGACGACGATAAGCGCAACACACGCATACCCGCAAACCAGCTTTGTACCCAACTTAAGATTTGTGAACACGGTCGGTTTCCTCCTCCATCCGATCCGGCAGATGCCGTACGATCACGTCAGGCAACTCCAAAGAATTAACCTACCGGATTCCCGGTCCCTTCCGGCTCCCGGATTTCAATTCCCTGGCAGGTTATTTGTTGTGGATTGTCTTACTGTGAGTTCAATCGCCCTTTTTCATCCCTCTCCTTCCGGCGGGACCCGGTTATTCAGTAGTTTTCAAACTCGTCGTCGAGATGATCGTTGTCGCGCACCTTCGGCTCCTTTGCCGGGGTGAGAGCCATATTCCCGCGATTGCCTTCGCCCGCGCCGGGACCGGACCCGGCGTTATCGTGCGCGGCAATCCTTTGCATGCCCGCGGGAGCGCCCGAAGCGGAGCGCCTCCTCGCGCCCGCCGCGCCGTGGCGTACCCTGTAACCCGCTCTAACGCCCTTCTTTGTCGTGGATGAAGGAGCGGCCGTTACGGCGATGCTTTTCGAACCCTCGATCCTAAAGTAGGAGATGGTATTGAGGAGTTGCTCGGCCTGGCCGAGGAGTTCCTCGGACATGGCGGCCATTTCCTCCGATGCGGAGGCGTTTTGCTGAACGACGGTATCGAGTTGCTGAACGGCCTGGTTGATCTGGGATGCTCCGGCGTTTTGCTCGTTGCTTGCCGCATTGATCTCCTGCACCAGGTCGGCCGTCCTCTGGATGTCGGGAACGATCTGCTCCAGCATGGCTCCGGCGTTCTCGGCCACCTGGACGCTGGACACGGCGAGATTGCTGATCTCTCCGGCCGCGGTCTGGCTTCGTTCCGCGAGCTTCCTCACTTCCGAGGCCACGACGGCGAAACCCTTGCCGTGCTCGCCCGCCCGGGCCGCCTCGATGGCGGCGTTTAGCGCCAGCAGATCGGTCTGGCGCGCTATCTCCTCGATGATGCAGATCTTACCGG
>CAYOVG010000559.1:0-3011 GCA_964407285.1 uncultured Syntrophobacteraceae bacterium
ACCCGCGGTTATGCGCGCAACTTCAAAACCCGGCACCATGCGCAAAATCTCGGGCAATTCCCGCAGCCCCGAGCGCCGAATGTCCTCGCCGGACAGCACCGTAATGGCCGACGCGGCGTCGAACCAGCGCTGGGCGTGCTTTCCGGCCGAGGTGACCTCGAGGTCCATGAACTGCTCGAAACTCATCGCCGCAAGCTCGTCCACCGTCGGCTCGCTATATCCGAAACAAGCCGCCGGATAGGCGGCCAGCAAGTTCACAATGAGACATATGATGAGTTGCCGGGAGGAAAGATTCTGAGCTGACATGGTAGAATTACTTTCTTACGGTTATGTTGTTGTCGGGAGCTCTTTGTCGGCGCGGCCGGGCTCGGGTCGAGCCCCGCTTCCGGGTGGAAGCGGGGAGCGAGCACTCCTCCCGGCCCCGTTCAGGCTTCGATGCTTCAGCACCATGAACGGGATTACCACGAGCGGGCAGGCAACCCAAGACCCATGAGCGCCGACAATTCTCTTTCATATGTACTCAATACTCAAGCCGGAAGGTCCACGTTGACCCGTGTGTACTCACCTTCAACACTCTCGAGCGAGAGTCTTCCGCCGTGGTCCAGGATAATTCCATGGCTGATGCTCAACCCGAGTCCCGTTCCCCCTCCCTGTGCTTTCGTCGTAAAGAAGGGGTTGAGCACTTTGCTCAGCACTCCCGCCGGAATCCCTGTGCCACGGTCGTAAAACTCTACCCTCACATAGGACCGATGGTCTATCGTGAGAGGCTCCGCCGTGATTTGGAGGACTTTCTCCGGATGACCTCCCGGATACTTTTCTTTCAGGGCATAACGGGCATTGCCGATGAGGTTCAGGAAGACCTGCTCGATCTGCTGAGGATTAGCCGGTATGGCCGGCAGTTCGTCGGCAACGTTTACCTGCAGATCGATTCCTTCCTTGCGGATTTGCGCGCCTGTGAGCGAGAGCGTGTCCTCGATGATTTCAATGATCCTCACAGGGCGCTTTTCTTCCTTCCTCTCCCTGGCGAACGAGAGCAGGCTGCCCACAATCCGGCTGATACGCTTCCCCTCCTTTATGATGAAGCCTGCCATCTCCCGCCGGTCTCCTTCCAGATTTCCCTCGTTGATCAGGATCTGAGCGCAGTTTATGATGGTATTGATAGGGTTGTTCACCTCGTGGGCGACACCCGCCGCAAGTTCTCCCAGGGACGCGAGTTGCCCCAGGCGAACGGCTTCAGCCTGCATTGCAACCTTCCTGGTAATGTCGCGGGCGATGCCGAATCCACCGACGACCTCTTCGTCTTTCTTGACGGGGGTGGTCTTGAATTCCCCCAATACATACTCTCCCGAGATCGACCGGATACGCAACTCAATGGGCGGACGGCTTTTCCCACGCAGAACCATCGCATATTCCTCCAGGGCGTTGTCCCGGTCGTCGGGATGCACGATTTCAATGAAATACCTGCCGATCCATCCCTCCCTGGGCCAACCCGTTATGACTTCGAATTCGGCGTTGAGGGACGTAATCACTCCATCCGGGGAAAGCGTGTAGATGATGTCATTGACATTTTCCACGAGATTTCTGATGCGCTCTTCGGATTCCCGTAAAGCCCTTTCGGTCTGCTTGCGTTCTTCGATTTCTCGTTGGAGTTGCTGGTTTGCATCGATCAATTGCACCGTGCGCTCCCGAACCCGCTGCTCCAAAATCCCATGAGCCAGCCGAATCTGATGGAGGTATTCCTGTTCCTTATCACGGAAGCGCTTGCTCTCCAGAGATGCGTTCACACGGGCCCGCAGCAATACGATGTCGCACGGCTTGGAGATGAAGTCCGTTGCGCCCATTTCGATGCAGCGGATGGCTTTTTCCATGTCCTCGCTGCACGAAATAACGACAACCGGAAGGTGCCTCAACTGCTCATCCCGTTTTATCGCTCGAAGCACGTGAAAGCCGTCCACCTCCGGCATCAGCAGATCGAGCAACACCAGGTCGAAAGAGCGGTCGCGCAGAATCGCCAGGGCTTCATTCCCGCCGCAGGCAGTCACGACGGTATGCCCCTGCGCTTCGAGGCTGCCCGCAAGCAGCATCCGGCTAACGGCGTCATCGTCCACTACTAGCATTGTTCCCAAATTTGTAGCCATACGCATTCCCTGCTGTCGGATTCAGGAACATATTATCGGATTCGTATAAATAATCAATGGAAGGCCCCCACGGATAAGCGCGAGACACGACAAATCTCATCGCAAGCCCCATATGCGCTATACTACAAAGGAATAAGAACTGCAATTGTGAAGATTTGCCAATAAATCCAATGTATAGTGTGATTTTTTGCAAGGATGATCCCGTTTATTACCATGCAGATACTTCCATTATAGATTACTTTCTGAAAATAGAGATAATATTTATGGTGTTTGCAGGATTTCCGGAGGAGAGTCCGAGGTATAGGTAATGATTTATCCGGTATCTGTTATGCAGAAATACAAAACGGCGGGAATGCGGAGGTGTCCGCGGCTCCACCGGCCACCGGTGGAGCCGCGGGTGTATGCGCGACAAGGATCAGGCAACGGAGACGCTGCCGACTTGCCCATTATCAATAATCAAACATGACATCGCAGTCCTCATAAATGGATTTCAGGCTTTCATCCGTGAAGCCGGGAACCTGCCGGACATCGTCCAGGCTCGAAAACGGGCCGTGTTCATTTCTGTAGTCCACAATGTTCCTGGCTACTTCTTCGCTGATGTCCAGGACCGCTGTGAGTTCGTCGACATCGGCGGTATTGAAATTCACCTGACAGTCCGTTATGTGTTTATATGCCATATTTTTGTCCTCCTATTTCGGCGTCATCAATACCCTGATAAAAGGAACGATTAATATTAGCCGATGCGGCCCGTTTCCGTGATGGGGTAAACACTGTATTGTCGGAGTAATAAGTAAAGTATTCCAGTGGCTTGTGCTGGTTGTTGCGGGTTGCGGGTTGCGGGTTGCGGGTTGCGGGTTGCGGGTTGCGGGTTGC
>CAYOVG010000560.1:0-2993 GCA_964407285.1 uncultured Syntrophobacteraceae bacterium
CTCGCGGGAGGGGAGATTATCGCTCGCGTGAGGACTCACCTTCGCCTCAAGCATGCGTTCGACACCCTGGCCCGCCTGCAGGCCGAACGGCTCAGGCGCTTCGCGGCGGCGCAGAAGATGATCCTGCCGCTGCCGGAGCACATTCCCGAAGCCCGGTTCGCCGTGTCGCTCAACCAAATCCACGGCGCGGGAGGGGACTTCTACGACGTCATTCCCGTAGGGGATTTTCTGGTGGATTACGTGGTCGCCGACGCCAGCGGCCATGACCTGGAAACCGCCCTGTGGACCACGGCGATGAAAACCTTGATCCATGAATACGCCAGGCCGCTGTTCTCTCCTTCGGATATTCTCCAGGCCATCAACAAATCGCTCTGCCGCGTCCTGCCCGCCGGGGTGTTCTTCACGGTTCTCTACGCCCGCCTGAACCGGCAGACCGGGCAGTTGACTCTCGTAAACGGAGGCCACCCGCCCTCCATATGCTTTCCCAAGAACGGCCGGCCGGCCGTTATCGATCAATCCGGCGACATAATCGGTGTGTTCGCCGATGTGGCGTTCGACTCGAATGAGTTGACCCTACGTCCCGGAGACCGGTTCATCATGTACACCGACGGACTTGTGGACGCCGGGGGAAGCCTGGAGCGTGGAATCGCCGAGCTTGCCCGTATCTGTCACGCGCACCGGGACCTTCCCCTGGAAGCCATGGTCGAGAAAACAACGACGGCCATGCTGGCGGATGTCGTCGTGCGCGACGATACCGTCCTGCTGGCGGTCGAGGTCTGAGGCATCGGAAATCGGATGTCGGAAATCAGGAGTCAAACACCGGATGTGAGTTCGGTGATTCCTGCGCTCCCGCCCTCGGGACGCCTCCCGCCGCCCTTCGCTCAATTCCTCAGGCAAATACCCCGGCCCCTTTGAATACCAGCATGCATCCCATGACGATGACGGATAAGGCCGCGAACCTTGCCCCCAGGTATCTCACTTTCAGGGATACGACCGATGCGGAAAGCCCCGTCAGAAAAAGTGCGGGCACGGTCCCCAGTCCGAATGCGGCCATCGTCAAAAACGCCTGCGCCATGTTTTCCGTGGTCGCCGCCTTTGCGATCATGGCCCAGGAGAGACCGCACGGCAGGAAGCCCGTGGCGATCCCCAGGAGAAACTTCGAACCGAGATGCCGGGAGCGGAAAAGACGCGAGAACAGCCGCCCAGAAATCGACTGGGACCCCGCGGGAATACTATTGAGGAAAGCGGGCATGGGAAGGATATTCAAAATCGTCAGGCCCAGGTAGACCATGAAGGCGCCCCCCACCACGCTCATGGTTCCGGTGATATTGAACATCAGCCTGCCAGGGTCCGCGGCGTGGAAGAGCATTGCTCCAAGGACGCCCAGAAATCCGTAGCTGAAGATGCGGCCCAGGTGAAAGCACAGATGGTGAAGCAAACCGCTTTGCAGCACGGTCCTCCCCGTCGCCGTCCCGTCCGTCTCGGCGCCCTTTATGTGCAGAGAGTAGGCCAGCACAAGGGGACCGCACATTCCCAGGCAGTGAGCGCTTCCAACGAATCCGACGGTAAATGGGGCAATCAGTTCGAACATCTTCGGGGTTCCTTTCCGTTTCCGGCCTGCGTCGGCGCTGTCGGCCGTCTGTTGAAAACGAGCGTTTTCCGGTAATGCTCAATGACTGTTAACCACTGATTTCATTGATGCCAACGGCCGCGCGGACGGATTCTGCGGGTGATTTCGTTGACACATAAATTCTACTCCATCGTTACCCGAGCAGCCGGCTCGCCGCCGTATATTGCTTTTTCCCTTACAGGTGTTACAAATTACATGTACGATGGCAGTTCCGGCATACGTACATAGCGCCTTGCACATACGATCGCAGACATGATCGTCGGATCGGATCACTTAACACTTAATGATATCGATTTAGAGTATTTGCCTTATCTTGAACCATGTTGCCCCCGGTGAGAGGAGTTAGCGAGAATGAGCGATCAGCAGGATAAGCGGATGGATGCCTTCGATGAAGAGATGCTGGCGGAGTTCAACGGACAGGGTGGAAAGCCGATCTATGTAGCGCACCAGGGCAAGGTTTACGATGTGACCGGGAGCAAGATGTGGCGGGGCGGCGCTCATATGAAGCGCCACCAGGCGGGCAAGGACCTTACGACCGACATTCAGGCGGCCCCACATGGCGCGGAGATGCTGGAACGATACCCGCAGGTCGGAGTGCTGAAGAAGAAAGAGGAGGCGCTCGAAAGCTTCATGCCTCCTTCCCTGGCTAAATTTCTCAAGGATTTCCCGGTGTTCCGGCGTCATCCCCATCCCATGACCGTTCACTTTCCCATCGTCTTCATGATTTTCGCTCCCGTTTTCAATCTTCTTTTCCTCCTGACGGGAAACGAGAATTTCGAAACGACGGCCCTCCACTGCCTGGCGGTCGGGCTCCTCTTCATGCCCGTGGTCATCGCGACCGGCTTCTTCCAGTGGTGGCTCAACTACCTGTCGAAACCCATGCTTGCCGTAACGATCAAAAAGTGGCTCTCGGCAGTCATGCTCATCGTCGGCCTGGTAGTCTTCGTATGGCGCATCAGTATGCCGGACATACTGGTGGATTTTCGGGCCGCGAGCCTCATCTATCTGCTCCTCGTCCTGTCCCTTGCGCCCCTCGTATCGGTGGTGGGCTGGTACGGAGCGTCACTCACCTTTCCGATCGAGAAAGAGTGATCTTCTCTTGATTTCCCGACCACGAAAAGGCGCGAAAAGAGAACCAATCCCCTCTCGCGCCTTTTCGTGTTTTCCGTGGTCAGAATTGGGCGTTACCGACGCAGGAACCGCGCTATGCCCAGTTCGGAAGCTCGCCGGCGCACCCTTTCGACGGTCTCCTCATCCATCACGATATCGTCAGGCCATGGGCGGTGATGACCGTCCTCGGGACCTTTGAGCGTCGCGTCGACGACGATGCGGCCTGCTTTCGAAGTGATGTGCCGTCGCGGTT
>CAYOVG010000561.1:0-2970 GCA_964407285.1 uncultured Syntrophobacteraceae bacterium
TACTCCTAAGTCTATTGAATTTCAACGGATTCCTGCGGACCAGAATTCTCAAAAATAAACGGAAAATGTCTCCAACCGACGCCTGACGAGCACGGCTGCACATACTTCGGCATCGCTGGTGGCTGCATGGAAGCAACCATAACCGCGTAGCGGATTCAGGCATGACTATGGACGACGACAACAGCATCGGCTCGGGGCTTCAGGAAGATATCCTCAGGCAGTGGGAATTCACGTTCGACTGCATTCCGGACCTGATCGCAATCCTTGACCATGAGCACAGGATCGTTCGCATCAATAAAGCGTTTGTGGAAAGGCTGGGCCTGCCGCGGGAAGAGATAATCGGCTCCAGGTGCTGTGAGCTGATCGATGGAACCGCGCTTCCCCCCGAATACTGCCCGCACAGCGCCTCGTTGACCGATGGAAGGGACCATACCGTGGAGGTTTCCCTGGACCGTCTGAAAGGAGACTTCTTGGTCAGCGTCTCTCCGCTCCGTGACAGCCGGGGCAATCTCGCAGGCGCGGTCTATGTCGCTCGCGACATCACCCAGAGAAAGAGAGTCGAAAGGGCGCTCAGGGTGTCCAACGCTTTCCTGGTCATATCCCATCGGCATGACGATTTGACCCGGCTGATCGAGGACTTTTCGAAAGAGATCAAGGCGGTGGCCCAGTGCGGGGCCGCGGCGATTTGCGTTTTGGGAGAGGAAGGGCAAAGCGCCTACGAGGTCCGTGAGGGATTCCGGCAACCTCTCTCCGTGTTGGACGACTGGTTGTTCCGACTTCTGGAGCGCTTCACGGAAATTCCCGCCGGCAAGGAGGGCGAGGCGGCCCCCGGATCGGTCATCGCGCACGGCGAGTCTATCTTCTGCAACCAGATCAGCGCCATGGCAAAAGCCGTTTCAACGGAACCCGGCATGATACGGGAGCATGATCCCGGCGATATACCATACGAATCCATCTGTCGCGTCGCCGTCCGTTCCCCGGACCGTCTGCTGGGCTACTTCTATGCCGCCGATGATCGGAAGGCGTTATTTTCACAAGAAACTATCGAGCTGCTCGAAAATGCCGCCATGTACATGGGAACGGCTATGCAGAAGGTGTCGGCCCAGGAGTCGCTCAAGCTCGCCCACCAGGAACTCGAAGCACGAGTGGAGGAACGCACTCAGGCGCTTTCCGTGATGAACAGGCACCTGAAGGAAGAGATCCTCGAGCGGAAGAAGACCGAAGACAACCTGCGCAGGGAATCGGCCTTTCGGGAGGCGATCATCGCGAACACCAAGGAAGGCCTTTGCGTCTGGCGCTTCATCGAGGAATATCCCCACGTGGCGTTCACCGTATGGAACCGTTCCATGCGGGAAATCACGGGATACACCATGGAGGAGATTAACCGCATCGGCTGGGTTCAAGCCATGTTCGAAGACCCGGCCATGCAGGCGAAATCCCTGGAAACCATGAAAAGCGTTTGCGAAGGACGAGTCGTATCACGCCTGGAGCGGTCCATCAGAAGGGCGGACGGAAGGATGCGCACCGTCCTGATTTCCTCGTCGACAATCCAGTTTCAGGGAGACCGGACGCATGTGATCGCGCTGATGCAGGATGTCACCGAGTTGAAAGAAGCCGAACACGCATTGCGGCAGAGCGAAACGCAGTTCCGGGGCCTCGTCGAGAACATCGGTGTGGGCATCCTCATCCTGAAAGACGGCAGCGTCCTGTACCAGAATCCCGAACAAGAACGGCTTCTGGAAAACAGCCTCACCGCGCCCTACCCTCTTCAGGACCTGCTGGAGGCGATCCATCCCGACAGCCGGACCGCCTTCGAGAAGCTCCGCAAATCATTCCAGCCGGAGGGACAGGTCCCTTCGGAAGCGGTGCTGCGCCTGCTACCCGCCGGAGGAGAGAAATCGGCCGGAGAGCGCTGGGTCAGTTGCCGCTGCAGCGCCATCGAATACCGGGGCGAAACGGCCAACCTGGTCCACATGATCGACATAACGGAACACAGGCATTTGGAGTGTCTGCTCCTGCAACAGGAGAAAATGGCTTCTCTCGGTCACGTCGCCGCGGGTATCGCTCACGAAATCCGCAACCCGCTCTCGGGAATCAATGTCTACCTGGACGCCATCCGGGATTGCTACCAGGACCCGGAATGCTCGGAGGATGTCGATATGCTCATCCGGGAGGCTCAGAACACCTCGAACAAGATCGAGTCGGTGATCAGGCGCGTCCTCGATTTCTCCCGCCCCACGGAACTGAGAATGCGAGTGACCTCCATCAATGAGGCCGTCCGGGAGGCCGTCAAGCTCGCGGTCGTCAGTTTGCGGAAAACCTCCATCTCCTTGGACCTGGACCTCCAGCCGGACCTCCAGCCCGTCTATGCCGATGCCCAGCTCATAGAGCAACTGCTGATCAACCTGATCGGCAATGCAACCAATGTTTTGAAAGGCCGGCAGGGCGAGCGTCGCATCCGGATTTCCACACGAATGAAAAACGGTTTCGTTCTCATTCGGGTCGAAGACTCCGGCCCGGGAATCCCCGCGGAAATCCGGGAGAAAATATTCGAGCCCTTCTTCACGACCGAAAAACAGGGGATGGGTATCGGACTTGGAATCTGCAAACGGATAACCGTCGATCACAAGGGCGAAATCGCCGTCTCGAATTCGCCCTTGGGCGGGGCGCGGTTCGACATACTCATTCCCGTCGAGAAAAGGAGGGAGCGTTCATGATCTCATTTTCTATCTTCCTGGTGGACGATGAGGGGAGCATTCGAAAGAGCGTGGGGTTTTTCCTGAAAAAATACTACCGGATTTCGACTTTTCCCGCGGCGGAAGAAGCTCTGGACGCGTTTGAGACGGAGCAGCCCGACCTCGTTCTTCTCGATGTCGGATTGCCCCGGTTGAGCGGAATCGAGGCGTTGAAGATCATTAAGAGGATATCCGGCACATCTTTTGCTTAACTCTAAGCGGTTTTGGGGTGGCA
>CAYOVG010000562.1:0-2965 GCA_964407285.1 uncultured Syntrophobacteraceae bacterium
CCGTTCATCCGTAGGCGTTCCGCGATCCACTCATTTCGTTCATCCGCGGTTCATTGCGAGATTCAGTCATTCCGCCTCTACATGAATGCTATGCGGTCTCTTGATAATATATGCTCTTCTGGTTAATTTAAAGGCGGCAATTACTTAAAACGATGCGAGCATGCCTGCTATATACTGAAAATACTCAGGAGTTTCGGATGATTGAGATCAAAGAGGGCAGTCCGTTTCTGCAGGACAATGAGGGAAAGCTTTTTTATGTCGGGTTCTTTAAGACAGGGGATACCTGGTCGCCGTTGTGCATGGTGAGCGATCCCGATGAAAAGAAGCATCTGGATACTCTATATCTCTCACCATCCCTTGAATCCATGAGCATGATTCTGGGGGCGTATAAGGAAAAAGTACAGAAGTTTGATCAGACATTCGTACAGTTTCTTACCGTGCCCGAGATTCGGAATATAATGGAACGGTATGCGCTTGGGAATGTAGCTTACATCGGCGCCGAGCAGGGGACCGATGGGGGATGTGGTTGCGGATGTGGATGCGGGTGCGGTTGATCCATTCATTGCACATCCATTAAGTCCGGGAGGCCCACTATGGCGAGGATAATCTATTGTCATCCGTCCAGGAGCAAGTATGAATATCACATCTATACGGATCTGGACTTCTGGGACGCGAGAAAGGTTATCAGGGACCTGGCGTCGGTCAAGCGCAATTTCGGCAATCAGCCGTCGGGGGACGATTTTCCGACCCAGATAGTCGGTTCGGAGTTGAGTAAGGAAATGATCCGGGAGATCGAGGGCAGGATCAAGAAAGCGATCGCCTCGCCGGCAAGACATGTGATCGTCAGGGAAATGATTTTCCAGGGAAGATTCGAGTTCGATCCTCTGGAGTTTTATCCGTCGAGATGGTCGAGGAGTCGGATGCTGCATTTCACGTACCGGCGTTTGCCGATGGAGCAGGCGGTAGTGAGCAATGCGTATCAGACGGTCAAGTTGCTGTGGAAGGATGACAACAGGATAGCCATCGAGCGAGTTCAGAGGTCCGAGCGGTATGATCCGGTTATTCGGACGGAGGAAGAAGCGCGGCAATGGATAATGGTGCCGAGCTGCTTTTAGTTCTGCCGCGACATTGAATTGAGAGGGACCTTCGTTTCACACAAACCTGCCTGCGCGGTTTCTGCCGCAAGCCGGAGAAAGCGGCGTTTTTCCGGTTTGCGGCGCTCCTTTGTATCCCGCTGATTATTTATGAAATCTTGCCGAAAGCCAAAACAGAGTAATTGCATTGCTTCGCGATCTATGCTACAAGATTCACGCATGTGAAGAGCTTTTTATGCAATGTTGCGAGCGTGTGGAAAAGCTGTTGACATTTCAACGTCAATTTTATATGTAGTTAATCGCCTGGAGACAGGTCAATGCAGTTGCAGAGCGTGAGCGGGTGTACCTGCGTTTTGGGGCCTTCCACAAGTTGTTCATCCCCAACCTTAATCGGTTCTACACTGATGGAAGAATTTCGCATCGAGCATGAAGAGAGTCTGGAAAGAATTAGCGAGGAATATTGCGGGGGGCGCATGTTCACTGCTGAAAGGGTGGGGTGCATGAGATCTCCCTTGATTGTTCCTGAAGGCCTGCGCGGCTGTTAGCGCCAGGTGTTTGGGTATCGAGCGAAGGAAGCGGTTTAGCGGAAGTTGCGGTCCGTGCGAGTCGGCTGGTGAAATCAAATGAAAAAAAGTACAATTCTTGAAAGGAGGATTTAACCTTGGCTTTCCAACCATCAAAACAGGTCTATTCGGGCAGTATCAGGGAGATTACGCTGGGTGTCGGCGACAAGGCGGTAACCGTGGGTGGAAGGACGGCTTACCCTTTCCATAGTTTCGAGGGAAGCATTCCGAATGCGCCGAAAATCGCCATGGAAATCTGGGACAAGGACCCCAGTGACGATTGGGCTGAAGCCGCCAAGGAACCTTTTGCCGGTGTATTGGGCGATCCTGCTGCCTGGGCCAAGAAGTGCATCGAATACGGGGCGGAGATCATTGTAGTGCAGTGCAAGAGCGCTGATCCAAACGGCGATAACGCCTCCGGTGATGCGGTTGCCGCCACGGTAAAGAAAGTTGTGGACGCGGTTGATGTTCCGATAGTTGTGTGGGGTACCGGGAATCATGACAAGGACGTCGAGATCATGAGGCTGGTTGCCGAGCAGTGCGCCGGCAAGCGCGTTGCGCTGTCTCCGGTTGAAGAAGGCGACTTCAAGCAGATCGGCGCCGCCGCCCTGGGTTACGGCCAGATCATCGTTTCTTCCTCTCCCATCGACGTAAACCTTGCCAAGCAGCTCAACATTCTTTTAGGTAACCTCGGAGTTCCCAACAACAGCATCCTCATCGACCCCACGACGGGCGGTCTCGGATATGGCTTGGAATACTCCTATTCGGTTATCGAGCGCATCACGCAGGCTGCATTGACCCAGGAAGACGACAAGCTGCAGCAGCCGATCATCTGTAATGTCGGAAACGAAGTATGGAAGAGCAAGGAAGCCAACCTGAGCGCCGCGGATGCGCCGGAACTCGGTGATCCGAAGACTCGCGCGGTGTTGATGGAAACCATTACGGCCGTGGATCTGCTGCTGGCGGGCGGCGATATCGTAATCCTGAGGCATCCTGATTCCGTGAAGCTGGTTAAGGACTTCATCGGCAAGATGATGTAATGAAATCGGTCAACCGCGGGCCGGCCCGGGATGGAGGCGAGTTATCGAGACGGGGAGTTCATGCCTGCCTCTGAGTGGCTCTTCTCGGGTGGCCTGCTGATTATAGATAGGCGTCCAAGACTCTACATTTTGGAGTGCATCAAACGACCCCAAGAAGGGGAGACAGAGGTGAGTTATGGCGGAAGAAAAGGCAAAGAAGCAGTATAATTTCAGGGATTTCTCGACCTGCGAAGCGACGGTGCAGATGCTGCAGAAGGCGGCGGCCGAC
>CAYOVG010000563.1:0-2959 GCA_964407285.1 uncultured Syntrophobacteraceae bacterium
GTGAGAGTGGAAACCGCAACGGGAACGCAAACCTGCTGTTGAGCTATCTTCGAGCCATGCTAAGCGAAATGCAACTGGAGGGGTTTTGGCCGGAGCTGGATTCGGCAATCAGACGAGACGACATCCCGCTGTTGATGCTTCTGGACGGGCTGGACGAAGTGCCGACGGTCCGCAGACAGATGATCGTCAATTCCGTCAACGACTTCTGCCGCCGTTATTCCAATCACAGGACCATCGTCACCTGCCGCCCCTATGCCTACATCGGTCAGCCCTGGCGGTTGCAGAACTTCCGGGAGGTGATGCTGGCCCCGTTCAATGAGGAACAGATCGACCGGTTCGTGAAAAACTGGTATGAACGCCTTGCGGAACGAGGCCGTTTCAGCCGCACCGAGGCGTCGTCTCGCATGCAGCGGCTACAGTCGGCATTGAAGCTCAGGGACCTCATAAAGCTCGCGGAACGGCCGCTGTTGCTCACCATCATGGCTCAATTGCACGCATTCAAAGGCGAGCTGCCCGACGACCGCACCGAACTCTATGCGGATGCGGTGAAGCTTCTCCTCCAACGGTGGGAGAGTCGCATTGGAAGCGAAGCAGGCATACTGGAGCGCTTGAATATTCCCGACCTGAAGATGAGCGACGTCGAAGCGGGTATTTACCGCGTGGCCTTCGAGGCCCACGCCCGGCAGCGTACGGAAGGCGAAACCGCCGATGTGGGTGAGGGGGATATTCTGGTATGGTTGAAGCCCTACCTGGCGAACAATCTGAACAAAACGCAGGAGTTTGTCGATTACATCCGGGAGCGAGCCGGGTTGCTCGTACGTCACAAAACGGAAGCGTACACCTTCCCACACCGTTCCTTTCAGGAGTTTCTGGCCGCATGTCATCTTACGGCCGGTGATTATCCCGGGTCGGTAGCGAAACTCGTACGTGAAGATCAGGACCGCTGGCATGAAGTCTTCATCCTTGCCGCCGGCCACGCGGCCCGAACCCATCGGCTGAGCCAGGCAATTGCCGCGGTGAACGCTGTTTGCCCGCACAATGTGGAAGAGGACGATTCCGCCGCCAACGATCTCCAGCCCTGGAGGCTTGCGCGGCTCGCGGGAAATGCTCTTCTCGAGATCGGCCTGGCGGGCGTGAAGCGAGAAGAGGCGGGTATGGCGGTTCTCGCTCGCGTACGGTCCTGGCTGGTGGCGGCCCTCCGTCGGGATAACCTCCTGGAGGCCGTAGACCGCGCCGCAAACGGCCGCATCCTCGCAAAGCTGGGCGACCCGAGGCCGGAGGTGATGACGGTGGCGGGAATGGAGTTTTGCAGGATACCCGCCGGTCCCTTCATGATGGGCGGCGGGGGTGGGGATAAGGGCGATTCGAAAGAGAACGCGAGAGCGGGGCGCCGCGTTGATATTCCCTACGAATACATGATTTCCCGATACCCGGTGACGAATGCCCAGTTCCGGGAGTTCGTGGAGGCTGACGGCTACAAGAATCCACGCTACTGGAGGGAAGCGGAAGAGCATGGCCTTTGGAAGGCCGGCAAAATAAAGGATTTGACGAACGCTTCACCACGTGAGGAACCGTTTGTTCTCGGGGAGCCTTATGTTCTTTCCAATCACCCGGTTGTGGGGATTACCTGGTACGAGGCCCGGGCCTTCACACGATGGGCAACTGAGCGATTGAGGCTGAACGAAATAATTCCCGCCGGGTGGGAGGTGCGGTTGCCGAGTGAATTCGAGTGGGAGAAAGCTGCACGCGGGGGCATTCAGATTCCGGACTGGGAGGATGGCGCAATTTCTTTACGTTTGATCGCGAATCCCGATCCATTTCCGTCTTATCCATGGGGCAACGATCCTCCCGACGACACGCGGGCGAATTCTGAAGAGACGAGCATCGACTCAACCAATGCGGTAGGGTGTTTCCCAGCGGGTTGCAGCCCCTACAATGTGGAAGAGATGATGGGAAATGTCTGGGAGTGGACGAGGAGCGTGTGGTCGTCAGATCCCACGCAGAGCGAAGCGAGTGGTGGTGATAGTCGTGAGGACTTGAGTGCGTCGTTAAGAAACGGCCTGGTGCTGAAGGGTGGGGCATTCTATCTGAAGAAAGGCGCATTGCATTGCGGGCTCCGCTTCGGGTACGACCCGAACCTCAGGTACATGAACGACGGGTTTCGGGTAGTTGCGTCCCATTTTACCTCTGGACTCTGATCCTCTGACCTCTGGGGTTCTGATTCTCCGAGTCTGCAGGTGGATGGCTTCTCAAGCGTTCCTGGCCCCCCGCGTTCGCGGGGGTGACCTGAAAGTGTCACCCTGTTTTGAATCATGCCCGAATTCTAAAAACATGTCTGCATGCTCTTATCCGGCATCAATAAATACGATAAAATTCCTATCATTGGAACTTCCTTCTCAGTTGCTAATGGAGGTTGTCAAATGGCTGAGTTCCTGTTCCCTTCCTCTTATCGTTGCGACTGTGGGCATGAGAGCCATTTCTCGGAGAACACCGTGCGAGACCTGACAAGGATGAGTCTGCGGAAACGCCGGCATCCGGCAGACTCGAAGCCCGATGAGCACAGAATCGAATTCTCATATGGACGAGCCTCTGCGGTCCTCTGCCCACGCCTGGGCCGATGGAAAATTTTGGTGTGATTGTTTCACTTCAGCAGGCGAGAGGAATAGCCCATGAAACTTACCGATCTTACGCAGGAATGGATTCAAGAATTTGCCGGGACGAAGATTTATGCCGGAGGGCGCGATTACTACGTTTCGGGAAACGTCTCCGAGCTTTCCTATGACCCCGATACCGAAATAATCAGTGCGGAGGTAGCTGGTAGCCAGGGAGATTACGACGTGGAGATCGGAGAGGAGGGGGGAAACATCCGAGCCTCCTGCAGTTGCCCCTACGACGGCTATCCTTGCAAACACATCGTCGCCGTGCTTCTGAGCTACATCAAGAATAGGCGGGTCTATTC
>CAYOVG010000564.1:0-2958 GCA_964407285.1 uncultured Syntrophobacteraceae bacterium
ACATGCCCTATGTCACCAGTGTCGAGCGGATAGGAATAAAGAAGGGCATTCAGCAGGGTATCCAGCAGGGCATTCAGCAGGGCATTCAGCAAGGTGTTCAACAGGGCATGCGCCTGGGCGCCCTGCAGACCGCCAGGGAAATGGTCATGGAGGCCCTGAGAATACGATTCGGGGCGGTTCCCGAAGATGTGGAGAAAATGATCCAGGACATGCAGACCGTGGATACGCTCAAAACCCTCCTGCAGCATGCCTTCAAGAGCGAAAGCCCGGAGGCGTTCCGCGAGGCGCTCGTCGAGGCGAAGGCGGGAGAAGAGCAAGCCCGCGGGTGATGGAACCGGCGCACCGCGAGCAAGTCGCATATCGCCATCGCGCCATATCGCCATACGTTCGGGCATCCCCGCCGGCCTGATCACCCTCGCCGGTTGAGGCGTCCCCACCGCCGCTTACGTTACGGCATCCCGAAGTCGCTTCGCGGGTGGTGCTCCGAGCCGCGTCCCGACCCCGGGACTCCTTCCTCAAACAGGGAACTTTTCAAAAGCCCTGGCCGACAGGTCGGTTCTCGCCAGACCTGGGAACATCGCATTGTAGAGTTCCATGCACCACCCTTGAATCATGGCTCTGCGCTCTTCCGTGATGGATTCCGTTCCTTCGAGGTATTCGGCGAACCAGTAGATTGAATTCAGGGAAACGATAGCGGCGGTGCTGTCCACGAATCGGCGAGACAGCACTTCTTGCACTTCTTGCCGCTCCCGCAAGGGCACGGCGCATTTCTTCCTACTTTCACCATATTACGATCCTTTCCTCCGTCAGGTCTCGGCCTTCGTCAGGCCCCGGGCCGGCGGCCCCGGCGCGGCGTCGCCCGCCGCCAGGCGCTTCCGGTGGGCCTGGACCAGCCTGATTTCGCCGTATGTATAGTCCTCGCCCAGGGCCTGCTTGATCTCTCCGAGCGGCCTGTCCTTCATTGTCGCCAGTTGCCGGCCGATGGTTTCGAGTTTTTCCCCGCTGAGCAGCCTTCCGATGTCGATCCGGCCGGTTTCCACGAAACCGGCCAGGTGGCCTTCGATGGTCGAATGGGCCAGGCCCCGCTCCCGGGCTATCTGGGCAACGGTCAATCCCTTGTCGAACAAATCGAAGCTCACCTGCCTCGTGTCGAGCGAAACGGGCTTCCCATCCCCGCCGGCCGACCCGGCGGCGCCATGGGCGCGAACACCGCCGCCGCCCGCGCCGGGTTTGAGAGCGGCCGTCCCCGCCGGCCGACCCGGCTCGCTGATCCGGTGCTCCTGCCGATAGGAAGAAACCAGGGCCAGCAGTTCCTCTCCGTATTTCGCGAAAAGGCGTTTGCCGATCCCCTTGATGCTCATCAGGGCCGCCGGGCTGTCGGGCAGGACCGCCGCGACCTGGATCAACACGCTCTGGTGCAAAACCTGGTAGTGGGGGACGCCGGCCTCGCCGGCCTTCGCGGCGCGCCAGTCCTTGAGCGCCTGGAAGAGCTCCGGGTGTTCGACGTCGGACAGGCTGTATTCCGCGGTCCCGCTCTTTCTTTCCCTCTCCCTGTCTCTTCCCCGTTCCCTGTCGGGCTTCGAGTCTATTTCTGCGGACGACAGGGCGCGCAGGTAGCGGGCGGGAGAAAAGCCGGACTTGCAGCTCCGCGCCGCCGCGAGCTTCACCGCCGTTTCCTTCCTGACTTCGTCGAGGGCGCTCCCGGCGATCTTGGCGATTTCCTTGTTGTCCGTGTCCAGCCGCAGGGCCCGCAGACACTCGCCCAGGATCGAGTCGAGCTTTTCCTCGAAATAGACCCCGGCCTTGGTTACGCGCTCGAAAACCGCCGGATCGGTTTCCGGCGGCCTGTCGTCCGAAAAGAGCCCGGTCAATTGCCTGTGGAACTTTTCGCCGACCACGAATATGTGCGCCCTCGCCCTGTCCTCCAGCTCCTGGAGGTCGCCCGCGCCCGACGCCTTGACTGTCCCGGCATGGGCGCGAAGCACTCCAACAAAACGGCCGAGCATAGATCGCAACCGCCCGAAGTCGAAGCATTCGATGAGCAATCGCCGCTGGTAGAGTATCCTCGCGGTTTCGAACTTCTCCGCGGGCGACGCGGCACGGGACGTCCGCGCGACGAATTCGGACACTGCCCCGTCGGTCTTGACGGCGTGGGCCGGAATGGGCGAACTCAACACGAGCCCCTCGAAGGTCTTGCACCGACTCAAGGCGACGTAGACCTGCCCGTGGGCAAAGGCGGCCCCCGCGTCGATGACGGCCCGCTCGAACGTCAGCCCCTGGCTCTTGTGAATGGTGATGGCCCAGGCCGGCTTGAGGGGGAGTTGCACGAATTTGCCGACCTTCTCCTCGCTGATTTCCCCGGTCGCGGGGTCGATCCGGTACTTGATGTTTTCCCAGGTTGCGGGCTCCACCGTGATTTCCCCGTCGTCGCCGGGGCATTTCACGGAAACGGAATGCTCGCCGATCCGGGCGATCCTGCCGATCTTTCCGTTGAAGTAGAGCTTATCGGGCGACGGGTCGTTCCTGACGAACATCACCTGGGCGCCCTTCTTGAGGGTGAGCGCGGGCGAGGTCGGATACGAATACTCGGGAAAATCCCCCTCGATTTCGGCGTGAAACAAACGCGGCTTCCCCGGCAGCCCCTCGAGCCGGGATTCGTTGACGGCATCGGCGCTCCTGTTGTGGGTGCTGAGCGTGATGTAGCCCTCGTTTTCCCCGGGCCTGAAATCCTTCCGGTAACGGCTGTTGAGCTCCAGCAGGGAGGCCTGGTCGAGCCGGTTTTCGCGCACCCGGTTCAGGAGGTCTATGAAGCGGGCGTCCGACTGGCGGTAGACGTGTTTCAGCTCGATCACCACCAGGTCGGAAAGGCTGAGGGCGCGGCAGTCGAAAAAGTACGCCGAACTGTAGAATTCCCGCAGGATGGTCCAGTCGTCTTCCCTGACGACCGGGGAGAGCTGG
>CAYOVG010000565.1:0-2956 GCA_964407285.1 uncultured Syntrophobacteraceae bacterium
CGGCGACTTCCATGCAACTCGACCTGGGCCGCCGCTACATTCCCCCGGCAAGACATCTGCTCGACCCCGCTCCCTACCTCGGCATCAACAGCTACGTCGCTCCCGTCGGGATCGAAACCAAGCGGGGATGTCCCTACCGGTGCGCCTATTGCGTGTACCCGAAGCTGCAGGGAAGCGGCTTGCGCTGCCGCCCTCCCGCAAACGTGGTGGACGAGATGGAGATGCTGCGCAAGGAGTACTCCGTTTTGAGCTTTCACTTCACGGACCCGGTTCTGAACATCCCGCGCGGTCACCTGGAAGAGATCTGCCGTGAAATTCTTCGCAGAAAACTCGATATCCGCTGGAGCGGGTTCATGCGGGAAGACCACCTGGATGAGAACAACATCGCCCTTTTCGAGCAGGCGGGCTGCGAATGCTTCTTCTTCTCGGCGGACGGCCTTTGCCGGGAATCCCTGGACGTACTCGGGAAAGGGATGACCGAGGCCGACATCCTGAGAGCGGCCGGTCTTGCCGCGAAGAGCGACGTAATAAGCGTCTACCACTTCATGGTAAACGTGCCGGGCGAGACGGAGGCGACCGTCGCCGCGGGGATGGGGCTTCTCGACCGCATCTACGATCTGCACAGCCGCAAGAGAAATCTTGGGACCGTGGTCCTGAACAATATCCGGATACTTCCGGGAACGGTCATCGAAAAAATCGCCCGGGCGCAAGGCGTGATAGGGCCGGATACGGACCTGCTCTACCCGGTCTACTACAACCCGAAGCCGTTCGATACCCTGCGCTACAAGTTGCAGACACGCCACCTTCAGCAGAACGTGTTCATGTGGCATGAGGTGAAGAGGTGAGAAAATGAAAGTATTGCTGCTCGAGCACCCCCGTGCTTTCGACCCGCAACGGTGCAACGACATCGCCAACACCCCGCTCTCATCGTGCCTGCTCTCGGGGTATGCCGCCGGCGTGCTCGAGAGGTCCGGGCATAACGTGGATATCATCGAAGGCTATCTCGACGGTCTTTCCTACGAGGCGATCAAGGAAAGAATCGCCGCGGAAAAACCGGACCTGCTGGGCGTGCACATGATCTACCACTGGCGGACCGACAGGGAACTCTTCCACTTGCTGGAAGAAGTAAAACGGGAAGGACTCGCCGGCCGCATCGCCGCCTACGGCTACTACCCCACATTCCACTTCGAGGCTATTCTCCGGGCATGCCCGGCAATCGATTGGGTCATATTAGGCGAACCGGAACCGGTCTTTGCCGACCTGGCGGATGCGCTGGACGGTGGTGGGTTCGGGAATCGAGGTGCGAGCAGGTCCGGGAACGGACGCCGACGCTCCTCTTCCGACATTGCGGGGCTTGCAGGCCGGGACGGGTGCGGAAATGTCGTCCACAGCCGGCGCAAACCGATCGAAGATCTGGACGAACTTCCCTTCCCGGTACGTACCGAGGCCATGTTTCGGCTGCCGGAGGCAAACCTGCAGGGAAGCCGCGGCTGCTACGGGCACTGCGCCTTTTGCTGTATCAACCCCTTCCACGGCGGCGGTTCGCGGTGGCGCGGCAGGAGTCCTCAAAACATCACGGCCGAAATCGATATGCTCATAGCCGCGCGCGGCGTGAAGGATTTCTACTTCACCGATCCCAACTTCCTCGGCCCCGGAAGGCAGGGACAAAACAGGGCGTTGCTCCTGGCTTCCCTCCTCTCCAGCCGCAATATCCGTTTCGGCATGGAAGCCAGGGTAAACGACATTCACGACGAAACCATCGGCGCCCTGGCCGATGCGGGACTCCGTCACATACTCATCGGACTCGAGAGCGGAAGCGACGCGACTCTCAAAAGACTCGACAAGATGACAACGGTGGCCCAAAACGAAAGGGCCGTAGCCATCCTGCGCAAGCATTCCATAGAGCCGAACATCGGCTTCATCATGTTCGAACCGTTCTCCACGCCGGCCGACATACGCACGAACCTCGAATTCCTCCGGCGAAACCATCTGCTGAACGATCTGGCCATTACGGCAAACGTGCTCTACCACCACCAGATCGTACTGAGAGGCTCCCCGGCTTTCCAGGCTTTGCGCGGCAAGGGGTTGCTCGAATTGCCCTCCGGACCTCACGCCGCTGAGGCCAACGGCGGGAGTGAGGCCTACGAGGGGACCGCCGTCTTCCTGGACCAACGGGTGGCCGGCCTCGCCGATCTCATGAGACGGATCACCAACGCTCTTTTCCTTCGCATGTGGGGAATCTGGAGCGGGAAGCAACTGGAGCCCTCCGGAGCTGCGGGGAGGTACGCAAAGATAAACGACCTCCTGGTCGATCTCTTCGAAATCCACCTGCGGAAAATCGAGAGCGGCGGCCTGCAATTGACGAGCGAAGCAAAGCGTTGCGTGGTCCGTGAAACCGCGGAACACATCGACCGGATTCTACTGTCCTGAGGCCCCACGGGGCGCCGGAAGCCGCCGGGACGGATTTCTACCTGCCGCTCGATCATCCATGAAGCGGACAGGGAAAATCACCCATCGCCCAAATGGGTGATTCTTTTCATTCGGTATCAGGTTACCTGAAGCTTGATTAGTGTATGGCGTGCTGCTTGAACCATGCGCGGTTTCGCAACCGAAGTGAAATCAAAGAGGCGGAATGATGACAACCTGCGCCAAATGCAAACAGGCTATCGAAGACGGGGAAGAAATGCTGCACAATTCCCTGGTGCTCTGCGATGACTGTTACCTGGACGCCGTCTTGCCCCGGGTCCGCAAAATGTACTATGAAAACGAACCCTCGGAATTCATGCGGCGTCTTAAGGATTCCTATTCCATGCACCCGCAAAGGTACCATTGACGGCGCTGTTTCGCGCACGAGTTTCCGGAGAAGTGAAACGAGCGAAGACGCTCAAGGAGATTCAGGGCGGCAAAAAAAGGAAGGGGCCGGCAGGGACCTACTCTCCCGCGCGGCTGCCCGCGC
>CAYOVG010000566.1:0-2940 GCA_964407285.1 uncultured Syntrophobacteraceae bacterium
ATCTTCTTTATGCCTCATCGAATACAACCTTATTTGCATTCACTCTTCATTCCTGCTGACATGGAGGAATTTTCAGTCATTCAAGAAAGTCCGGACCTTGACCGTTTAGAGTATATTTTGCCGAATCGAGCGCCGGCATGAACAGGCCACGAAAAACACGAAAGGCGCGAAAAAGTCATCATCCATTTCGGCGCCTTTCGTGGGCCATCAGCCATCAGCGGGCCTCGGGCCGCTACCCGGCAATCCCGAGAATCTCCCCGGTCCGCCATCCCAGGGTTTCGGCAAGTTCCGCGGCGGGAGCCTTCCCCCCCTTGCCGGCTCGCAGCTTTTCGATAATGAGCTTTCCGCCGGGAACCGCAACGTGCAATTCCTTCCGACCCACCCGCACCACCGTTCCCGGAGCCGTACCGGTCGGCTCCTCCACCATCGTCACTCCGAAAAACCTTACCTTATCCCCCTTCCACTGCACGTAGGCCCCCGGCTGAGGGTCACAACCCCGTATGAGATTGCAGACCTCCCGCGCGGGCTTGTTCCAGTCAATAGCCGCAAACCGGTCGTCACACGGAGGTTCGTAGGTTGCTCCTTCCTCGGGCTGTGGAGTCCCCGCCCCTTTTCCCTCCTTGATGAGGGCGACGGCTTCGACGATAGCATCGATCCCCATGGGGAAGAGATGGTTGAAATAGAGCGTGCCGGTGGTGTCGTTGGGACCGATCTCGATCTCCTTTTGCAGGAGTATGGGGCCGGTGTCGATACCCGCATCCGGCCGGAAGATGGTCAGGCCCGTGCGCGTATCCCCCATGAGCACCGCCCAGTTGATGGCGCTCGACCCGCGGTGGCGCGGCAGCAGCGAGGGATGATAGCAGATCGCGCCCTCCCGGCAGACATCGAAATAACGGGCGGGTATTATGTCCGTCACGAAGGCGAGGACCGCAAGGTCCGGCTGGAGGCTCCGGAATTGGGAGAACACTTCGTCGTCCTTGTATCTCGACGGTTGAAATACCGGAATGCCGCGTGACTGCGCCGTCTCCTTCAGGGGGTCCACTTTGGAGCCCCTGTCGGGCGGGGCATAAGCAGCCGCCACATCCTCCCCCTTGTCCAACAAAGCCTCGAGCGCCTTCGCCCCAAAAGCTGCCTGACCGATAAGCACGATACGCATGACATGCCTCCTTCTCGGGTTGCGGGTTAATTCACCACGAAAGATTCGAGGAAACTCGAAAGGAGACGGAACTGCTTCCCGTTTCTGTTTCGTGCTCTTCATGCCTTTCGTGGTAACAGATCAACCTACTCTTCGTGGTTGATATCGTTTCCAGGAGTCCGCTCGGCGATTCTGGCCTCGGAAGTCACCTCTTCCCGGCGCCACAGGCCCTGGTGTTGGGGCGTCTCCCCGCGCAGGTTGCACGGGTCGAAATTGCAGGCGGTGCATTCGGATTCGATGCAGGGGTCGGCGTGGATCAGTACGTCCGCCTCGCCATGGAAATAACCGCCCAATATGGCTTCCAGTTCCTTGACCTCGTCGTGAGCCTCCTCCAGCGTACAGTCGCGAGGCAATATCAGGTGAAAATCGATGTGAACGCGACTCCCGGAGCGCCAGGCGCGCAGTCTGTGAACATCGATCCATATGTCCTTGCGGTGCTCGATCAGGATCTTGCAGATCTCCTCCAAGAGCGCGGGATCGGTCTCGTTCATGAGCCCCGCCAGCGATTGCCGGACCAGCCCGGCGCCCATGAAAATGATATTTATGCCGACCAGAAAAGCCATGATGCCGTCCAGGCGATACCACCCTGTCCAGCGAACCAGGAGGAGACCGGCCAGCACTCCCAACGAAGTCGCCACATCGGTCAGGATGTGCTTTCCATCCGCCTCAAGCACCAGGGACCTGGTGCTTTTGCCGACCCTGATGAGTCCCATGCCCAGGATGAGATTGACCGCGGTGGCCGTGACGAGGAGCAGGAGACCGTAGTCCAGTTCGGGAATTTCATGAGGGTTGAGGATATGGGACCACGCGGTCCGGAAAATCCCGAAAGCCGCCAGGATGATGAGCGCTCCTTCAAAGCCGGCGGAAAAGTATTCGATCTTGCCGTGCCCATAGGGATGAGATTCGTCGGGCGGCCTGGAGGCCAGCACCACGCTGTACAGTCCGAATGCGCTCGCCACCACGTTTATGGTGGATTCCAGGGCATCCGACAGGACCGCCGACGACCCCGTAACCCGGTATGCGTAGAATTTGATGGCCATCAGCACAAGAGAGACGAAAAAAGATACACCGATGGCCGTCACCCGTCTTCTGACGGTGTCGCCCGTCGATTCACAACTCATGGCGTCCCTTGCCTTCCATTTCCGTCCAGGACCCTGCGGACAGCCCGGGCCATCTGATGCCTGTCCACGGGTTTTGCGATGCACTCGCGCACCCCGCGACTCACCGGGCGGCTTTGCGATACCGTTTCCGCATGGCCGGTGCAGAGAATCACTGCAATGTCGGGCCGTATCCGGACGAGCGCATCGGCCAGTTCCCCACCCGTCATGTGCGGCATGGTGTAGTCGGTGACAACCAGGTCGAACCGGTCGGGTTCGGAGCGAAAAAGATCGAGCGCCTCGACGGGGTCTTGCGTTCCCGCCACCTGGTAGCCGAGTTGCTCCAGCATTCTCTTGCACATTTCCACGATCGGTTCTTCGTCGTCGACGAGAAGAATCCGCTCCGCTCCTCCCGGAAGAGCCGAAGCTGCGCGCGGTTTGCCCGGTTCGGACACGCTGTCGGCCTTAGGGAGGCAAATGTCGAAAACGGTCCTTTCCCCCGGCTCGCTTCGCATCGCAATCATCCCCCCCTCGCGCCGCGTCACGACTTCCTCCACCTCGACCGGCCTCCCCCTGCCCACGTCCTGGGAGTGGACCACGAGGTAAAGAGGTTCGTTCTGGGCGTCCTCCACCAGGGACGCGCTCGTC
>CAYOVG010000567.1:0-2866 GCA_964407285.1 uncultured Syntrophobacteraceae bacterium
CCCTTGGGGTCCTCGCGCTTGATGGCCCTGAACGCCGTGGGGGCGGTGAAGAGGGCCTTCACCCCATGCTGGGAAATCACGCGCCAGAAAGCGCCGGGGTCCGGGGTCCCTACCGGTTTTCCTTCGTAGACGATGGTCGTGGCGCCCATCAGCAGCGGCGCGTAGACGATGTAGGAGTGTCCCACGACCCAGCCCACATCCGAGGCCGCCCAGAAAACATCGCCGGGGCCGATATCGTAAATATGCTTCATGCTCCACTTGAGCGCCACCGCATGGCCGCCGTTGTCGCGGACAACGCCCTTCGGAATGCCCGTGGTGCCCGAAGTATAGAGGATGTACAAAGGATCGGTAGCCTTTACCCATACGCAATCCGCCGGTTGGGCTTTCTTTTCCAGTTCCGCCCAATCCAGGTCGCGGCCCGGCACCATGTCGGCGGTTGCCTGAGGACGCTGGAAGATAACGCATTTCTCGGGGTTGTGCGATGCCGTTTCGATGGCTTCATCCAGCAAAGGCTTGTACTGAATGATCTTCTTTCCTTCGATTCCACAGGAAGCGGACAGGATGACCTTGGGCTTGGCGTCGTCGATGCGCACCGCAAGTTCCCGGGCGGCGAAACCGCCGAACACCACCGAGTGGATTGCTCCGAGGCGCGCGCATGCGAGCATGCCCATCAACGCTTCGGGAATCATGGGCATATACAGGATAACCCTGTCGCCTTTCGTAACCCCAAGACCGCTCAACATGCCGGCGATCTTGGAAACCTTCTCCTTGAGTTCCGAATAGGTGAATTTCTTGACAGTGTCCGTAACCGGGCTGTCGTAGATCACCGCCACCTGGTCGCCTCTGCCGTTTTCGACGTGAACGTCGACGGCGTTATAGCAGGAATTCAGTTCCCCGCCCACGAACCATCTGTAGAAAGGAGGGTTGGAAGAATCGAGAACCGCGTCACACTGTTTGTGCCAGGCTACTTCCTGAGCCGCCTTACCCCAGAAGGAACCGGGATCGTTTACCGATTCCGTAAATGCCTTATCGTAAGCTCCAGTTGAACTCATGTAAACTAATCCTCCCTATCACACTGCTGCGCCATCGGCCTTTCACACCGGGTATCCTCCGCTCACAGCGGTCGGATCGCCGGAGATGGGGAAGACCTGCGTACGATCCGCTAATCTCCCGATTGCACGGAACCGCGGCCTCACACGTTGCGCATTGAGATGAAGTTAATAAACAGATCCGTGTAGACGGAACCTTTCAACGTCGGGAACTGGCTGGACGGTCCCACCTCCTTTCATACGGGTTTGTTGAGGGCAAGAAAGTCACCGGTCAAATTCGGGACTTAACGAGGAATCGATCTATCCGTTCCCCCCCCGACTCGGGAGGGAACAGCCGGACGATTCTCTTTCATGAGAAAGACCACCGGTAATCTTCCGAGGCCCGCTCCAATGGCGGAAAGCCCCAACACCAATAGACGGAATTCAAAGGCATTACGCTGCCGGGTCGTTCGCTGACCGGAACACCCGGCGGCAGCCGGCAGATGACGGGGGAAGGATCGAATGAGCGTGACAGCAAGCAGCACTAATCAGCAGAATGAGCAATGGTCATCGAGATCCGCAAAAGCCAATCATGCATCCGCTACATATCAGGATGAGAAGGGCTTGTCAATATTGAGGTTTGGTGGAAATCAGCGGGCGCTGGAGAAGGTCGGTTACGGCGCCGAAGCAACCGGAAAAACCCGCGTCCTCACCACACGGGATTCATTCCTCATTCGCTCGAAGCCTCGTTATCCGCCGTAATCTCTTCCATGGTGTCCAGGACCTTTTCAGGGCGCACGTCCTTTGACAGTTCGCTCAGCTCCGGATCGAGGGCTTCTTCGATGCCCATCCGTTTCGCCATGAGACTGACGAGAGTCACCAGTCGGGTGATTTCATGTTCCGCCAGCAGGCTCACCTGCAGATCGAGATCGGCTCTTCTGTCCGCCAGTACGGCCATGCGATTCTGAGTGATGAGAACGAAAGTGGAGAGAAAAATCGCCTCTACGGATGCCGTCATAGCCAGAATGACGAAAGTCGGGTCGAAACGCGGCAGGACGGGAATCCAGCCGAGGTTGATCGCTATCCAGAGCCCGAATACCACCATGTGAAGGTAGACGAACCGCATGCTGCCGGTAAAAGTCGTGATTACGTCGGCTATGCGATCTTCGATGGTTCTTCGTTTTTCCTGGGCGCGACGGTGCTCGATCAAGGCGTTGATATTGCGCTTGACGATCTGCGCCATTTCGGATGGAGGCGGGTGCTCCATCGTGTTCTTCTTGTTCCTTTCCGAAGGGGAGCGGAGAGTGAACGGCATGAAGTATCCTCCGGTACCGTGTCTTACGGTTCATCGTGGTTGCGGCTATTCTATCAGATGGAGATCGAATCCGATTTCGGTCTCAAGTGCGTTCTGATTATTGTAATCAATTTGAAGTATTAACTGAAGAGCGCCTTGATCTGAGTTCCGGGGGAGGGGAGCACCGGATTTCAAGGGGGGCGCCCGTAGTGGGGTGAACCAGGCAAAGGCGTTCCGAGTGGAGGAAGTAGCCGCAGTCTCCCGGGAGTGCGGTTTCGGATTCCCCGGTTCCGCCTCCGGCAATCTCGATACCGCCTCCGGCGACGTAGAGCGGGTCGCCGACGAGGGGATGGCCCGCGGCGGCGAGATGGATGCGGATCTGGTGGGGCCTGCCCGTTTCGATCCGGACTTCCAGGAGTGATGAGCCGGCGTTGCGCTCCAGCACGGTGACGAGGCTTCGCGCCGGCTTTCCATTCGGGGTGGCGGCGCAGACGCTCCCGAGGCGAGGATGGGGCACGGGGCCGATGGGGACGGCGATAAACGC
>CAYOVG010000568.1:0-2865 GCA_964407285.1 uncultured Syntrophobacteraceae bacterium
TCTCCCGTGTTTTCGACCTCCTCGTGATCAGCCATGCCGAAGACCTCCATCTTTCCGACGGCGGATTCATGAACGAAGGTTTCGCCTCGACGCTTCTCGGCATACGAGGCATCCCCAGCGCGGCCGAGGAAGTGATGATCGCCCGCGACGTGCTCCTGGCGGAACTGACCCACGGCCGGCTCCATATCGCGCACGTGAGCACGGAAGGCTCCGTGCGCATCATTCGCGAAGCCAAGAGGCGGGGAATAAACGTCACGGCCGAGACCGCTCCTCATTACTTCACGCTGACCGACGACGAGCTTATGACATACGATTCCGTATTCAAGATGAATCCGCCCCTTCGGTCCAGGTCGGATGTCCAGGCCGTCAAGGCGGGACTGGCGGACGGCACGATCGACGCCATTGCGACCGACCATGCCCCCCACAGTTCCGTTGAGAAGGATACCGAATTCGAATACGCCGCCAACGGCGTGATAGGCATGGAATCCGCCCTGCCGCTGATCCTCGGCCTGGTGTGGGAGGGAGTGCTCACGCCTTCCGAAGCCATTGCCAGGGCATCCTGCAATCCGGCCGGCATTCTCGGCATCTCCGGGGGCAGTATCCGCAAGGGCGAAGCGGCCGACCTGGCCGTCATCGAACCGGAAACCCACTATATTCTCGACTGCAATACTTTCTATTCCAAAAGCCGTAACTGCCCCTTTCATGGCCGTGAGATGCAGGGGCAGGTATTCATGACTCTGGTCGATGGAAAGATAGCATATTCAAGATTGAATCGATGAGTTCCCAAAATCATAGATCCAGGATTCTGGTAGTGGACGACGAGAGGAGCATGCGTGAATTCCTGGAACTTATGCTCCAGAAGGACGGCTACGAGGTGAAGTGCGTCGCGAACGGCAAGGACGCTCTCGACCTGCTCGAACGCGAATCGTTCGACCTCGTGATAAGCGATATACGCATGAAGCCCATGAGCGGTCTCGACGTTTTGAAACGTTGTAAGGCCATCCACCCCGCCACGCCTTTTATCTTCATTTCCGCCTACGCCAGCACCGAAACGGCCGTGGCGGCCATGCAGGAAGGCGCTTACGACTATCTCCCGAAACCCTTCAGCATCGATGAAATGCGAACCGTCATCTCCAACGCGCTCGCGTGCAAAGGAGACGACTGCCGGTTGCGCAAGGGGGAGGACGAGGGTCCACTCCATTTCGGCTGCCTCATCGGCGAGAGCCCGGCCATGCAGAAGATCTACGAATTGATACGAAGGGTTGCCGACACCACCAGCACGGTTCTCATAACCGGAGAGAGCGGAACCGGCAAGGAACTGGTGGCCAAGGCGATCCACCGCCAGGGTCCCAGGAACAATCAACCCTTCGTCGTGGTCAATTGCGGCGGAGTACCCGAGTCGTTGATCGAAAGCGAGCTTTTCGGCTATAAGAAGGGCGCGTTCACCGGAGCCGTACACAGCAGAAAGGGACTGGTCGAAAGCGCGCAGGGCGGAGACCTCTTCTTCGATGAAATCGGGGAACTCTCTCCTGCTCTGCAGGTCAAACTGCTCCGCCTCGTCCAGGAAAGAACCATCAAGCTGGTGGGAGGTACGGAAGATATCGCCGTCGATGTGAGGATTATCTCCGCCACCAACCGGGACCTCGAAAAGATGGTCATGGAAGGTTCGTTTCGGGAGGATCTTTTCTACCGGCTGAACGTCATCCCGATTCGAATTCCTCCACTGCGGGAGCGACGCGAGGACATCCCCATCCTGGCGGAGTTTTTTCTGGCCAAATTCCGGAAGGCGTTCGGGAAAGACATCCGAAAGCTCTCATCCTATGCGCTGGATATCTTAAAAGAGTACGATTTTCCCGGAAACGTGCGCGAACTCGAAAACATCATCGAGCGGGGCGTGGCCCTGGAATCCTCGAGCATCATCCTGCCGGACAGCCTTACGCTCGCCACCTATAAGAGAGCGCAGCAGCACTGCGCCGCGCCCGTTTCCCCCAGCACTTTGCCCCCCGAAGGCATGGACCTGGACCGGCACCTTGCCGATATGGAGAAAGAACTGCTTATCCAGGCCCTCCAGCAGGCCCATGGCGTCAAACTCAAGGCCGCGGAACTTCTGGGCATTACTTTTCGTTCCTTCCGCTACCGGCTCGTGAAGCACGGGCTGGCCGCCGACGACAAATGACCCGATTGACACCGGATCGGCTTGATTCCGGAACAGCTTTTCCTATATTGATAGTTCTTGACCTTTGCTTCCGGTTTTAATACACGGGAGTTGAAGAATTCCAACATACGAGGTGTAAACGATATGGTAAAGAAGAATGTCGATGACGATCAACTGATAGGCGGATTCGAAGATGAAGGCGATCTCGAATTCGGTTCAACCGACGAACTGGATTTTGCCTCCGAGGATGAACTTCTGCTCGATGAAGAGGGAGTAGAGGAATTTGCCCCTTCAGTGCTGCATAAAGGAGCATCCAGACCGAAGACGGAGGAAGACTGGCGCCAGTTGCTGATGGAGGCGAGCAGAGAAGGTGTCCCGGAGTACAGACTGACGGACGGTTATTGCGAAGGGAAACTTATACTCCATTCCGTGTTCGGGTTGGGGGTCGTGAGCAAAGTCATTTCCCAGCGCAAGATGGAGGTGATCTACGAGACCAGCAAGAAGCTGATGGCCATGAACACCACGCCTCCACAGCAGTAGAAGCAGACACCGGGTATTCGACGCCGGACAAGGCGTGCGAACCATCCGTGATCGCAATTTCGAAGCCGGGACTCAATTGCGCGGTTACGGCTCCGGCCGCGACCGATGTCTGCCCGCCTGGCCGCGGCCGGGGCCGCTCCCACTACAAGGCCGGGGGGACAAGGCGGCCG
>CAYOVG010000569.1:0-2832 GCA_964407285.1 uncultured Syntrophobacteraceae bacterium
CATTCACCTATTCACCTATTCACCCATTCACCCCCGCCCCATTCCCCCCATTCCCCCATAATCACATCATTGTTATATACCTATAATCCGACCCATCCGACTGAATTCAGTAGAAAACAGCCGAATAAAATCATTTGACTTTATTTTTGCCTCATATTATTAAGAATTCGTCCAAAAACAGTTTTGTATCCCGTTTTCCTCTTATGCCACCAGCAAGAATTCGGCGCGTACCCCAGCGCCGGCGCGGGATCTTACAAGGTTCTTCACAATGGAACCGGCCGAGCCGTATGATGAGCATTGATGCCGAGATCCGGCATAAGTTCTGCTCTTCTGAACAAGGAGACGGAATCGGTTGTGGGGTAGCACTTACCCGTCCGAATGTTGGGTCGGGCCAAATCGGTTTTCTGCTGAATGTAAGTGAAATATTGCATTAACTCTCTAGCAATCGAGGGGGTCAGAAATGGCTGCCAGGGTTGAGGCTGAGCTTGAGGCCGCGTTGTTCCGGGGATTGAGGCGCGAGAGTGTCGATCCTTAGCGTGAATCGCGGGCTCCAACTGCCTGAGCCGGGTTATATGGGAAGGGAATAGGGAAGATGAATTTCAAAAGGAAACACTCCGGAAGTAATGGGAATCGGAAAGAGGAATCGTTGGACAAGAGGACGGGAGACGGACCGGCCCCGCTTGCCGGTGTTAAGCGCGTCATTACCATTCCGGGCGCGGTAAGCTGCGCTCTCATCCTGACGATGATATTCATGCCCATCTGTGTTATCGGTTCCGAGGTTATCTCCACGCAGACGGCCGCAAATGCCGGCCGGACCGGATATCAGACCACGACCGCGGGTGTTTCTTCCTATAGAGATGCGATTGCCGGTAAGATCAAGCTCCTTACGCTCTACCAGGTCATTGACGGCAAGGTGCATTCGTCCGTTGTGTCGAAAGAGGATCTCGTACGCGGCGAGCCCATTAAAATAAACGGATACGTGTGCGGAATATTGACGCTGTGTCAGCAGGAAATGAACGTTTCCGTCGACGGGCAGCCCATGAACAAGATAAAGAGAAACGGTGACGGGACGTTCCAGCTCAGGCGTTACGGGGTTATGAAGCCGGAAGATCTCGAAATACCCAAGGTCGACAGGGCTTACTACGATGAGGTCGTCAAGGGCGGCAAGGGAGAGACGTTCGTCAAGGGCGGTTACTCTCTCTTTCCTGAAGTCGTTTGCGATGCCGTTGTGCCCGGCGACAGGTTCTTCATCACCTTTACCGTTGGGGATCAGTCTTTCGACATCCAGGTAGATCAGAAGGGCTACAGCCCCATAACTCTATCGTCGTCGGGTGATTCCGCCGCCGGTGGAACGAGCGGCGTTTCATTCCGCTGTGTCGGCACGGACTCGAACGGTCTCAAGTCACAGGTTTCAAACTGCGATGTGAGACTGGCGGCTATTGCCCAAGGGGTTGAAAACATTAAAAAGACATTTGGAATGGACCTCATTTCCAATGTGAATATCATCAACTACAAGGATATTTACAATGCCGTGACTTCCGAGGAAGGCGAGGCCATGTGGTTCTATTCCACCGCCTTTATGAGTGAACCGGTCGAGGAGTTGCTGGCCATCGGGGAGCATGAGACTCTTCACCGGTATGTGGACCGGATTGGACTCAAGTGGAGCAGCGCCGTCCGCGAGATCTTTGCCGACCTCAAGGGCTACGACGATTATTCCTTCGAAAGGCTGATGTTAGTCACCACCGGGTATGCTCCTCAAGAGAGATCTTCCAATAATCAGAACGGTGACCTCGTGTTCTTCTCCTTCATCAACGAGAGAAACTTTCTTCCCGGGATGAAGGGCGGCCATTCGCACGGGAATGTGGATGAATTTTGTGTGTCCTTCATCCATTCGCTCATGTATGTGGAACACTTGCAGGCGAATTTGAATAAGCCCATCGCGATTATGGGCTCGGATAAACCGCGCTACCTGACGGCCGAAGAGCAGAAGTCCGTACTGCGCACCTACGCGAGAGTGGCCGGAATCATGCGCGACAGCCTCCTGGAAATGAGGGGCATCGATGAAAACACGCGGGCTAAAGGTCTGGCGGTCTTCGATAAGGGTCTTCGCGCGGTGGGCGATATCGGGGGCAAGATGAGGCTGGCTACGGACGAGGTCGATGTCACGATCCATGAAGTGGCCATGAGATAGAAAAACGCTCGCCGAACGTGTTGTGGCGCGGTCCATACCGGACCGCGCCGCCACGATTCTGTCCCTCCGAGTCTCTCCCTCGACCGGTTCCGCTCCCGCGCCTCTACCTTCTGTGGTGGAGGAACGAGAGCAATCCCACGTAGCAAAAACCCAGAGCATAGATGAAAAGAAAGTGTCCGATCAGGTACTTTCCCATCTGGAAGTAGAACAGAACGCCCGAGAGGCACCACAGGCCCGCGAAAATTTCGAAAAACGACGTGGCGTCTATCGCGGCTCGATATCTCTTCTTCTGGACCGACCCCTGCTTGGGGGTCCTGATGAACTCGCTCTTCTTGCCGGCCAGGGCCTCCCATACCGCCCGCGCGTTGTTCAACGCCAGACCGCAACCGAAGCACACCAGGAGAGGCAGCAGGAGGATTCGCCTGGTGTAGTTCCCACGGGAGTAGCGCTCGGCGATGAAGTACATCCTGGAGGGACCGCTGGCGCTGAGAACGATGATGCCGGCGAGAATGGAAAAGGTGATGGGAGAAATGTGCAATCTGGGACTCATGATGAGGGGCAGCGCCATCAGTGCCATGAAAACCATCAGGGGGTGCACCAGGTAGTGGGTCAGGTGCAGCGTGGCCTGGGCCTTTCGGAAA
>CAYOVG010000570.1:0-2831 GCA_964407285.1 uncultured Syntrophobacteraceae bacterium
TCTACTCGGTCAACGCTATGGCGCAGCAGGCCGCGGCGGCGGCCATGGCGGACGACACCGGCTTTATCGCCGCCACCCGGGCCATGATCGCCGACGGCAAGCAGCAGGTTCTGGGACTGTGCGCGGAACTCAATCTGGAGAGCCAATGCGGCGAGGGCAATTATGTCATGATCCGCGTGCCGATGTCCGACACGCTCCTGTACCGCAAACTCATGGCCAAGGGTATCATGATCCGGACCATGACGGGTTTCCGTTTCCCCGGCTGGATTCGGGTCAGTATCGCCCAACAGGAAGTGATGGCGGAATTTTGCCAAGCCCTCCGCGACGTCCTCCTGACCGAAACGTCTACCTGACGGCCCACGACCCACGCCATCCAGCACATCCGACGCCCCCCCGACTCCTGGGGCCCCTCGCCAACCTTGCCTGGGGCCGGTTTGGGTTCCAACTAACGATTTCAACTCGACGTCGATCCGGACGTAATCCAGACACCCCACATGGAAGCGGATTTCGTTGTCGCCGATCATCTGAAACCGCGGATATTTAGACCGAAACGTGGGGGGTGAGCCAGCATCATCCCCGCCGTCCGGCGGGCTCTTGGCTGGACGAGGGTGGAAAGCAGGGGGATTGTGGGGTAGATTCGGGGCACCATGGTCGGAAAGGGGCCGGTCCAGAATCGATCGGGGCGCGCCGGTAACGCGCAGCAAGCCAGGTCCATGGGGAGCAACCGGAGGCCGTCTGCCCCGGTGACCGATCCATCGCCCCTGCCCACCCGGTGCGGGAGAGGGAGGACGCACAGCCAGAAAGTGTTGTGCCGGCAACGCACATGCCGGTTCTGTCAGCGGCCGTTTGCGATATGCCGCACCTGCGACCGGGGGCACGGGTACTGCGGCGTTAAATGTCGGCAGATCGCCCGCCGGCAGCAGCGTCGAGCCGCCAACCGCCGGCACCAGCAAAGTACCGAAGGGCGGCTGGATCATCGGGATCGACAACGGGAATATCGAATCCGTCGCCGAAGTCAGCGTGCAGCAGGGGTTTCTGGCGAGGGGCAGCGGAACGCCCGACCCGACATTCGGCGGTTACACGTCCGCGTGACGGATCATAGTAGCCGACCCGGCCCGGCGTGTGTCACGGTAGGGCGCGCCCCCCGTTCGGCCCGCGGATGGCTGGACAAACCGGGGGCGAGGAGAGCCGGAGATGTGTTTTTCCTCCGTTGTGTCCGTTGCGGTCGGCGCAGTCACCTGTTCGAACCCTACGATCGGAGGTAGACGATGATCAGCCCCGAGTTGGTGGTCCGGATCCGTCACCTGCATTACGCCGAGCACTGGAAGATCGGCACCATTGCGGCCGAACTGGGGCTACACCACGAGACGGTCACTCGGGCGGTGCGTTCGGAATCCAGCCCGCAGCCCCGCCTGCAGCGGCGGCGGCTGACCGACCCGTATATGGCCTTTCTGCATGAGACCCTGGCCCGGCATCCGCGACTGCGCGCCACGCGGCTGTACGAGATGCTGCGCGAACGCGGCTATGACGGCAGTGTGGTCCAGTTGCGTCGGGTGGTGCGCGATCTACGGCCGATGCCCCGCGAGGCGTTCCTGAAACTGCGCGTGTTTCCCGGTGAGCAGGGCCAGGTCGACTGGGCGCACTTCGGCGAAGTGGTCATTGGCCGCGCCCGGCGGCGCCTCTCCTGCTTCGTGCTGACCTTGTCCCATTCCCGGGCGTTGGCCTTGGAATTCTGCTTCGACCAGGAAATGGAGACCTTTTTGCGCGCGCATGTGCGCGCCATCCATGGACTGGGGGGCTGTCCCAGGATTCTGCTGTACGACAACTTGAAAAGTGTCGTGCTGGAGCGGCGGGGCGAGGGGGTCCACTTTCATCCCCGGATTTTGGAGCTGGCGGCCCACTATCACTTCCTGCCCCAGCCCTGCCGACCCCGCCGGGGCAACGAGAAGGGCCGCGTCGAGCGAGCGATATCCTTCATTCGGCAATCGTTCTTTGCCGCCCGCCCGTTCACGACGCTGGAGGACTTCAACCGGCAAGCGGCCGAGTGGCGGGATCGGGTGGCCCACGCCAGACCGTGGCCGGGAGATCGGTCCCGGACCGTCCGGGAGGTTTTCGAAGCGGAACGCGCCACGCTGCTGCCGTTGCCCGCCCATCGGTTCGAAACCGATCTGGTGCGTCCGGTCCGGTCGCGGCGCGTGATCTACGTCCGCTTCGATCTGAACGACTACTCGATTCCGCCCCAGGCCGTTGACCGCCCGTTGACCTTGGTGGCTTCCGATCGGCGGGTGCGGATCTTCGACGCCTCCGAGCTGGTGGCCGAGCATGTCCGCTCCTGGGACCGGGGACAGACGATCGCCCACCCGGCCCATATCGAGGCCCTGCTGGAGGAGAAACGTCGCGCCATCGGCGCGAGCGCGGCGAGTCGACTGGGCACCGCGGTCCCCACCGCCGAGGCCTTTCTGGAAGCCGCCTTCCGCCGCGGCGAATCCGCCGCCCGTCAGACCACCCAACTGGAGCGGCTCCTCGATGAATACGGCGCCGCCGAACTCGACGCCGCCTTGCGCGAGGCGCTCGAACGCGACACGCCCCGGGTCGCCTCCGTCGCCTTCCTCTTGACCCGCCGCCGACGCGGCCCGGACCGATTCCGACCGGTCGATCTCAGCCGTCGGCCGGAACTGGCCGCCGTCGATCTCCAAATCCCCGATATCGAGGTGTACGATGTCCTCTCCCGAGACACTGACGTCTGATCTGCCCGCCCGTCTGGGCCGCATCGGCTTGCGCGCGTTGCCCGACTCCCTGGAGGACTTTCTGGCCCGCGCCACCACCGCCCG
>CAYOVG010000571.1:0-2814 GCA_964407285.1 uncultured Syntrophobacteraceae bacterium
TTTGCTTTACCCCTTCTATTCCTAGAGGTTAGCCAAATTCGGACTGGAACATCCGTTTCAAGGAAGCGCTCCACAAAGCGAAGGGCAACGACCGTCAGGCCGCAAAACTCCTCAACATGAGCTATTATGCTTTCCGCTATCGCAAGAAGCAGATGAAGCTTTCTTAAGAAATTGGCCAAATGACCATATGGCCAAACGATGTTGGCTGAATGGCCGACTGCCTCCTCTACGCCTCTGATATCCGCATATATGCAACCTGCTGAAATGAAACGAATAAAAACATATGATCATCATGGCATGACTTATGCTCAATTACGTCGTGTCAAGGCATGAAACCAAATACGTGTTGCTGATTCAATGCCCCGGCTCTATTTACGGAAATGGAGTGCGGCATATTATGTGGATGATGACGGAGCGTATACTGAACGGGGTCGAGCTGCTGGACCATGGGGACGGCTCCATCCTGGAACAGATCGAAAAGCAATCCGCGACAATCCAAAACGCCCTGGCCGAAGCGAAGAAACTCGACAACAACGGAGAAATGCACAGGCGCCTGGAGCAGGTGGAAAAGGCGGCAGCCGAGCATCAACGCGGCTTCGACCGTACACTCCGGATGGAAAGCGTTCGAGAGATGGAGCACAAAAACAGCCCCTTCCCCGGCTCCCGGTTTCACCCTGCCTGCATGCGGGCCTGAATCCGGAGCGAGACGACAATGGACATCACCGGTAAGAGTATGTAAATGAGTAGCATTGACACTATTCGAGACGTCAGCATTATTTTGGTCGACGACGATGAGAGCATCCGCCGCTCCCTCGAATTTTGCTTTCGAAGAAAGAAAATTCCGTTCCGTTCGTTTGAGACCGCGGAGGAAGCTCTAAAGCATATCCGGAACCTGGAGGCCGCATCAATCGTAATATCCGACTACAGGCTGCCGGGACTTAACGGTCTCCAACTATTCGAGGAGCTAAACGGGATCGATCCGAGCTTGTGGAAGATTCTCATCACGGCGCACGGAAACCTGGACGTCGCTGTCGAGGCCATGAGATTGGGAGTGCATGACTTCATCCAAAAACCGTTCAACTCACGGACCATAGAGATGGCGATCCATGCGCTCATCAAGAGAATGAAGCACGATTCAAACGGTATCTTCGTCGACGGCCGAAGTCTGAACGAATCCGATAACCTCTTATGGCGGGAACGGATGGAGCTCGCCGTCGCCCGGTCCTCCCATACGATGAACAATTTGCTGTTCGCCATCATGGGTAATGCGGAATTCGGTTTGCGCGCCGCGGACTCCGGACGCGCCGTCCATACAAGCCTCGAGCGTATTGCCCGTGAAGCCAGGCAAGCCAGTCTTTTCAACAACAGGCTGATGTCCTTGTGCCGGGAGTCCGCCGAAGCCGTTGAAAACATCGACGTAAACGAAGCTGTGCGGGAGTGTGCGGCGAGATTCCAGTACGTCTGCAAAGACAGTATAGAAATCGTCTTTACCCCCACGGAATCCCCCTTCATCGTCGAAGTCGTGAAAACCTATCTCCAGGATATTATCGAGAACCTGATTCTCAATTCCATCCAGGAACTGGTGACCGTGCGTAAGCCCTCGAAAAGAATCGCGATAGCGGTCAAGAACTCTCCTCTCGAGAGGTCTGTCGTAGTCTCCGACAACGGCGACGGGATCGAACCGGCAATCCTGGAGAAGCTCACTCGGAAAGGGTTTACCACCAAACCGGCGGGCCACGGGCTGGGTCTCTACATCGTCGGTAGTCTTGTCGAGAAGATAGGAGCATCTCTGGATATCAGGAGCAAACCGGGATTGGGAACCGACATAGGGATCATCTTCCTCGACAAAAACCGGTAGAGATTTAATGGGGCCGGTCAATCCCAAAGGCCTGTAACTCTCCCGGTCCGGACGATATGAGATATTTTGCCGATGTTGTGAAAGAAATATAATAATTATATCAATCTTCAAGGATTGAAGGATCGGGCATTCGGCGGAATCCCCTTAGCCCCATGGAAATTAGGTGGGTACGGCGCCGCCTGGTCTTCATTGTGCCGGTTGTTCTTGGCGTGCAAATTGCAAAATTGTGCCGTCACCCTGCTCTTAATTCTGGAAAAAAAAGCGCTTCATCGCGCCGGTTTGCATGAACAAGGAAAATGGATGGCGGCGTCACCTCAAGACGGACCGCTTGCGGTTTTGGAAATGCCGGGCGGCCCGGGAGATTTCTCTTTCCCCCGGCGCCGCACCCCCGTGTATGCCGAGTCTCTATACCCATCTGGGAGGAAAAGGATTTTATGTCAAGGAGTATGACGTTAACGGCAAAACTGGTTTGGGGTGGGATCGCGGTAATGCTGATTACCGCCTTGTCCCTGGGGACAGCGAGCACTGTGAAATCCTCGAAAGGAATGGAAGACCTTTTCAGAACACAAGTCGTGGCGACCGGCGGGAGTCTTGCGGACCTCATCCAGTATGCGCTTGCGAAAGAAGTGGACATGCTGAAGTCCATCGCCATCAAGGAGACGGTTTTGGTTGCCGCTTCCAAGACGGCTCGAGAGGGTTTGGACAATTCGAGCGCGGAGATCGAGGCGGTCCAGCGTCAACTCGTCGGTTTACTTGGGATAGCGGGCAACAATTATGAGACGATCATAGTTGTCGACCCCGGCGGAGTCGTCTACGCGGATGCTCGTCACGGCACCCAGAAGAGAATAAAGGTCCCCGACCGCGAATACTTCAAAACGGCGATGCAAGGGAAGAACTACGTGGGCAACATTGTCGTCTCAAAAGGCACGGGCAATCCGGTCGTCCCCATCGCTGTC